>JBBSVJ010000042.1:0-20031 GCA_038233665.1 Lysobacterales bacterium
TCCGCGCAAGCCGCGTACCGCCTGGCGAAATCGGAACATGAGCGCTACCAGACGCTGCTCAAGCGCAACTTTGTCAGCCAGCTCAGCCTCGAGGCCAAGACCAACGCGCTCGAAGCCGCCCGCGCGCACGTCGCTGAAGCTCAAGCAGCGCTTGATGCGGCACGCAACCAGGCGAAGTATGCGGAACTGCGCGCTGATGCCGATGGAGTTATCACTGCCGTCTCGGCAGAGCCCGGACAAGTCGTGGGAGCCGGTCAAACCGTGGTCACCCTTGCACACGATGGCGCCAGCGAAGTTGAAATCGATGTTCCTGAACAAGCTATTTCGCAAATTCAAATTGGCTCAGTCGCCCAGGTGGAACTCTGGACGGACGCAGGCACCCGTGGCAACGGTCACGTACGCGAGATTGCGCCCAGCGCCGATGCCATTACCCGAACCTTCCGTGTTCGGGTAACGTTCGAAGATGAGTCGAGAAAACCTCGGTTGGGACAAAGTGCGAGAGTCTATTTTGCATCTGACGATACACAAGGGCGATTTGCCGTCCCATTGAGTGCCATCTATGAGAAAGACGGCAAGCCAGCTCTCTGGCGCGTTGATACCGCGACGCATCAAGTGCATTTGATCCCGGTCGCGGTGGATCGATTCGGCGAAACCGACGCGTTCATCAGCGAAGGGTTGATTGCTCAAGCCTGGATTGTCACCGCAGGCGTGCACCGCTTGCGCGAGGGCGAAATCATCAACCCGATCGACAGCTTGAACCGACGTATCACCTTTTAACCTTCAAACCCTCTTCCTGTGTTGTCGGAGATCCTCCCTCTCCCCCGCCGACAGCACAGTGAGGAGGACCCTCACTCGGCCTGGCAATACCGGGAATAAAGCAACTCAACGGGTCCAGACCAAGGGTTCTCTGCGCGATGGCTTCCTTCAATCTTTCGTCCTGGGCGCTGCGCAACCAGTCGCTGGTCCTCTACTCGATCATCCTGTTCGGGATCATCGGTATCTGGTCATACCGCGGATTGGGTCAGGCCGAGGATCCTCCGTTCACCTTCAAGGTCATGGTCGTGCAGACCCAGTGGCCCGGTGCGACCGCCGAGGAAGTCTCCGAGAAAGTCACCGAAACGATCGAGAAGAAGCTTCAGGAAATCGCCGACCTCGACTACCTGCGCAGTTACTCGCGTCCGGGTGAGTCGCAAATATTTTTTGTGGTCAAGGATTCCATTGATCCAGCCCGGGTACCGGATGTCTGGTATCAGGTGCGCAAGAAAGTCGCAGATATCCATTACGCCCTGCCTGCCGATATTCGCGGTCCGTTTTTCAACGACGAGTTCGGCGATACCTTCGGCAACATCTATGCCTTGACGTGTGAGGGGTTCGACGATGGCGATTTGCGCGATTACGCCGAGCGCATCAAGCTTGAGCTGCTGCGCGTTCCCAATGTAGCCAAGATTGAACTGATCGGCCGCCAGGATCCGAAAATCTATGTTGAGGCATCCAACGCCAAGCTGGCCACGCTCGGTGTCAGCTTTGCCGAGTTGCAGCGAACCCTGGCGACGCAAAATGCCATTGTTCCCGCAGGCAGTTTCGAGACCGCGACCGATCGGATTTACTTGCGCACGAGTGGCGCCTTGGACTCAATCGCCGCGATTCGAGAACTCAGTATCCGTGGCAGCAACGGTCGACTGTTTCGTCTCGGTGATATTGCCAAGGTCAGGCGCGGCTTCGTGGATCCACCGCAGCCGCGCATGCGTTTCGAGGGCAAGCAAGCCATAGGCATTGCGCTATCGATGCGTAGCGGTGGCGACATCATTGCCCTCGGTCATGACCTTGAAGCGGCCACCACACGCATTGGCAAAACGCTGCCGTTGGGGCTGGATCTGCACAAGGTCGCCGACCAACCCGCCGCCGTGCGCCGCTCGGTCGGTGAATTCGTGCGCACTCTCGGTGAAGCCGTATTGATTGTTTTACTCGTCAGCTTTTTTTCGCTGGGTTTGCGCAGTGGCTTTGTCGTGGCGATCTCTATTCCGCTGGTTTTGGCGATGACCTTCGCCGCGATGTACTACTTTGGCATCGGCTTGCACAAGATTTCGCTGGGTGCACTCGTGCTCGGTCTTGGCCTGCTCGTCGACGATGCCATCATTGCCGTGGAGATGATGGCAATCAAGATGGAACAAGGCATGGATCGCATGAACGCGGCGGCGTTTGCCTACACCTCAACAGCCTTTCCGATGCTCACGGGAACCCTGATTACAGCGGCAGGCTTTCTACCCATTGCAACGGCCAAATCCGGAACCGGCGAATACACCCGGGCCATATTTGAAGTGGTCACGATCGCCTTGTTGCTATCCTGGATCACCGCGGTGGTGTTTATCCCTTACCTCGGCTACAAGTTTTTGCCGGACCCGAACACAACTGCCGATGCACCACCTCGCGGTGTGCTCGCATCGCGCATCTATCGTCTACGCCGGCGCATGCCGAGCTGGTTTGGAGGCATCGCTGAACACACAAGCCATTCCCGGCACGATCCCTATTCGACACCTTTCTATCGACGCTTCCGCGGATTTGTCGAAACCTGCATTGAGCATCGTTTCATTGTCATCGGTGGCACCGTACTGATTTTCTTCCTGGCGATCTTTGGTTTCCGCTTTGTCCAGCAACAATTTTTTCCTGATTCGACGCGGCCTGAGTTGCTCGTCGATTTCAAACTTGGCGAAGGCGCCTCGCTGACCGCGACCGAAACCCAAGTCAAGAAGCTTGAAGCCTGGCTGGCCAAGCGCCCTGAACTCGAAAATTATGTCAGCTACGTAGGCTCAGGCACACCACGCTTCTATTTGCCTCTGGATCAACAATTGCCTCAGGCGAGCTTTGCCCAATTTGTCCTGCTTACCCACGGCAATGCCGAACGCGAATCCTTGCGCAGCGAATTGTTGACTCTGTTTCAAGGCGATTTCCCGGAGTTGCGCGCACGCGTGATCCGTCTCGAAAACGGTCCGCCGGTCGGTTACCCCCTGCAATATCGCGTCTCGGGTGCAGAAATCAAAACGGTTCGTGAGCTGGCGCGAAAAGTGGCCGACGTGGTTCGCCAGAATCCTTCTGTGCGCAATGTGAATCTCGATTGGGAAGAGCCCAGCAAGGTGATCCGGCTGGCTATCGACCAAGATCGCGCTCGCGCGCTCGGGGTCAGCTCGGAAGATGTTTCGAATTTCCTGCAAAGCTCGCTCAAAGGCGCACCGATTGCGACTTTTCGCGAGCGCGATCAGTTGATCGGCGTACTGCTGCGCGGCACCGCCGACGAGCGCGCTCAGTTGAGTCTGCTTGAAAGCCTGTCGGTTCCCACCGCGTCTGGACAGAGCATTCCGCTCGGTCATATCGCGACGCTTGAATACGGTTTCGAGGAGGGCATCATCTGGCGGCGCGACCGCTTGCCGACCGTCACCGTTCGCGCCGATATCGAGGGAATGCTGCAACCGGCGACGGTCGACGCACAGATCAGCCCGAATCTTGATGGCATACGCGGCGACCTCCCGGACGGTTATCGACTGGCGACCGGTGGCTCGGTCGAGGAATCGGCCAAAGGGCAGGGCTCTGTGAACGCCGGGATTCCGTTGTTCTTGCTGGTCGTGTTCAGTGTGCTCATGTTGCAACTGCGCAGTTTTCAACGAGTCTTGCTGGTGGTGTTGACAGCGCCGCTTGGCCTCATCGGCGTGGTTCTTTTTCTGCTTGTGTTCCGTGTGCCATTCGGCTTTGTGGCCATGCTTGGCACGATCGCGATGTTCGGCATGATCATGCGCAACTCGGTGATCCTGGTTGATCAGATCGAGCACGACATCAACGCAGGCCACCGACCGTGGGATGCCATCATCGATGCGACGGTCCGCCGATCACGACCCATTGCGTTGACTGCGGCGGCCGCGATTCTTGCCATGATTCCGCTGTCGCGCAGCGCGTTCTTCGGACCCATGGCGGTCGCCATCATGGGCGGATTGACCGTGGCTACCGCTTTGACCGTGATCTTTCTACCTGCTCTGTATGCCGCCTGGTTCCGCATCCACCGCGAAACCGAGCCGAAGCTCCTGGTATCGGAATTGCAAACATCGCAGAGTTGAAATCCGATGCTCCCGGTACCGGTCAAGCCTTTCGGTACCTCGAAAACGACATGTGAGAGATAGACATGCTTGATCCAGAAATCATCCGGAATAGCGCAAGTGCACTCGAACCATGGCCTTTGCGCTGGGCGCAGCAGACTTTCGCCGCCCTGCTCGAAGAAGTCACCCGCTGTGGCCGCATCTCAGTCGCTGCCTTGCGCACGAGCGCTCGAACCTCGTTGACCAGACTGTCCGTGGACGACCGCGGACGCCTAGACCGATGGCTTGCGCTGCAGTTGGCAACCCTTTCCGCCGTGGCTGCATCCAATGGACTGGGCGCTCTGGCCACGGTGGATCCGATGCTCTCTGCAAGGGTTCGCATGAAGATCCCGCAAGTTGCTTCAGCCTTGATCGGACATCATCAACGGGCCACGGTGGCTGCCTGATTTCGATGTGCTGGCGGCGTCGCTCAGATCGGCGCAAGCACACATGTTTGCCGCCTGCTGACAGACCTTTTATGCTTTCGCCCCTTTTGTCTTGATCCTGGAACCTCTGATGTCGATGAATCTTGAGTTGGCGCGCAGCAATATGGTCGAAAACCAGATTCGCACCTGGGAGGTGCTCGACCCGCGCGTCCTCGACGTGCTGGCACGATTGCGCCGCGAGGATTTCGTGCCCGAACGCTATCGCGACATGGCATTTGTCGACGTGCAACTACCGCTTGGACACGGCGAGATGATGCTGAAGCCCGTTATCGAGGGTCGAATCTTGCAGGCAATTGCGATCGAAAACGGACAGCGAGTGCTCGAAATCGGAACTGGTTCGGGTTTCCTCGCGGCTTGCATGGCCGAGCTTGGCGCTGATGTAACGAGCGTTGAACAGCATGCCGATCTGGCCTCGAATGCCCGCGCCAATCTTGATCAGGCCGGGTTTTCAAGGGTTCATATCGAGGTTGCGGAAGCCTTGAAGGGATACCAACCGTCATCGTTGTTTGATTGCGTCGTGCTGACTGGCGCGGTTTTTGCGTTACCCGAAAGGGTCAAGAGTTGGGTCAAGCCCGGTGGCCGCTTGTTCGTGGTCAGCGGGGAGTCGCCAGCGATGCAGGCCTTATTGCACACGCGAGTCGATGCCACGCACTGGCAAACTGAAAGTCTTTTTGAAACCGATATTCCGTACCTGACCCATGCCGCTCCCCCAGCGCATTTCACGCTGTGATAGAAGCCTGGATCAGCCACGGCAAACTCCTGAGGATGAACCGATGAATGCTCCCCGTTCGCTGTCGTTGGCGCTGGCTTTGGCGCTGTCCGCAGGCGCTTCCGTGGCTCACGCCGATGATCTGATCCAGATTTATGGCGAGGCGCGTTCGTCCGATCCGCAACTTGCTGGTGCCGAAGCCAACAGTCAGGCAATCGGCGAGAATGTCGATCAGGCGCGGTCAGCTTTGTTGCCGCAGATCGGCGCGTCGCTCAGCTACTCGCAGAGTCATGGCAGCAGTGGTGGCCCGCAGTTCGTCACCAACCTGGACGGCAGCCAGAGTCTGATCAACGTTTCGACCTCTTCCGACAACTACAGTCGTGGCCTGAGCGGTCGGCTCGACCAGAGCATCCTCGATCTGAGCAAGTGGACCGCTTTGAAGTCGGCACGCGCCACGGCCAAGTCCGGTGACGCGACTTACGAGGCAGCCCAGCAAGATTTGTTGATTCGCGTGGCGACGTCGTATTTCGACGTGCTCACCGCTGAAGACGCGCTCAAGTTCGCTCAAGCCAACGAGCAAGCGCTGGGCCGCCAAATGGAGCAGGCTCAGCAACGCTTCGATGTCGGGCTTTCCGCGATCACCGACGTCAATGATGCGAAAGCTCAGCATGACACCGCCGTGGCCAACGTGATCACCGCGCAAAACACCCTGGATGACAACAAGGAAGCGCTGCGCCAGCTCACCGCCAAGGAACCTGGCGAGCTCAAGAAGCTTCGGGACAAGTTGCCGCTGGATAAACCGAACCCCGAAAATCCGGATGAATGGGTCAACGTCGCGGTCGCGCAAAATCCTGTCTTGAGCTCATACGAATATGATCTCGAAGCCGCCAACGCGAATATCCAGACTGCGCGATCGGGCCACCTTCCGACGATCAATGGACAGGTGGTTTACTCCAAGAATCCACGTTGGAGTGACAACAGTGCGTCGAGCTTCAACGATGCCTTCCATACCAATAGCGACAGCTGGTCGACCAGCGTCGGCCTGACACTGAACGTGCCGATCTTCTCCGGTGGATATACCCAGTCACGCGTACGCCAATCGATTTACTCACGTGATGCCGCTCGCGATCAGTACGAGTTGCAAAAGCGCCTGATCGAGCGCAGCACGCGCAACAACTACCGCGCGGTGATCGCCGGCGCAAGTCAGGTTGAAGCGACCCGCCAAGCAGTGGTCTCGACGCAGAGCTCACTCGATGCAACTCAGGCCGGTTATGAGGTCGGGACGCGCACCATCGTTGATGTGCTGATCAGCCAGCAGCAATTGCTCTCTGCACAGAGCAGCTACTCGCAGGCACGTCATGCGTTTGTCCTCAACGGACTGCGACTCAAGCAAGCTGCGGGCATCATCGAGGTCAAGGATCTCGAAGCGGTCAATGCTTTGTTGGAATAAGCCGGATTTCAACAACGGGGAGTCTTGAATTGCAACAACAGCTTGGCGTAACACCCCCTATCGGCTGTCAACCAAAGAGCTTCGGCGCGCGATCACGTCTTGCGCTGTCGTCGTCGTCTTGTTGCTGGGCGCTAACGTGGATAGTTTGCGCGAAGCGGCACTCGGGTCGGACTGGTTGCCGTGATGCTAGCGAAAATCGACTGACAGGCTGATCGGATGGCTGTCGCCGGCAAGCTGCGCTTTTCTATTCCCTGTTTCCTTTTCCCAACTCTCCGCGTTCAAGCACCTGCTCCACGATCCTGACGGTGCGTTCGACCGCGCCACGTTCTCGCTCAATGACGGCCTGTGCGGCCTGGCCCATGGCTTCCCTTTCGTGAGCATGCGTGAACAGGCGGATCAGGTCTTGCCCAAGTTCGATTTCATCGGCAACCCGCAAGACCGCCTTGGCGGCGATCAGGCTGTCGGCGATTTCCTCTGTATTGAAGGTATGCGGGCCAACGATCACCGGCTTGCCCAGTGCGGCCGGCTCCAGCAAGTTGTGGCCACCGATCGGCTCAAGACTGCCGCCGACAAAGGCGATATCGGCACACGCGTAAAACTGCAACAGCTCACCCATCGTATCGATGACGAAACATTGGCAGTGTTCATCGGCCAATACATCCTCGCTACGAACGCGCGTACTGAAACCCAGTGAACGACAAACGCCGACCAGCGGCTTGAAGCGTTCGGGATGTCGCGGCGCGATCAGCAGCAACGCATCTGGATATCGCTTGAGAACCGCGCTATGCGCTTTGAGCACTGGCAACTCTTCGCCTTCGTGGGTACTGGCAGCAATCCACACCGGTCGTTTTGCCCCCCAAGACTCGCGCAATTGCCTGGCGCTATCAACCATAGCGGCCGGCACCGGCATGTCAAACTTGAGGTTGCCAATCACGGCCAATCGGCTCACGGCGGCGCCAAGCAGACGCAAGCGCTCAGCATCGATCGGAGATTGTGCGGCGACAAAACTCGCGCAGCGGATTGCACGCCTCGCCAATGGCCTGACCGGGCCGTAACCTCTGAGGCTGCGCTCGGACAAGCGGGCATTGGTCACCACAATCGGAATCGCTCGCTCGCGGCACGTGACAAACAGATTCGGCCAGATTTCGGTTTCCATGATCACCGCAAATCGTGGCTGAATGCGATTGAGAAAGCGCTTGACCGAAGCCGGCAGGTCATATGGCAGATAGACGTGAAATACGCGATCGCCGAACAGATTTTGCACGCGCTCGGAACCCGTCGGGGTAACCGTCGTCACCACCATCGGCGCATCGGGATACCGGAGAATCAACGCCTCGATCAAGGGCACCGCCGCGTTGACTTCGCCGACTGAAACGGCATGAACCCAGCTGCTGTTGTTGAAACCTGGCGACGGAAAGAAGCCGAAGCGTTCCTTCCAGCGCGAGAGATAGCGCCGATAGCGCAGACCACGCGCAGCCAGTCGATACAGGATCACCGGCGTCAGCAAGTACATGGTCAAGGTGTAAAGCAGCCGCAGCAAGATGAAATTCGCAGTCAGACGGGGCCGCGAAGTATACGGGAAGCTCCGATCGAGCCCGACGGCGATCCTGATCGGTACTGTTGTGCAAGTCGTCGCGTCATAGGCAGAACTCGACGCGACCGCCATAATTGGACGATGTCTGCACCCCTTCCCCGTTTTCAGCTCCGCTTTCTCAGCCCGCTGCATTGGCCCACCTGGATCGGGCTGGGGTTGTTGTGGTCGATATCCCGTCTCCCCTATCGCTGGCTGATGCGGCTTGGCCGCGGGCTCGGTGGCTTGACCGCACGATTGCCGGGTTCACGCCGACAAGTCGCCGCTCGCAATATCGAACGCTGTTTCCCGCAGCTTGATCTCCAACAACAGGCGCACCTGCTCGAACAAAATTTGCGTGATGTCGGACTCATGCTGGTCGAGTTCGCGCTTGCCTGGATGGGATCCCGACGCGCGATTTCACGCATACCGGTGACCATCGAAGGGATCGAGCATATCGAGGCGGCGACGGCTCGCGGCCAGGGCGTGCTGCTTACTGGCGCACACTTCTCACATCTGGAACTGGCCGGTCGCCTGCTCGTCGAACGGGGTGGTATCGCGCTTGCTGGAATGTACAGGGAGCACGGCGATGCAGCGTTTGAATGGGCGATCCGCCGGGCCAGGCAGCACTACGCAGCAACCATGTTCACCAAGAATCAAGTGCGCGCTTGTGTGCGCTACATGAAATCCGGGGGGCGCATCTGGTACGCCCCGGATCAGGATATGCGTGGCAAAGATACAGTCTTCGTGCCGTTTTTTGGCATCAGTGCCTCGACCTTAACCGCCACCCATCATCTGGTTCGACTCTCTGGTGCCTGCGTCATTCCTTTTTTCCATCGGCGCCTGCCCGAAGGTGGCTACGCACTGCGCCTTGAGGCTCCATTGGATAATTTTCCGAGCGACGATGTGACCCATGACACAGCGCGAATCAATGCGATGATTGAGCGCATGGCAAGTGAGGCACCAAGCCAGTACCTTTGGATCCACCGACGCTTCAAGACCCGCCCAGCGGGCGAAGCGGCAATCTACGATTAACTGATGCTGGCAATGGAGAACGCTTGATGGGGTTGATGTGGATTGTCCTCGGCGCTTTTCTCGGCGTCCTGCTTGGTTCGGCCGTTATGCGCGGATCGACAGCCTTGTTTGGCATGTTCTGTGGCGCAGGGTTCGGCTATCTGCTGTGGCGTCTCGGCGATTTGGCCAAGCGTCTGCATCAAGGCGAGGAGAGACTCGCCGCCCTTGAACAGGCGGAACTCCGCAGCGGGATTGAACGCCAAGTGGCGCCGCGCGCTGACGGCGTCACCCTTGATCTGCGCGATAGCGCGCCAATCGCAGCCCGCCTAGCAGATCCTGGCGACGCTGCCGATTCGTTCGAAATCCCGTTGTCGCCCGATCCAGCCCTTACTCAATCAACTCCGTTGCGCCCGCCGCTGTCGCCGGTGCCGCCACCACTGCCCGAGCCGGTCTGGTCGCCAGGCGTGACTGCTGATTTGGATGAAGAGCCCAGTCACTGGCGCGAAGATCCGGGCAATGACGTGTTTTCGCGTATCAAAGATTGGTTCACCGAGGGCAACGTGCCAGTCAAGGTCGGCATGCTGGTCCTGTTCGCGGGTATCGCCGCACTTCTCAAATATGCCGCAGACGAAGGCTGGTTCACGTTTCCAATCCAGTTCCGTCTGGCTGGTGTTGCACTTGCCTCGATGGCCGCGCTGATTTTTGCCTGGCGCAAGCGCGAGACAAAGCGCTCGTTTTCGCTGAGTCTTCAAGGCGGCGCAATCGGCATCCTGTTGCTGACCGTGTTCGCAGCATTTCGCCTCTATCATCTGCTCCCGGCGACAGCGGCGTTTGCGCTGATGCTGATTCTGGTCGCCGGCGTATGTGTGCTCGCTGTGCTGCAGGATGCGCTGGCACTTGCCGTACTCGGCATTCTCGCCGGTTTCGCCGCGCCGATCCTGATTTCGAGCGGCAGTGGCAACCATGTCGCCTTGTTCTCCTACTATGGCTTGCTCAATCTCGCAGTCTTTGCGATTGCCTGGTATCGCTCGTGGCGCGTACTCAACCTGATTGGATTCTTCTTTACTTATGCCATTGGTACGATATGGGGAGTGCTCTCGTATCGCGGCGACCTGTTTGAAAGCACCGAGCCATTTCTGCTGCTGTTCTTCGCGATCTATCTCGCCGTACCGATCCTCTATGCGCTGAAGCGCTCGCCGGAAAAGCGCGACGCTATCGACGGCACCTTGCTGTTCGGCAACCCGCTGGCGGCGTTTGCCCTGCAAGGTGCCTTGCTCGAATGGGAACGCACACCGCTGGCGATTTCCGCACTGGCGCTTGGCATTATTTATCTGCTGCTGGCGGCGAGCTTGATCCGCCGCGTTCGTGTCCTCGGTGAATCGTTTGCCGTACTCGCACTGGGATTCTCGACGCTCTCCATTCCGCTGGCTCTGTCAGCGCGTACGACCGGCTGCATCTTCGCTCTCGAAGGTGCAGCTCTTGTCTGGCTGGGCTTGCGTCAAGACAGGCGCTTGCCGCGATGGATAGGATTACTCCTGCAGTTATTGGCAGGTGGTGCCTTTTTCATCGCGTTCGAATGGGGGCGCGCCGAGTTTGGCGTGCCGATCGCCAATGGGCACTTTGTCGGCGCCATGCTGATCTGTCTCGGCGGTTTGGTCTGTGCGTGGCTATATCAACGTGCGAAAGCGGGGAGTGCGTTGACCCTCATGCTCTATGTGTGGAGCCTGAGTTGGTGGTTCGGTGCGTGGGCAATCGAGATTGACCGCTTCGTGCCAAACAAACAGGTGTTTGCCGCCGTGCTTGCGCTATTCGCGGTGACTGCCTGGCTTGCGGCGGAAGCCACGCGCCACTGGCAACGCCTCGCATTGACCCTGACTACGACGATCTTGTTCTGGCTGATCCTGCCGTTGAGTGTCTTGATCGCCATCGATGGTCGCGTTTTCGCGAGCTGGAATCTGTTCGCGTATGCCATTTTTGCGATCGCCGGCTGGCGTGCGTTGGCCTGTCTTCGCCAGACCGCGCCATCCTTGCAAAGCGCCACGCATCTCGGCTGGTTTTGGATCTGGACCTTGGTCTTCTCGCTGTGTCTGGAAGAAATTGCGCGCGATGGCGATCTTGGCAATGGCTGGCTCATGGCAATGGTTGCGCTGCCACTGCTGGCGTTTTTCTTGTCGGTATTGCGGCGTCCGAACTGGGTTTCGATGCCACTTTCCGAAGCATTTCCGCGTTATCGCGGAATAGTTCTCGGCTCGCAAGCGGTGGTGCTTGGCGGCATGCTTGGCTTCAGCCTGCTGGTCGAGGGTGCCAGCGATCCTTTGACCTGGTTGCCACTCCTCAACCCGCTTGAATTGTTCCAGCTTGCTGCTCTGGCATTGCTGGCGATCTGGATTCAAGATAGCGATGCACCGGATCTGTTTCGCGATAACCGCCCTGCACTGTTGGCGGTCGCGGGCTTCGTGTTGATTACCTCAGCCACCTTGCGTGCCGCGCATCATCTTGGGAGTGTTCCGTGGGACGACAACCTTTTGCGCGCGAGTTTGTCGCAAACCAGCCTGGCCGTGGTTTGGAGCATCCTCGGAGTGGCTGGCTGGGTGATCGGCTCACGGCGTGGCAATCGTCCACTGTGGTTGGCCAGCGCCCTGCTTATGGCCGTGGTCCTGGTCAAACTGCTGCTGATCGATCGCCAGCATCTGGGAAACCTGTTTGGTATCGCTTCGTTTATCGCCTACGGTCTGCTCTGCACGTTGGTTGGCTATCTGGCTCCCGCACCGCCGCGCCAGATCGAGGAAGAGGAATCCGCATGAAACTTCTTGCCCTGTTCATCGGCTTGAGTGCGCAAACCGCCATCGCTGCGAGCCCCGCCGACTTTGCCATGGTGTTGCCAATCAACACCGATCGCAGCAGCGCTGCGTGGCAGATCGAGCTCAGCACCGAGGTCTATCAATGGTCTCAGGATGAGAATCTCGGCGACATTGCGATCTTCAACGCAGCCGGCCAGGCCGTACCGATGATGCGCTGGCATGTCGAGCCAGAAACGCGGACTGAGGAGCACAAAGCCGAGCTACCTATTTTCAACTTACCAACCGATACCACGGCGCGACCGGATAGCGACTTGCAGCTGATTGTCGACCGCGATGCGAACGGACGCGTGCGGCGTATCGAAACCAGCGAATCGGAAACCGCTGAGTCGAACCAGAAAGTCAGTACCTGGTTGCTTGACAGCAGCGATTTCAAGGAGGGAATTGACGCCATCACCTTGAGTTGGAGCAGCCCGGATAGTGGCGTCGTCGCGCGCTTCGATGTCGATGCGAGCGACGATCTGCAAACCTGGATACG
This sequence comes from Lysobacterales bacterium, assembly GCA_038233665.1. Taxonomy (GTDB): domain Bacteria; phylum Pseudomonadota; class Gammaproteobacteria; order Xanthomonadales; family Rhodanobacteraceae; genus Dokdonella. The sequence goes on from JBBSVJ010000042.1 coordinate 12,647, forward strand.
AATCCGCAGCGACGCGACGGTGGCCTTGTTTGAGCGCGAAGGATTGCGCATCGAGCGTCGTCAGATCGAACTCGATGGCAAGCAATTTCGCTACCTACGCCTGCACCGACTCGACAACGGAATGGCCCTGATTGATATGCGCATTGTGGCGCTCCGCCAGCGAAGCAGTGCTGAAGTTGTGACGCAAACGCAATGGCTGGACGCCGAATCGCAGCAAACCCTTCACGGCGTCGAGCACAGCAACACCCGCGCGCTCTACACATTGCCCGCATCGATTCCGGCAAGTCTGCTGCGCATTGAGCTGGCCAGCGACAACGCGCTGGCCCAACTCGACGTATCGACGCCGGTCGCAATCGCCGACAGCAAGACAAACTGGATTCATCGCGCTCGCCTCGTTGCCTACCGTCTGCGTCAGGCCGGCACTGAAATCGATAACGGCGAAATTCGCCTGTCCAGCGTGCAACGAATAAGCGAGTTGCGCATCGATTCGGCCACGCCGCTAAGTCAATCACCGCGTGTGCGCGCGGGCTTCACGCCAGGCCGGGTCGTGTTTCTTGCCGAGGGCGAAGGGCCGTATCTGCTCGCCGTTGGCAGCAGCCTCGAACGGCGACCGAATTACCCGGTGGAAGCCGCTATTGCGAGCTTGCGCAAGCAACTCGGCGCGAACTGGCAACCACCGCTAGCCCGACTTGAAGCCGCACGCGAGAGCGCTGGAGCAAGGGTATTGCGGGAGCCAGTAGAAACCTTGGCCTGGAAACGCTGGCTGCTATGGGCGGTGTTGATCGGTGCCGCTGCCTTGGTCGGCGGAATGGCCCTCACTCTGCTCCGAACCAGCAGCCAGAGCGGCGAAGAAAATCGCCAGTAGCCACCAGAAAAATAGTCCCCACCACGCCGAATAGAAGGCGAAGTGGGTATTCAGCGGAAAACACATCACGGCCAGCGCCAGGCCCGGCGCAAACGCGCGCGCGCGCTGATCGGGCAACGCGCGCCACCAGGCTCGAATGACCAATACACCACCCAAAATCCAGAAAATCAAACCGATCAGGCCAGTCTCGGTTAGCACCTCAAGCACGATCTGATGGGCATGCAGTGCGCCCTGCCCGGTTTTTGCGTCGACAAAGTCATCCCCGGCGTCAGCGTGCTCGGCATAGTCGTAGCGAAATCCGCGCGCACCCACGCCCGTCCATGGATGCGCCTCGATCATGCCGACGGCTGCGTGCCAGATACGCAAGCGACCTGCCGAGGCTTCGTCAATCGCCTGTTCAGTGCCCTGGAACACGAGCAAACTTTTCTCGATCCGCGAGTCGAAGCGTTCCGAGTCGCGCAGGATCAGCCCTGCGCACAACGCGATGCCCAGCAAGCCACCGAGAATCAACGGGAAAAAGCGTCGCAGACTTTGTGTCTCACGCCAACCAAAGGCCAGCGTGACCAGCGCAAATGAAAGCCATGCCGCGCGCGAACCCGCCATCAGGATCGGCACCAGCATCAGCGCGAACGCGAGCAGCAGCCCCCAGCGACCGCCCTTGTCGCGTGCAACCAGCAGCAGAAAGGGCGAGAGCACTGCCAGAACGGGTCCAAGCTTGAGATTTTCTGCGCCAAATATGCCGGATATCCGCGCCAGCTCGGGCGCGCCGGCAAGACTATGGCCACTGACAATTTGCACCCAGGCGTCAATGACCCAGAGCGCACAGATCGCCGCTATCGAAATCTGGAACGGACGCCAGAATCCGGGCTTGCGCAATGCCCATGCAACAAAAAACGCAAAGGGAAGAAAACGCACGATCGCGAATGCCGTCTGCCAGGTTTTTTGCGGCATCACCGCATCAAAGCCCGACAGCACAACGGGAATCCAGTAGCAGCCGAAAACGAACAGGATCAAGCGTAAGCCCGAATCAGCCAAAGGTGCAAAACGATGACCTACGAGCAGAACGATACCGATCACGCCGCCGATCAGGATAGGCAACTCGGAGGTTCTGCCGATCGGCAACAACACCAGCGCGGCAAGCACAATGAGCAACGCGCCAAGCTCACTGCGAGGTATCGATTCCAGTGGCCTCATCGATCGCTTTGGCGACGGCGTGGTTCGGCAACCATCTCCGCATAGAGCGCAAGCGTTGCTTCCTGCATGTCACTGAGCCGGTAGCGCGTCAGCGGCTGGATAGCGGGCGCATTGCGCATCAGACTAGCTGCCGTTTCAGCCAGCTTCGCGCGATCACCGGGAGGCACGCGACCTTGAGGATACAATTCGGTCAACAATTCGCCGACCCCACCATGGGCGTAGCCGAGCACGGGTCTACACAGGGCGAGCGCCTCGATCACGGTTCGACCGAACGACTCGCGCTGGGTGCTCAGTTGCAGGATCAGGGTCGACACCGCCATGACATCTCTGACGTCGGCGCGCGGCGCACTGATAACCATGTGATCGGAAACACCGAGCCTGTTTGCCAACGCTTCCAATTCGGCGAGATACGCTTCGCGCCCAGGCTCACGCGCGCCAAGCAGAAGCAGACGTGCTTCGACGCCACGGTCTTTCAGATCAGCAAGCAATTCGATCGCATCGGCATGTCCCTTCAGACGCGTACCGCGCGCTGGCAAGGTCAAAAGTGGCGCAGCATCTAGCTGGGGATAGTCGGCGAAAAATCGCCTCCGCCACTCGTCATCGGGTTGATAGCCGAAGGGGAATTCGTTGGCATCCACGCCGCGAGGAATCAACACGAGCTTTTGCGGGCTCGTTGCACGGTAGTGGCGTAATACATGGTCGCGAACCAGATTCGACACGCAGATGACACGATCACCTCGCGCCATGATCGCGCTATACCAACCGGGTGAGTTGATACCGTGGACGGTGGTCACAAAATGTGGCTTGTGTAGCGCCAAACCGCGGATGGCACGCCAGCCGATCCAGGCAGGCAGGCGCGACCGCGCATGCACGATATCGGGCTTCAACTCCGCTAGCAGCGCGCGCAGTTGCGGCACCAGCAGAAGCGTTCGCAAAGACTTGCGGCCGATCGCCATGCTGATGTGCCGACTGCCTTGGGCCTCAAGCTGCGCGACCAGACGACCACCCGCGGAAATGACGATCGATTCGTGCCCCGCATCGACCAGAGCACGCGCGATCTCGATGGCTGAGCGCTCAGCACCGCCCGATGCCAGTGCTGGCAGCAACTGGACCACGCGAAGACGCGGATTGGTCAGATTGGAACCCTCTTCGGACAAATCGACCTCGACATGACGATTGAATTTCACGTGGCGCGCCGGCTCAGCTCTCGAGCACGTATTCGGCACCGCAATAAGGACATTTTGCTCTGCCACCTTGATCCTCAATAGGCAGATAAACCTTGGGATGCGAGTTCCACAGTGACATTCCCGGCATCGGACAGCTCAACGGAAGATCGATACGATTGACCCGATACAGATTCTCGGCATTGGCCGGAATTCGCGTTTCGGCCGCGGGATTGCGCAATGACATGTGCCAGAACTCCTGAAAAGACGACAGCCGTCTATTTTAGCAGCACAGATTGTGCCAAGTTGGTCACAATTGGACTGTCGATCAACCCGCAGTCCAACTAACGATTCAACCACACCCTTGATTCGTGGGTGGCCTAGAATACTGAGTCGTTCGAGTTGCACTGGCTGTTGAAGACGGTCTTGCAAGCTTCAACGTATGACCGCGCTCGCAGCGTTTCATTCAAACCGTTAGGGGAGACACCATGGATTTTTCGAAACTCATCGCCCGCGTACAGGCCATTTTGCTCACACCGAAGACCGAGTGGCCGGTGATCGCAGCGGAACCGGAAACCGTTGCCAACCTGTACAAAAACTACATCCTGATCCTTGCCGCCATTCCGGCGGTTGCAGGATTCATCAAGGCCAGCGTGATCGGTTACAGCGCCTTTGGATTTACCGCACGCACGCCGATTCCCATGGGTATCCTCGGCATGATCGTCCAGTACGGACTGATCCTGGGCATCGTCTATCTGCTCGGTCTCATCATCAACGCTCTGGCGCCCAGCTTTGACGGTCAGAAGAATGCGATCCAAGGCCTGAAGACGGCCGCCTACGCGTATACGGCTGGATGGGTCGCCAGCATCGCGATCATCGTCCCGTGGATCGGCTGGTTGATCGCATTTGCCGGATCAATCTACGGCATCTATCTGCTCTATCTCGGGCTTCCGCATACGATGCGCTGCCCGCCCGAAAAATCGGTGGTGTATACCATCGTGATCATCATCATCGGGTTTATCCTGAGCCTGATCATCGGCATGATCGTCGGCGGCATCACAGCCGCAGGTTCGGCCGCCGGTGCAATCAATTACAACAACAGCAGCAGCAACGTAACCATCGAATCAGACAGTCCGTTTGGCAAGCTCGCCGCGTTGGGCCAGAAAATGGAACAACAAAGCAAGAAATTGGAAGCCGCCAATCGCAGCGGCGATAGCGACGCACAAGCCGCAGCGGCAACGGCGATGGTGGGCAGCTTTCTTGGTGGCGGCGACAAGGTCGAGGCCCTGCCACCGGATGCCATCAAGCCATTCCTTCCAGAAAAACTGGCCGGATTCAAACGTGAGTCGATCTCGGTTGAACGCAATGGCGCAATGGGCGTGCAGGTCAGCACTGGCCAGGCAAAATACGTGGACGCCGACGGCAACCGACTCGATCTCGAAATCACCGACATGGGCGGAACCAAGGGCATCATGGCCTTGGCAGGCATGGTCGGCGTTGAATCGGAGAAAGAATCCGATAACGGCTACGAACGAACCTACAAGAAGGACGGTCGCCTGATCAACGAAAGCTGGGACGGCAACAGCCATCTCGGAGAATTCAGCATCGTTCTAGGCGATCGATTCTCAGTCAAGCTGAGTGGCCGAGGTGAGGGACTCGACATGGATGCGATCAAATCGGCGCTCACATCACTGAATCTGGCCGGTCTTGAGGCGATGAAAAACCAAGGCGTCAAGAAGGGCTGAGGTTTCGGCCTACCCGCGTCGCGAGCGGTTACCAGCCGACCCGAAATTTCAATCGCCGACATTGATGTAGCAGCCGCGATGCACTGGCCGATGATTCATCAGAATCGCATCGCGGCTTTGAAGCCAGATAAAGCGCTCTACTTCGCCACGCTGGCTTCGGTCGTCAGATGAATGCGGATTTCATCGCTGACGTTCGGCACATAGGCTCCCATACCGAAATCGCTGCGTTTGATCGTTGTGCTGGCATCGAAACCGACCGTTGGCTTCTTCGACATCGGATGCACCTCGGCGCGATTGAGCGTTGCGTCCAGAGTTACCGGCTTGGTCACTCCGTGGATGGTCAAATCACCCGTGACCATGAACGCATTCTTGGCCGAGCCCTTGACGATCTTGTTGCTCTTGAACGTCGCGGTGGGGAATTTTTCCGCATCGAAGAAATCCGCTTTCTTCAGATGCTCGTCGAGCTTTTCCACATGCGTGTTCAAACTGCCAATCGCAATGCTCACATCAACCGATGACTGGGTTGGATGCTCGGCATCAAACTTGATCGTGCCCGAGATATCGTTGAAACCGGCACTGGGATTGGAGAAGCCAAAATGAGTCCAGGTGAAATTGGCTTGGGTATGGCTGCCATCGATCGTGTAAGTTTCGGCGGCCGCAAAAGCTTGAGCCGAGACCAGCGCCAGAACACTGGCGAGAAGGGTTTGTTTCAGCATGATGGATCTCCATGGGGGATTGGGTTCAAGCGATGCGACAAGCTTCTTCGAAAGCAAATCGATCTTCGCGCGGGCGCAAAGTGGAGGGATCTCCATAACCGATGTTGATCAGGAAGTTGGATTTGATTTCGGTGCCGGCGAAAAACTCCGCATCGACGGTTGGGTTGTGGAACCCGGACATCGGCCCGCAATCCAGACCGAGTGCACGCAATGCAATGATCAGGTAGGCACCTTGCAAGCTGGAGTTGCGAAACGCCGTTGTTTCGATGGACTCGGGTTTGCCCTCGAACCATGGCACGGCATCTTCCTCTTTGTAGAGGCGCGGCAGGTGTTTGTAGAAAGCGTGATCAGCGGCGACGATTGCGGTTGCCGGCGCGGCCATGGTTTGCTCAATGTTGCTTTCGGAAAGCGCCTTGCGTAGCGTGGCTTTGGCGTCCGCACTACGCACGAATACCACTCGAAGCGGCTGACAGTTGGCGCTGGTGGGGCCAAGCTTGGCCAAGTCATAGGCTTGCTGCAGCAACGCATCGTCGACTGGCTTGTCGGTCCAGGCATCGGCCGAGCGTCGATAGGTGCGCGCCTTGCGGAAGATCTGGTCTAGGGTGGCATCGTTCAGTGGACTATTCATCAAATCTCCTTGCGGCGGAACTTGAAAAGCTGATTGGATACCAGTCATGGGGGCATGCTGGCAGCGTTCAACGCCATCGAGGATAAGCTCAAGGCAGTCGTCGGACGATCAATGATCAACACCATGGCAGCGGAAACCAGAGGCCGACAAGCAACGATGATAGCGAATGGCCAATTAATGCCGACTGCGAAGGCAGGCACCGATTGCTGGGTCATCAGCGACGGCACGGCCGGCAACGAGGGTCAGGCGCTTGCGTTGGCTCGCGCACTCAAATTGGTGCCGCGCGTCATATCGTTGCAATTGCGCCAGCCTTGGGATTCGCTAGCGCCACGACTGAGCCTGGCTGCGCGGTCTGCCATGCGCGACCGAAACGCAGGCTTGATCGCTCCGCCCTGGCCGTCGATCGCCATCGGTTGCGGGCGTCGAGCGGCATTGTTGACGCGATGCCTGCGTGCATGGAGCGGCCGCCATTGTTTTACTGCACAGATTCTTGATCCGCGCATCAACCCCTGCCATTTCGATCTCGTTATTGCCCCACGGCATGATCACCTCGAAGGCGAAAATGTGATTCAGACACTGGGCGGATTGAACTCGGTCGACGAGGCCTGGCTCGCTGACGCTCGAAACCACTTTGCCCAATTATCGCAACTGCCGATGCCGCGAACCGCCATCCTGATCGGCGCCTCACATGACTCACTCGCGCTCGATGATGACTATTTCGATGCCTTGTTCGCACGCCTTCAGAGTCTGCCCGGTGCCAAAGATGGCAGCTTTCTGGTCAGCACATCGCGGCGCACGCCCGTCGAGCGGATCAACTCACTGCGTCAACGATTTTCAGACTGGCCCGGAATATTCTGGAGCGGCGCGGAAGATGGCGAAAATCCTTACCCGGGCATTCTCGGTTGGGCCGATCGCTTCATCGTCACCGCCGATTCGGTCAACATGGTTTCAGAGGCGTGTGCGACGGGCAAACCAGTGCATGCCTTTGCGCCACTGGCACCCAAAGGCAAGCTCGGGCGCTTTCGTGCACGGCTGCTAGAAACGGGATATCTCTCAGGCATTGATGAACTTGCA
>JBBSVJ010000043.1:0-19734 GCA_038233665.1 Lysobacterales bacterium
AGGTAGATTGGGATCTCCGGACCAGCGGAATGTAATTCAGATGGCTAATGCGGTAGTCGGCAAATTGCGCTTCATCATAGGAAAAATCAGTCTGATCCGGTTTGAGTATGTCGCGCCAGTAGACTGAGTAACTGGCCGCCGGTTTGAGTACAAATTTCTCTCCCGTTGCCTTGCTGAGATAATCGAGAAGCGGCTTGTAGATACGCTCGGCTGCCGCCGGCGTGTAGGTGGGTTCCGGGGTAAATCGATATTCAGCGGCTTGGACGCTGCTGCCAACCAACGCTGCGCCCAGGAACGCAGCAGCAAGGCGATCAGGGAATCGGGAAAATAAATTCGGGCGGTTCATTTGCTTGTTTCCTCGGATTGATCGAAGTGGTGGGCTTTCATCTGCAAGCAAGGTTTGTGCCGTATAGCATTTCAGGGCGCCGGTTGGATGATTTCAAGGCGATTTATTCGGGCGCCGGAAGGCAGTGTCATGCGCAAGGACCGATCAATATTCAGCGGTAGCACAGCGAGCGCCTCACAATGCTCAGGGTCACTGTGTGCGGCATAAAGAAGGTGTCCGATGCTCGGAGGGCTGGTTTCAATCTGTATCTCGGTGGCGGGTTTGGGCAGGGTCGCTGTCTCTATCTGCAGTCGCGCGCATTCACGTTTGTTGCCACCACGATAATGAAGTCGAGCGACAATTTCCTGTCCGGGATAGCAGCCCTTGCTCAAGCTGATCGCGTGCAAGCGATCAAGGCCGAGTGCGTGAGTGGTGAATTGACCCGCGTTTTCTGCGCAGACCCAGGGTAATCCGCAGGCAATATCTTCGCGTATCCAGGTATCCGTAGGCCCGGGTTCAATGGCTTCGGTGGAACCTTTGCGGATGATGGCCGTTCGACGCCCGTGGATGCCGGGCAGCTCGATTGACCAAGTCTCCGAGCTGTTGCAGGCGTCATCGGATGTCGGTGACGAGTCTCCGACCAACTGATAGTCAACCAGCGGCAGGAGTTTGACCTTGCTGCGAAAGACGAAAAGCTGGAGAGCTTCCGCCATGAGCGCGGACTGGCCACGAGGCAACCATGCGAGAAATCCTTCGTTGCCGAATTGCAGCAAGGCGAAAACATGGCGAACCCGGCCTTTGGCATCGAGCCAAGCGCTCCACTGCCACGCACCGTTGCTCAACTGGTTGACGTCGCTGGTGAACTGCGCCTGCGCAAATTCACGTGCATCGATGCCTGATAGTTGCAGAATCTGTGCAGGGCCAAGCGGGCAGGGCACGGTGATTTCAAGCTCCAGAGAAACCTTGTTCCTAGGCAACATGGGCCATTGCGTCGATGGAAGCAAGCACACGCGCCGGTTGTCAGAATCGGCCCTGAGGATTAAGATTTTGAGGTTAGCTCCGAGCCGGATGCCTTTGTCGTTCGGGCATTATCGAGTTGCCGACGCTGGGCATCGTCTCTTTCGTGATTTGCATGATCCATCTCGTCGATCCGCTCAAAGGAAGTGCTGCGTGGCATAACGCCGCAGATATCTCCTGCGATTCCCACCTTTCAGGTTATCGTCCATGTCGAACTCTGAAGCGCCATCCGTTGATGCAAACCAGCCGCCTGCGAGCGGCGACGCGCCTGAAGTAAAGCCGGATCTCGAAACGCCTGTGGAAATCGGCGGACGAGACGGCCCTGATCCCGTTCGCTACGGCGATTGGGAAAAAAACGGCCGCTGCATCGATTTCTGATTCACCCATTCCGCCCCGGCTTCCGGGTCGCCAGCCAATCGCAACAAGGCCAGCCCTATGCAACCAACTGTCCGCCCCTTGTCTCCGCATCTGCAGGTCTACCGCTGGCAGATACAGATGGTCACCTCGATCTTGCATCGAGCCAGTGGAATCATATTGTTTGTTGGCAGCCTGCTGATTGTCGCAGCCTTGCTTGCGTTGGCCAGTGGGGAACAGGCGTGGTCGCAAGTAGGCCAGCTTGCTGGTTCCTGGTTTGGCCTGGCGGTCTTGTTTGGCTGGACCTGGGCACTTTCTTTCCATTGGATCAACGGCATACGCCATCTTCTGCAGGATGCCGGCTGGGGTTATTCGATCAAACAGTTCGTCGCCAACGGATGGATTTCGGTAGTCGGCAGTTTTGTTCTTACCGCAATCATCTGGGCGTTGGTTTATGTCTACGGAGGTTTCGCATGAAATCCATTGATCCGTTGCGTACTCCGATCAAAAATGCCCGTGGTCTGGGCTCAGCCAAGGATGGTGTGCATCACTTTGTCATCCAGCGCATCACCGCGATCGCCTTGATGTTCCTCACGATTTACTTGATCGCGCTGTTGTTGAATCTCGTTGCTGCCGACTACGCAACGGCGCGAGCCGCTGTCGCGCACCCTTTCAATGCGGTCTTGTTGATTGCCTTTCTGATCGCCATGTTCTGGCATGGCCAGCTCGGCATGCAAGTGGTGATTGAAGACTACGTAAACACACCGTGGCTGGCGCTGACGTGTCAGCTGATCGTTAAATTCATTTGTGTCCTCGCTGCCCTGGCGAGTGTTCTCGCCGTGCTTCGACTCGCATTGGGGGCCTGAAATGTCTGCCTACAAGATCCAGGAACATGAATACGACATGGTTGTCGTCGGTGCCGGCGGTTCCGGCCTGCGCGCGACCTTCGGCCTCGCTGCCAAAGGCTTGAAAACCGTCTGCATCACCAAGGTATTTCCGACCCGTTCGCATACCGTGGCCGCGCAAGGCGGGATTTCCGCCGCGCTTGGCAACATGGGCGAGGACGACTGGCGCTATCACTATTACGACACGATCAAGGGCTCCGACTGGCTCGGTGACCAGGATGCGATCGAGTACATGTGCAAGGAAGCGCCAGCTGCAATCATCGAACTGGAGCACTACGGTGTGCCGTTCTCGCGCACCGAAGACGGCAAGATCTACCAGCGCCCATTCGGCGGCATGACCACGAAATACGGCGAAGGTCCGGCCGCACAGCGGACTTGCGCCGCCGCCGATCGAACCGGCCACGCCATGTTGCATACGCTTTACCAGCAATCCCTGGCCCACGACGCGCAATTCATGATTGAGTATTTCGCGCTCGATCTGATCTGGGACGAAGAGGGTGTTTGTCGCGGCGTGCTCGCGTTGGATATGGCTGAAGGCACCCTGCATTTGTTTCGCGGTCATGGCATTGTGCTGGCGACCGGCGGCTATGGACGCGCCTATTTCAGCGCCACCTCGGCGCATACCTGCACAGGTGACGGCGGCGGTTTGATCCTGCGTTCCGGTCTCGCCCTGCAAGATATGGAATTCGTTCAGTTCCATCCGACCGGTATCTACGGTGCCGGCTGCCTGATCACCGAAGGGGTGCGTGGCGAAGGTGGCATCCTGCGCAATTCCAAGGGCGAGCGTTTCATGGAACGCTACGCACCGCACTACAAGGATCTCGCTTCGCGCGATGTGGTCAGTCGCTCGATGACGATCGAAATCCGCGAGGGCCGTGGCGTCGGCGACGAACAGGATCATCTGTTACTCGATCTGACTCATCTCGGCCAGGATGTCATCCACGAGAAGCTGCCTGGCATTGCCGAAAGCGCGCGCATCTTCGCGAATGTCGATGTGACCAAGCAGCCGATCCCGGTCTTGCCGACGGTGCACTACAACATGGGTGGTATTCCGACCAACTATCACGGCGAAGTGGTGCAGAAGGTCGGCGACGATCCTGATCACGTGGTGCAGGGCTTGTATGCGATTGGCGAGGCGGCCTGCGTTTCCGTGCACGGCGGCAATCGCCTTGGCTCGAACTCGTTGCTCGACCTGGTCGTGTTCGGTCGTGCGGTAGCCAATCGCTGTGCGGAAACGATCAAGCCGGGCGTTGCCCACAAACGCTTGCCGGAATCGGCGTGCGACAAGGCGCTGGCCAATCTCGACAAGCTGCGCAACGCCGATGGTTCGTCATCGACTGCCGAAATTCGTCTCAACATGCAACGCACGATGCAGGCTGATGCGGCCGTGTTCCGCACCTCGAAAACGCTGACCGAAGGCTGCGAGAAGATGGCGAAAATCTTCACCAGCTTCGAAGACGTCAAGGTCAGTGACCGCTCGCTGATCTGGAATTCGGATCTGATCGAGACTTACGAATTGCAGAACCTGTTGTACAACGCCGTGGCGACTATTGCATCGGCTGAGCAACGCAAGGAAAGCCGTGGTGCGCATGCGCATGAGGATTTCCCGGAACGAGACGACGAACACTGGCAGAAGCACACCCTGGTCAAGATTGATGCCGCGGGCAACGCCAGCTTTGATTTCCGCCCGGTGCACATGTACACCCTGACCGATGATGTTGAAGTGGTTCCACCGGCCAAGCGGGTCTATTGAGTGGGCGGGTGCAAGTCCGCCCGGGATTCGAGATGACCAGCCGTTCGGCTGTTCAAGGCCGGCGGTAGAGATTGGTGGGAGCGGCTTCGGCCGCGACGCTTTTCATATCGCTCGAACGTGTTGGTTTGTTTTTGATGTTTAAAATATTGCGGATCAGATTCACGGTTCGCACGGAGAATTCCAGTCATGGCTGAGTTTGCACTTCCGAAAAACTCGAAGATCCAGCAGGGCAAGCGCTTTCCGGCCAAGCCCGGCGCCAAGAACGTGCGCGATTTTCGCGTCTATCGCTGGAATCCGGATGACGGCGCGAATCCGCGCATCGACACCTACGAGGTAGATCTGGCGGCTTGCGGCCCGATGGTTCTCGACGCGTTGATCAAGATCAAGAACGAAATTGATCCTACGCTGACCTTCCGCCGTTCCTGTCGCGAAGGTATCTGCGGTTCGTGCGCGATGAATATCGATGGCACCAACACGCTGGCCTGCACCAAGGCGATTGAGGATTGCTCGAAAGGCGATGTGCCGATCTATCCCTTGCCGCACATGTCGGTGGTCAAGGATCTGGTCCCGGACATGACCCATTTCTATGCGCAATATGCCTCGATCAAGCCGTGGTTGCGTACGCAAAGCGCGCCGCCGGCGAAGGAGCGACTGCAATCGAAAGAGGATCGGGCCAAGCTCGATGGACTCTACGAGTGCATCCTCTGTGCGTGTTGCTCGACCGCATGCCCAAGCTACTGGTGGAACGGCGATCGCTATCTCGGCCCGGCCATCCTGCTGCAGGCCTATCGCTGGATCGTCGACAGTCGCGACGAGGACACCGGCGAGCGTCTGGACGAACTCGAAGATCCGTTCCGTTTGTACCGTTGCCACACGATCATGAACTGCACCCGGACCTGCCCGAAAGGCCTGAACCCGGCCAAGGCGATCGCCGAGATCAAGAAGCTCATGGTCGAGCGTCGTACCTGATAGGCGTCGAAGAAAATAATCTGCCGATGGATGCCGAACTCAAGCGTTTGCGCTGGCGTTGCCGTCGCGGCACTCGGGAACTCGACCAACTGCTTGGCTGGTGGCTGGAGAATCGCTATGAATTGGCATCTCCCTCGCTGCAACGAGGCTTCGCTGGACTTCTGGAGCAGCAGGATCCGGAGCTCTGGGACTGGTTGCTCGGCAAAGGACAGGCAAGCGATGCGGATCAATCCGCCGTAATCCATGAAATCCGCACCCAGCATCGCGTTTGACTTTTCGCCTTGCCGCGGAGTCGGCGTGGCCATTGTCGTCCTGACCCTGCTAGCCGTGGTTTCGATTTTGCTCAGTGGGATTCCACTGATTGCAAAACCTTTCTTTGCGCTGGCTGCAGCGGGTTACGGGTGCTGGGCCCTCTATCGTCACCTCAAATCTGGAATTGTTCGGGTTGCACGAGGGGAGAGTGGTTGGCTGGTTGTTGACGCCAGCGGAGCAGAACGAGCCGTTGAGCTGATCGATCATGTTCGCCGAGGTTTTCTGCTCGTTCTCTCATTTCGGCAGGAGCGTGTTCGCAATCGGTTTATGGTCTTGAGCCCCGATAATTCGGATGCCGAGTTGCGTCGGCGCTTGATCCTCATTCTCGCCACCAGCAATGTTGGACGCGATAGCTCAACGCCTAGCTGAGCCCCGATAGCTTGCCGTAAGCGCACTGATTCCGGCACTCTTCGCCTTCTGCGCGGTCCATGATGATTGCGCCAGCTCCCAGGACATCAATCCGGAATGTTCCGACCGCTAGAATTTTTCATCGGCCTCAGATACACACGGGCCAAACGCCGCAATCACTTCATCTCGTTTATTTCGCTGGTGTCCATACTTGGTATCGCGGTTGGCGTGACGGCGTTGATCACGGTCATTTCGGTGATGAACGGCTTCGACAAGGAGCTCAAGGATCGCATCCTCGGCATGGTCGCCCACGCCACCGTTGAAGGCGTCGATGAGAGCGTGCGCGAGTGGCCTCAAGCGCTCAAGCGCGCCGAGAGCAATCCGCATGTGCTCGGTGCCGCACCGTATGTTGAACGCGAGGCCATGCTGCAAGGCGAGCGTGTCTCCGGGGCGATCGTGCGTGGTGTGCTGCCCGAGTACGAGCCGAAGGTTTCCGAGATCGACCGCAAGATGGTCGAAGGTCATCTCGATGAACTCAAGCCTGGCAGCTTCAATATCATCCTCGGTCGCGAGTTGGCGATGAAACTCGGTGTCGGTGTCGGTGACTTTGCCGTTGTCATAACACCCGAGGTCAGTACCTCGCCGGTCGGTGTGCAGCCGCGCTTCAAACGCTTCAAGGTCAGCGGCATTTTTGAAGTCGGCATGCAGGAGTACGACGGCGCGCTGGCCGTGGTTGCGATGCAGGATGCCGAAACGCTTTATCGACTCGATGGACCGACCGGTATTCGTCTGCGTCTGGATGACATGTTCAAGGCCTACACAGTGGCCCGAGATCTTTCCGGCGAGCTCGGCCAATCGTATCGAGTAACCGACTGGATGCAGGGACATAGCAATTTCTTCAAGGCGATCGCCATGGAGAAGAAAGTCATGTTTTTGATTCTCTCGCTGATCGTCGCGGTCGCTGCGTTCAATCTGGTCTCCACTCTGGTCATGCTGGTCACCGACAAGCAGGCCGATATCGCGATTCTGCGTACCTTGGGTCAAACCCCAGGCAGCATCATGGGTGTGTTCATGATCCAGGGTGTGCTGGTCGGTACGCTCGGAATTTTTCTCGGCGTTGGATTTGGCGTGATACTGGCACTCAATTTGACCACCATCGTGCACTGGATTGAACAGACCTTTCACGTGACCTTTCTTTCCGCCGATGTCTATTACATCAGCGAGCTGCCCTCGGATCTGATCTGGAGTGATGTCGGCTGGATCACCGTGACGGCCTTTCTGTTCTGCATTGTTGCCACCTTGTACCCGGCTTGGCGGGCGGCACGCATTGAGCCTGCAGCGGCACTTCGCTATGAGTGAGTCGACCATGAAACCGCTTGCAACGACGCCCAGTGAAATTGTCCTGCGCGCCAACAAGGTTGCCAAAATCTACAATGAGGGCGACCTGCGTACCGACGTGCTCCATGAGATCAGCTTCAGCGTGAAGCGCGGCGAGACGGTTTCTATCGTTGGTGCATCAGGCACTGGAAAGAGCACCTTGCTGCATATTCTTGGAGGTCTCGATACGGCGACCGCGGGCGAGGTGGAAGTCGAAGGTCAGACAATGTCAAAACTGTCTGATCGTGCGCGTGGCCAGCTGCGCAATCGCTCACTCGGTTTCATCTATCAATTTCATCATTTGCTGCCGGAGTTCACGGCTCTCGAAAACGTCTGCATGCCATTGTTGATTCGTGGTACGCCGATCGCACAAGCGCGTGATCTCGCAACCGAGCTGCTGGGACGAGTTGGTCTGGCCGCGCGCATCGCGCACAAGCCCGGTGAACTCAGCGGTGGCGAGCGCCAGCGCGCGGCTGTTGCACGCGCACTGGTAACCCGACCGGCTTGCGTGCTCGGCGATGAACCCACCGGCAATCTGGATGAAGCCAACGCCGCCCAGGTTTATGAAATGATGCTCGAACTCAATCGTGAGATCGGCACAGCGCTGGTATTGGTGACCCACGATCGCGGACTCGCCGCACGCATGGATCGCATGCTCGAATTACGTGGCGGCATGTTGCACGAGCTGGACAAATCGGTGATTGCGGGCGCACACATAGCTTGAGCAGGAATCAGGGCGTAGTGCGTTCTGGAAAACACGAACGCAGGCCCACGACAACGCGGTAGGGATCGTTTCCAGGAAGGATCGATGGCATGGACGACGGCGAATCGTTAAGACAATCCAAAGCGCAGCGACCTGCACGCTTTGGATTGCCTCGGCTGACGCCGCTGCGGGTCCTGTCGTTGCTTGCCGGGGTTGTTGTCGTGCAGATGCTGCCGAGCCTTCCGCCCGCCTGGATTTCACTCACGATTGCCGGGCTCGCATCGATTCTTCTGTTGGTCCGTTCTAGCAGTCGCGCACCGACCTGGTTTGTCTTGGGACTCGCGTGGACATTGTTTCGCGCTCACGCAGCACTGGATGCGCGATTGCCAGCCGATCTGCATGGTCGCGATTTCGACGTGGTTGGTACGGTTCGCGGTCTGCCTGAAGTTCAGGGGCGCAGTAGCCGCTTCGCCTTCATCATCGAAAGCGCCGCGCTTGATGGCCAAGACGTGGCCTTGCAAGGTCTTGCGCGGCTGAACTGGTACAACGACGCACCCACGCTGAAACCGTGTTCGCGATGGCGGCTCCGACTGCGCTTGCGACCGCCGCGCGGGCTGGTCAATCCGGGTGGCTACGATAGCGAGCGCGGCGCGGTTCAGCGCGGGGTGATCGCGGTTGGCTACGTGCGCAAGGCGGGTGAAAATCTGCCGATCGATTCGGCGACAGGCCCGTGCATTGATCAGTGGCGGGCGCGGATTGCCAGCGCGATCACGCATCAGCTTGATGGCGATCCGGCCAGTGCTCTGCTGCGAGCGCTGGCGGTTGGCGATCAGCAAGGGATCAGCCAAGCGCAATGGCAAGTGCTGCGCGCAACCGGAATCGGCCATCTGATCGCGATCTCAGGCCTTCATGTGGGCATGTTGGCGGCCTTTGGGGCGCTGCTCGCACGTCTGCTCTGGAAAGCCTTCCCGACATTGACATTGCGACTCCCTGGACCATTGTTTGAGGCGCCCGTAGCGATGGCCTTGGCAACCGGTTACGGGCTTCTGGCAGGCATGGGTGTACCCACGATCCGCACTCTGTTGATGATCGCCATCGCACTGCTGGCGCGCTATACGCGACGTTCCATGTCAGTGGTCCAGGGTCTTGCCCTGGCGGCCTTGGCCATCGTGATCTGGGATCCGCTGGCGGTGCTCTCGGCTGGGTTTTGGTTGTCGTTTGTCGGTGTGGCGATTCTGCTTTCGATGACCCAAACGTCCGGAGGAAAGCGCGCTTGGTGGCATGAAATACCGCGCTTGCAGCTGATCCTGAGTCTCGCGCTGCTGCCCATGTCGGTGTGGTTTTTCGGTCAAGGTTCGCTGATCGGGCCGCTGGCCAATTTGATCGCCGTTCCCTGGGTCAGTTTCCTGGTCGTGCCTTTGACCGTGGCGGGTAGTCTGTTGATCGTCGACTTGCCTGCGCTGGGCGGGCCGGTGTTGCAACTCGCCGACGTTCTTCTGAAAGTAATTTGGTATTTGATGGAGTGGTTGGCGGCTCTGCCATCGGCGCAGGTCTACTTCGCTGCAGTGCCCGTTTGGGCGTTCGCGCTGGCGCTGATCGGTGTTGGCTGGATGCTGATGCCGCGAGGGGTGCCGCTGCGCATGTTTGGCCTCGTGTTGTTGCTGCCCATGCTGTTTCCACGCCAGCCAGACATCGCCAATGCTCAGTTCGAGGCCTGGATGTTTGATGTTGGTCAGGGCTTGTCGATGGCTGTCAGGACTCGGAATCACACGCTGCTCTATGACGCCGGGCCACGCTACCCCAGCGGGTTCGATTTAGGCGACGCGGTGGTGATTCCGTCCTTGCATGCGCTGGGTATCGATCATCTCGAGCGCATGATCATCAGCCACGGCGACAGCGACCATGCGGGCGGCGCCGAAGCGCTGAATCTGGCATTTCCTGATGCCAAAATCACCAGTGGCGAGCCGGCACGGCTTGCTGTGCCGGCATCAGCGTGTCACGCAGGCGAGAGCTGGAGCTGGGACGAGGTGAGTTTTCGAGTGGTATCAGCCGTTGGTCCGTCTGCGTCGGAAAGCAACGATCGCTCGTGTGTTCTCTTCGTCAGTGGCCAATTTGGCAGCTTGCTGTTGAGCGGTGACGTCACCTCGCGCGTCGAGCCCGCCATTGCCGAGGCGATAGCGCAATCCAATCCAGGCAGGCCACTGGTATTGAGTGTGCCTCACCATGGCAGCAAAACGGCGTCATCGGCCGGATTTCTGGATGCTATTCATCCGAAGATTGCGCTGGTGTCTGCGGGCTATCGCAATCATTTCGGCCATCCCCACCCTGATGTTGTCGCACGCTTTGCGGAGCGTGATATCGGCTTGTTCAATACGGCGGATTCGGGCTACCTGCATTTGCGATTCGGCCCGGATGCCGAGGATCTGGAGCAAGGCCGCGAGCTACGCAACGGCTGGTGGCGGATGCACTGAGGATCGACGCTGCTATCATTCGCAGTCGGCGCGCCCGCAGATGCGCCAACTCAATTCCAAATGACCTACGAGGAGTGACAAGTGCTTGAGATCCTGATTGCGGGTGGCTGGCCAATGATTCCGATCCTTATCGCCTCGGCGGTTGCGCTGGCCA
Source organism: Lysobacterales bacterium (assembly GCA_038233665.1). Lineage (GTDB taxonomy): Bacteria > Pseudomonadota > Gammaproteobacteria > Xanthomonadales > Rhodanobacteraceae > Dokdonella. Next base: position 10,689 of record JBBSVJ010000043.1, read on the forward strand.
TCATCCTCGAACGCTTCTGGACACTGCGTCGCAAAGCCGTGATTCCACCGGATCTGAGTGATCAGGTGATGACATGGGCGCGCACGCGCAAGCTCGACCCCAAGCACATCGATGCGTTGCGCGAGACCTCTCCGCTGGGCGAACTGCTTGCCGCCGCGCTGGTTGTGCGCAACCGCCCACGCGACATCATCAAGGAGCGTGTCGAAGATACCGGGCGACATGTCATGCATCGGCTTGAGCGCTTCCTCAACACGCTCGGTACGATCGCCATCATCTCGCCGCTGCTCGGCTTGCTGGGTACGGTTTTCGGCATGATCAGCATGTTCTTTGCCGTCATGGTCAGTGGGGTTGGCGATCCGTTGAAGATGGCTGGCGGTATCGGCGAGGCGCTGGTGTGTACAGCGAGTGGGCTGTGCGTTGCCATTCCCGCCTACTTTTTCCACCGCTACTTCCGCGGCCGGGTCAACGATCTCGTCGTCGACATGGAAAAGCAGGTCATCACGTTGACCGATGAACTGAGCGTCGTCTCCGATGCGGCGGCTGCTCCTGTGCGAAGCGCAGGCTGATCTGCGATGCGTATTTCTTCCGGACGACGCGAAGACGATTTCGAAATCAACCTGATTCCGTTGATCGACGTCATGTTGACGTTGCTGATGTTCTTCGTCATGACGACGACCTTTGTGCAGCATTCGAGCATGAAGGTAACCCTGCCCGAAGCGTCGACCAGCGAACAATCAGCTGACGAGCAAAACCTGACCATCATCATTGATGCCGAAGGGCGCTTCTATCTGGACAACAACGAAGTGCTCAATCCCGGTATCGACACCCTCAAGGCGGCCATCTTGCGCGTGGCCGGCGATGATCGTTCGCGCTCGGTGATTCTGCGTGCCGATGCCAGCAGCCGTCATCAGGCCGTGATAACAGCCATGGATGCGCTGGCCCAGTTGGGCTTTGGCCGACTCAGTCTGGCGACGACACCCACCAAGTCGGATGCGGGACAGTGAGCCCGTCGAAAACCGGAACCTGAGTATGCAGGTCAGTGCGTTCGCGACCTATCGACGCCTGCTCGGCTACGCGGCGCGCTATCGCCTGTGGGCATTGGCGGGCGTATTCGGAATGATCTTCGATGCGGCGGTCGCAGCGGTGTTCACAGCGATGATTCGGCCGATGCTCGATGATCTTTTCATCAGCCGCAGCGCGAATGCGATTTTCTGGATGCCTTTCATCATCGTCGGGCTGTTCATCGTGCGCGGGGTGGCAACCTATGTCGCCGATTACGGCCTGGCCCGCATTGGTCGGGATGTCGTTGAAACGCTGCGCGGCGAAGTATTCGCGCGCTATCTGGTACTGCCGACATCGCACTTCGATCGCGAAGCCTCGGGCCAGATGATTTCGCGACTGACCTATACCGTCGAGCAGGTTGCTCAGGCCAGCACGAATGCGGTCAAGGTGATGATTCTCGACAGCCTCACGGTGATTGGATTGCTCGGCGTGATGCTCTATCAGAGCGCGCGCCTGACCCTGATGCTATTTGTCATGGCGCCGCTGATCGCTGTGGTCGCCGCCGTGGTTGGGCGCCGCTATCGACGCATCAGTGGCAAGATTCAGCATTCGGTGGGAGGCGTGACCGGTATCGTCGATGAAGCGGTCGGCGGCCAGCGCGAGGTCAAGGTCTATCTGGGGCAAGCGGCCGAACGCGCGCGTTTTGCCGAAATCAACGAACAGAACCGCACGCTCAATCTGAAGATCGCCTCGACCAACGCCATCTCGACATCCATCGTGCAGATCGTTGCCGCTTGTGCGCTCGCCTTGGTGATCTATTTCGCCACGCGGCCAGCGACCCTTGAGACCATGAGCCCCGGTACCTTCATGTCGCTGATCACCGCGATGCTGATGATGCTGCCATCACTGAAGCGTCTGACCACGGTGCAGGCCATGATGCAGCGCGGCGTCGCCGCAGCCGAGGATCTGTTCAAGGTCATCGACACGCCGGCCGAGGTCGACGCCGGTCGGCATGAAGCGGATCGATGCCGTGGTGAACTCGAGTTGCGTGACGTCGTGCTGCGCTATCCGGGACAAAACGCATCCGCGCTGGATGGCATCAGCCTGCAGTGCCCGCCCGGAACGGTCACCGCACTGGTTGGGCGCTCGGGCAGCGGCAAGTCGACATTGGCCAGCTTGATCCCGCGATTCTATGAGCCGGATTCCGGCAGCATCCTGCTCGATGGCCAGCCGCTGGCGTCATGGCGACTTGAAAACCTGCGCAGCCAGATTGCCTGGGTTGGTCAACAGATTGTACTTTTCAACGACACGATTGCGCGCAACATCGCCTACGGCGCGTTGGCCGGGGCCTCACGCGAGGCGATTGAAGATGCGGCACAAGCTGCCAATGCGATGGAGTTCATCAGTCAACTGGGTGAGGGTTTGGATGCCCAGGTCGGGGAGGGCGGTGCCTTGCTGTCGGGTGGTCAGCGCCAGCGCATTGCCATCGCGCGTGCTTTGCTTAAAGATGCGCCGCTGCTGATTCTTGATGAAGCAACCAGCGCGCTTGATACGGAATCGGAACGCCTGATCCAGGATGCGCTCAAACGCCTGCTGCGCAATCGCACGGTTATTGTGATCGCTCATCGTCTGTCGACGATCGAGCATGCCGACCAGATCGTCGTCCTCGATGCCGGTCGCATCGTCGAGCGTGGCACGCACCGTGAGTTGCTGGATCGCGAAGGTCACTATGCCGCGCTGCACCGCGTCCAGTTTCGCGACGATGAAAGCGCCATCGAACACGCGCAATGAAGCAGGCCGCCATCGATCGCATCTGGTATGGCGGTGAACCGGTGCCGATGTGGATGCGCCTTTTGGTCCCGATCTATCAGCTGCTTGCTGCCGCGGTTCGCTTGAGTTGGCAAAGTGGATTGCGCAAGCCGGTTCGGTTGCCCGTTCCGGTCATCGTCGTGGGAAATATCACGGCGGGTGGTACCGGCAAGACTCCTCTCGTGCTCGCTTTGATCGACGCATTGCGCGACCGAGGCTGGCATCCCGGCGTGGTCAGTCGCGGTTATGGCGGTTCGGCAACATCGGCAATTCTCCTCGATGACAATCCCGATCCGGCCATCGTTGGCGATGAGCCGAGCTTGATTCGTCGTCGCGCAGCAGTACCCGTGGCGATCGGCCGAAAGCGTGTCGAAGCAGCGCGCTTGCTGATCGCTGCGCGGGTTGATGTGATCCTTGCTGACGATGGCCTGCAGAATCCCTCGCTGGTTCGTGACATCGAGATCTGTGTGATCGACGGTCAGCGCCGCTTCGGCAATGGATTGTTGTTGCCCGCTGGCCCACTGCGCGAGCCGGTTGCAGGTTTGCGCGAGGTCGATTTTGTCGTTTGCAATGGAGGCGAGCCGCAAGAGCGAGAGATCCCGATGCAGCTTCGTGGCGATATGGCGCTGCGTCTCCAAGCGGACGGCGAGTCGCGTCCGCTATGCAAATTTTCCGGCTCGAAGGTTCACGCCATTGCCGCCATTGGCAATCCGCGGCGATTCTTCGACTCTCTGCGCAATCAGGGACTTGAACCGATCGAGCACGCCTTCACCGACCATCAGGTCTTGACCGAAAAGGACTTGGCGTTTGCTGATGGACTGCCAATCCTGATGACCGAAAAAGACGCGATCAAATGCATGGCCTTCGCCGATTCACGTTTTTGGAAAGTACCGGTCGAAGCCGAGCTGCCAGATTCGTTCTTCGATGCGATTGCCGCAAAGCTCGTTCGATAGCCATTCGCTCAATCCAACGCTTGCGCTTTTCTTCCGATTTCCCCTTCGTTATTCCGGACTCCTGGCAATAAGCCATCCAGACGGCCAAACAGCGGTCAATTTCAGTTGCATGCGTAACCAGTCGGGAAAAGGGTTGACACTGTCTTCAAGCATCGGTTAGGGTCGAGTCATGTCGCAGCGCAACACAAATATCAAGCACTCCATTTCTGACCGAATTTCTCCGGCAGTGGCGAGCTCGCGGGCGCCGCTCGGACTCGCGCTTGTACTCGTAGTCGTACTTATTAGCTGCGGAGGCGCGGGCTAGGGTAGACATCGAGAAATCGAATCCCAAGACCCCGCCCCGGAAACGAAGGCGGGGTTTTTTTTGACCCAATGTTTAGCGAACACCTCCCATGGACCCTGAAATGACCAGTGACCCGGCGGTAGAAAACGTGAAGATCGACGGCAAGGCAAGCGCCGCCGATCGTGTGCTGATCTTCGATACGACCCTGCGCGATGGCGAGCAAGCGCCAGGATTCTCGATGAGCCGCGCGCAGAAGTTGCGCATGGCGCGCGCGCTTGCGGATCTTGGCGTGGACATTCTCGAAGCCGGTTTCCCGGCGGCGTCCGATGACGATTTCGCTTCGGTCAAATCGATTGCGTCGAGCGTTCGAGGGCCCCGTATTTGTGGTCTCGCGCGCTGCCAGCAAGGCGACATCGAAAGTGTCGCGCGTGCGATCGAGCCAGCGGATAAACGGCGCATCCACATCTTCCTCGCGACCAGTCCGCTGCATCGTGAGTTCAAGTTGCAGATGAGCAAGCAGCAAATCATCGATACGGCAGTGGCCGGCGTGCAGCGCGCACTGTCCTTCTGCGACGACGTTGAATTTTCGGCAGAGGATGCGATCCGCACTGAGCCGGATTTCCTTGCCGAGGTGTTCTCCGCCGCGATCGAAGCGGGTGCGACGACGGTCAACGTTCCCGATACGGTTGGTTACACGACGCCGGCTGAAATTGCCGAGCGCTTTGCCTGGTTGCGCGCCAATGTCCGCGGCGCGGACAAGGTCGTTTTCAGTGCGCATTGCCATGATGATCTCGGCATGGCGGTGGCCAACAGTCTGGCTGCGATCTCGGCCGGCGCGCGCCAGGTCGAATGCACAATCAATGGCATCGGCGAGCGTGCCGGCAATGCCGCGCTGGAAGAGTTGGTCATGGCTTTGCGTGTGCGCAGCGATCTGTTTCCGGGCTTGCATAGCGGTATTCGTACGCAGCGCCTGCATGCCACCGCGCGTTTGCTTTCGCAGATTACCGGCCAGCCGATCGCGCGCAACAAGGCGGTCATCGGCGAGAACGCGTTTGCGCATGAATCGGGTATCCATCAGCACGGCATGCTCAAGCATCGCGGCACCTACGAGATCATGCGGGCCGAGGACGTAGGCGTGTCAAAAACCGAGCTCGTGCTCGGTAAACACAGCGGTCGACATGCCTTGCGTGAACGCTTGTCAGCGCTGGGACATGAGCTGGACGATGCCACGCTCGACGATGTATTCACGCGCTTCAAGACACTCGCCGACAAGAAGCGTGAAGTCTTCGATGCCGATATCGAGGCGATGGCGGTGGGTCGCGATCCCGAGGCCGCTGGGCCCTGGCATCTGAGTCATTTGCATGCGACCAGCCACATTGGTTCCAGCGCGTCGGCATCGGTGCGCCTCAGTCACGACGATGGCCGCGTGGTTAGTGAGGCGGCGATCGGCGATGGCCCGGTCGATGCGGTGTTGCGCGCGGTTACGCGAGCCGTTGGCCATGAGTTTTCGGTCGACGAATTCCAGATCCGCGCACTCAGCGAAGGCGGTGACGCGCAGGGTCAGGCCGCCATCCGCGTGATCCACCAAGGTCGTGAATTGCGCGGCCAGTCGGTATCGACCGACATCGTCGAAGCCGCCGCCAACGCCATCCTCGAAATCGCCAACCGCATCGAACATCTGATTGCCGATGCGCCCCCAACCACTGCAGCCATCGCCCGCTAGGAACGACCTCATGAATCAAGCAGCCCTTATCTGGCACAACGGTCAATTCAAACCCTGGGAAGAGGCGACTGTGCATGTCAGTGCACACGCCTTGCACTATGGCTCCTCGGTATTCGAAGGCGAGCGCGTCTATGCCACGCCGAAAGGCCCGGCGTTTTTCCGCCTCGCTGAACACACCTCGCGGCTGTTTGAATCGGCACGTATGTATGAAATCGACATTGGCTACAGCGAAGACGAAATCAACACCGCCTGCCTTGAACTGATCGCGCTGAACCGGATGAAATCGGCGTATGTTCGACCGATCGCCTTTCGCGGAGCGGGCGGCCTCGGGGTGGTGCCGAAAGACGGCTCACCGGTGGATGTTTCGATCATGGCGCTGGATTGGGGTGCCTACCTTGGCGAGGCGATCGAGCATGGTGCGGATGTCTGCGTGTCTTCGTGGAATCGACCGGCACCAAACACGACGCCAAGCTGGGCCAAGGCCGGCGGTAATTATCTGTCGAGTCAGTTGATTGGTTTTGAAGCGAAGCGTGGCGGCTATCACGAAGGCATCGCGCTCGGCACCAATGGTCTACTCAGCGAAGGCGCTGGCGAAAACCTGTTCCTGGTCCGCAAGGGGCGCTTGCTCACACCGACGACGAGTGCCGGCATTCTCGCCGGGATCACGCGCGACACGGTGATCACGCTGGCTCGCGATCTCGGCTACAAGGTCGAGGAGCGCGACTTGCCGCGCGAAGCCTTGTACACCTCCGACGAGGTTTTCATGACCGGTACCGCTGCCGAAATCACGCCGGTGCGTTCGGTTGATCGCAAGCCCGTCGGATCGGGCAAGCCGGGCCCGATGACCCGCGCGCTGCAGAAGGCATTTTTTGGCTTGTTCGACGGCAGTACGGCGGATACGCGTAACTGGCTGAGCTACGTTCCGCCCGATTTCAGCGCCAAATATGGACAGATGCATGTGCGTTCCGAGGCTGTCGCATGAAGCCTCGTACCATCATCGAAAAAATCTGGGATACGCATCAGGTTCGAGCGGAAACCAGTGACACACCTGGAGTCCTTTACGTCGACCTGCATCTGATTCACGAGGTGACCACGCCGCAGGCGTTCAGCGAACTGCGCGCGCGTGGCTTGAAAGTCCGTTGCCCAGAACGCGTGCTGGCAACGCTCGATCATTCGACGCCAACTTCGCCGGCGGATGCCGATGGAACGCGTGCCTACGTCACTGCCGAGGCCAAGCATCAGGTTGATCAGCTTGAAGTGAACTGCGCCGAGTTCGGCATCGAGCTTCACGGCTGGGACAGCGAGCATCGCGGCATCGTGCATGTGATGGGCCCCGAAATCGGCGCAACTCAACCTGGCATGACCATCGTCTGCGGCGACAGCCATACCGCAACCCATGGCGCGTTCGGCGCGCTGGCATTCGGTATCGGCACAACCGAGGTCGGTCATGTGCTGGCGACCCAGTGTTTGTTGCAGCGAAAACCGAAAACCATGGCGATCCATGTCGACGGCAAGCTGCGTGCCGGCGTCAGCGCCAAGGATCTGATCCTGCACATCATCGGTCGCATCGGCGTCGGTGGCGGTACGGGTCACGTTATCGAATATTGCGGCCCGACGATCGAAGCACTGTCGATGGAAGAGCGCATGACCATCTGCAACATGTCGATCGAGGCCGGTGCACGCGCCGGCCTGATCGCGCCCGATCAGGTGACGTTCGACTGGCTAAAAGGGCGCTTGCGTGCACCTCGCGGTGCTGATTGGGATCGCGCCGTTGGCGCGTGGCGCGGTCTCGCCAGTGATGCCGGAGCGAGTCATGACCGTGAAATGCATATCGATGCCAGCACCGTCGGGCCGACGATCAGCTACGGCACGCATCCGGGTATGGTCACGCCGATCGCCGCGGCGATTCCAGCGGCTCGCGACGCACAGGAAGCCAAAGCACTGGCCTACATGCAGTTCCATGGTGATCAGGCGTTGACCGGGCAGAAAGTCGATGTCGTCTTTGTTGGCAGTTGCACGAATTCGCGTCTGTCCGATTTGCGCGAAGCGGCGGCGGTCATGCGCGGACGCAAGGTCGCCGATGGCGTACGTGCCTTGATCGTGCCGGGTTCGGTATTGATCAAGCGCGAGGCCGAGGCAGAAGGTCTGGATATCGTGTTCCTGGAAGCCGGAGCCGAGTGGCGTGAAGCCGGCTGCTCAATGTGCATCGGCATGAACGGTGACATCGCCAAACCAGGACAACTCGTTGTCTCGACCAGCAATCGAAATTTTGAAGGACGCCAGGGTCCAGGCGTGCGCACGGTTCTCGCGAGCCCACGCGTTGCCGCGGTGGCCGCAATCGCCGGTGTCATCACCGACCCCGATGCCTTCCAGGAGCGCGCCGCATGAAGCCGCTGACTCACGTTCAATCGCGTACCGCGGTTTTGCCGTTCGAGAACATCGATACCGATCGCATCATTCCGGCAAGGTTTCTGACCACAACCGAGCGTGCCGGTCTAGGGCGATATGCGTTCAACGACTGGCGCTATCTCGAAGGCGGCGTCGACAATCCCGATTTTCCGCTCAACCAGGCTGAGGCGCAGGGCTGCCGGATCCTCGTTGCCGGTCGCAACTTCGGCTGTGGTTCATCGCGCGAACATGCGCCATGGGCCTTGCTCGACTATGGCATCGAGGCGGTGATCTCATCGGAGATTGCCGACATCTTTCGCAGCAACTCACTGAAAAATGGATTGCTGACGATCGTCATCGAGGCGAGCGAACATCGTGACCTGCTGGCGGAGCCCGGTATCGAATTGATCATCGACATTGCCGCCGGCACGATCAGCAAACCCGATGGCTCGAAGATCACCTTCAATCTCGATCGATTCGCTCGTCATTGTCTGCTCAATGGCGTCGACCAGCTCGGGTTTCTGCTTGATGCCGAAAACGAAATCAGCGTCTGGGAAACCCGACGCGCGAACAATCCCTTTGCGATGGAGAGTGCAGCATGAGAGCCGATATCACGGTGCTTCCAGGCGATGGAATCGGTCCTGAAGTGACTGCAGCGGCGGTCGCGGTTCTGCGCGAAGTCGGCCGCCAGCACCGCCATGTTTTTGAGTTCGGCGAGCATCTGATTGGCGGCATTGCGATCGATCGCTGTGGCGAGCCGCTGCCGCAGGCGACGATCGATGCCTGCGTGAATTCCGATGCGGTCCTGCTTGGCGCTGTCGGTGGGCAGAATTGGTCGGATCCACAAGCCAAGGTCAGACCCGAGCAAGGTTTGTTGGGATTGGGCGA
>JBBSVJ010000044.1:0-19449 GCA_038233665.1 Lysobacterales bacterium
ATCGTGAATACTCGCTGCCGTTTTACTTTCAACAATGCCGAAAGCTCAGGATTCGACCTTATGGAAAAAGCCAGCAAGACGTCAGCCACTTCATCCGCTGATGTGATCGAATTGCCGATCCTGCCGTTGCGTGATGTTGTGGTCTATCCACACATGGTCATCCCGTTGTTCGTAGGGCGCGAAAAGTCTGTCAGCGCGCTTGATTCGGCGATGGAGGGAGACAAGCAAATTTTGCTCGTTGCCCAGCGCAGCCCCGATGTGGACGAGCCCGAAGCGGGTGACCTCTATCCCATTGGCACGATTGCCACGATTCTTCAATTGCTCAAGCTGCCGGATGGCACCATCAAGGTTCTGGTAGAAGGAACGTCGCGCGCTGAAATCGTCGGTTTCTCCGAGCGCAATTCGCTACTGACCGGCCGGGCTCGCGCTCTTGAGCCCAGCTATACCCGCAATCAGCGCGAGGTCGAGGTCATTTCGCGTTCACTGGTATCGCTGTTCGAGCAGCTGGTGAAGTTGTCGCGCAAGATTCCGCCGGAATTGATGACCACGCTGGCGGGTCTTGACGATCCCTCGCGCTTGGCAGACACCATTGCCGCGCATCTTTCCGTGCGCCTGCAGGACAAGCAGCATGTGCTTGAGACTGCCGATGTGGCTGATCGGCTGGAACAGTTGATTGGACTTGTCGACGGTGAAATCGATGTCCAGCAGATTGAAAAGCGCATCCGCGGACGGGTCAAGTCGCAGATGGAAAAAAGTCAGCGCGAGTACTACCTCAACGAACAAATGAAGGCGATCCAGAAGGAGTTGGGCGATTCCGAGGATGCTCCCAACGAACTCGAAGAACTGTCGCGCAAGATCGAATCAGCCGGCATGCCCAAAACGACCCTGGCAAAGGCCAGGGCTGAACTCGGCAAGCTCAAGCAAATGTCGCCGATGTCAGCGGAAGCGACGGTCGTGCGCAACTACATTGACTGGATGGTGGCTGCGCCTTGGAAGAAAAAAACCAAGGTGCGGCGTGATCTTCATGTCGCCGAAGAAGTGCTTGATGCCGATCACTTCGGACTTGAAAAGGTCAAGGATCGAATCCTCGAATATCTGGCCGTGCAGCAGCGTGTGCGCACGATGAAAGGTCCAATTCTTTGTCTGGTAGGGCCGCCGGGCGTCGGCAAGACCTCTCTCGGTCAATCCATTGCCAAGGCGACGAATAGGAAGTTCGTGCGCATGTCGCTGGGTGGTGTGCGTGACGAGGCCGAAATTCGTGGCCATCGACGGACCTATATTGGCTCGATGCCAGGCCGTATCATTCAGAATATGGCCAAGGCTGGCACGCGCAATCCACTGTTCGTCCTCGATGAAATCGACAAGATGTCGATGGATTTCCGAGGAGATCCGGCTTCAGCGTTACTTGAGGTGCTCGATCCCGAGCAGAACAATGCTTTCAGTGATCACTATCTCGAAGTCGATTTCGATCTCAGCGAAGTGATGTGGATTGCCACCGCAAATACGCTGAATATTCCTGGTCCATTGCTGGACCGCATGGAAGTCATTCGCATTCCTGGCTATACCGAGGATGAGAAGGTCAATATTGCCGAGCGCTACCTGGTTCCCAAGCAGCTCAAGGCAAATGGACTCAAGACGGGTGAGTTGGAGGTCAGTGAAGCGGCCATTCGCGACATCATTCGCTACTACTCGCGCGAATCAGGAGTGAGAAGCCTCGAGCGCGAAATTTCAAAGATTTGCCGCAAGGTGGTCAAGGAATTAAGCCTCGCGCCGAAGCCAAAGGCATCCAAATCTAAAGCGGTCAGCGGACCCTCTGTGCGCAAGAAAGCAACATCGGAAAAGCAAAAATGCATGCGTGTCACCGACCAAAACCTCGATCAGTTTTTGGGTGTTCGCAAATTCGACTTCGGTCGTGCCGAGCTGCAAAATGAAATCGGGTTGGTAACCGGTTTGGCCTGGACAGAGGTCGGTGGCGACCTTCTCAGTATCGAAGCGACGACGATGCCGGGCAAAGGCAAGCTTCAGCACACCGGGCAACTGGGCGATGTCATGCAGGAGTCGATCCATGCAGCGCTCAGTGTCGTGCGTGCGCGCGTTGATTTGCTCGGTGTCGATCCCGAGTTCCACCAGAAGCTCGATATCCACATTCATGTCCCCGAAGGTGCAACGCCGAAAGATGGGCCCAGTGCGGGTGTCGCCATGTGTACTGCATTGGTATCAGCCTTGACCCGTATTCCGGTGCGGTCGGATGTCGCGATGACGGGCGAAATCACACTGCGCGGTCGAGTTTTGCCGATTGGTGGGCTCAAGGAGAAGCTCCTTGCCGCGCATCGTGGTGGCGTCGGGACGGTGATCATTCCAGAGGAAAACCGTAAAGATCTCGCGGACATACCGGCCAATGTCACCGGATCATTGGAGATACGGCCGGTCAAATGGATCGATGAGGTTCTCGATATTGCACTAGAGCATCCACTCACGCCGGCCAACCGGGAAGGCTCCGCTCAAACACCGGTCGCCCGCGGCAAACGCAAGGGAAGAGACTCCGGAACCCCGACTAGACCGCATTGAAGAATCCACGCTGAAGAAGCATTCGCCGCCAAGCTTGCCAAGGTTTTCAATTCAGGCATTGACTTGTTTGCAGTTTCTTGATCGCTGACTGATATTGATGAAAACCCCTGAAAATCGCGCCAATCCTTGTGTTGCGCGGCCTCGGGGGCGCTGGTATAAAGGTGCCGCCACGGTTCATCGACGAATTTTGTTTTGAGTGAATCGCGGGGAATAACATCACGCCGCAGGTCTGCCCGCCTTGCTCGCAATGCGTGACACGTTCAAACCAAACAAATCCGGGTTGCTGCTCGAAAGGGAGTTGAAAATGAATAAAGGTGAATTTGTTGGAGCTGTTGCTGAAGCCGCTGAGATGACAAAGGCAGATGCCGAGCGCGCAGTGGAAGCGGTTTTCCAAGTGGTAAAGACGGCGTTGAAGTCTGAAGACACCATCTCGTTGGTTGGCTTTGGCACTTTCAGCGTGCGCAAGCGCGCTGCCCGCACCGGTCGCAATCCGCGTACGGGTGAGACGATCAACATCAAGGCATCCAAGGTTCCAGCGTTCAAAGCAGGCAAAGGCCTCAAAGACGCCATCAACTGACGCATTCGGGTGCTTAGCTCAGCGGTAGAGCGTCTCCCTTACACGGAGAGGGTCGGGGGTTCGAAACCCTCAGCACCCACCATCCCGCGTTATGCGCGTCCAGTCGGTTACAATGCCGACCTGTCACGCCGGAGTTAGTGGCCAAGAACGCGTTCTTGCTCACTCTCTTCCAAGCAGGGCGCCCGCGTGGCGCCTTTGCTTTTTTCCACGCGAGTCCGATTTTGGTCACCGCGTTTTACTGTCGAAGTCCACGCCTGCGCGCAGCCGGCTGTGATCATTCTATCGAGGCCGATGCATGCTTCAGGCTCTACACGCTAAGACCACCGGTCTGCCTGCCAAGATCCTTCTTGGTCTAATCGTCATCACCTTTTCCTTTTTTGGAATCGAATCCTATTTCATTGCGCAGACCGACAATTTTGTCGCGAAGGTCGGTGACAAGGAAATTACTCAACAGGATTTCCGCTCGCGTTTCGACGAGTTTCGCCAGCAGCAGTTGCAGGCTTCCAATGGCGCTCTCGATGCCAGATTCTTTGAGCAACCGGCGATCAAGCGCCGAATTCTCGATCAGCTGATTGATGAGCAAGTCTTGCTGAACGCGAACGAGAAGCTCAGCATCGCGGTTCCAGCAGAGCGGTTGCGCGTCGAGATTGCCAAAATTCCGGCGTTTCAACGCGAAGGAAATTTTGATCCAGCACTCTATCGCGCCCGCCTGGCGGCACAGGGCATGACTCCCTCCGGTTTCGAGAATCGTGTTGCCAAGCAACTGGCGACAAGCGAGATTCCGATGGCCGTGGCAACCAGCGCGTTTGTCACCGATGCCGAGGTCGATACCTACCTGCGGCTGCAGGGGCAACTTCGCGACTTCCGCTTCCTCAAGCTCGGAACGCCGCAAGCGTCGGATGAGAAAATTTCCGATGATGAGATTTCAAGCTACTACAAGGAACATCAGCAGGACTACATGAATCCTGAGCAGGTGTCGGTCAACTACATTGAGATCGACGCAGCAACGCTGAATGTCGAATTGACGCCGGATGAGTCAACGCTAAAAGAGCGCTATGAGAAAGAGAAGACGCGCTTTGTGAGTTCAGAGCAGCGTCTGGCCTCGCACATCCTCGTCAAGGTTGGCGGCAAGGGTGGTCCTGAAGAGCAGAAAAAAGCGCTCGAAAAGGCCCAGAAGATCGCTGATGAGGCGCGTTCCGGAAAAGATTTCACCGAGTTGGCCAAGAGTTCATCGGATGATCTGGGTTCCAAGGCCTTGGGGGGTGATCTGGGATGGCTCGACAAGGGCATGACCGACCCAGCCTTCGAGGATGCGCTCTACGCGCTCGAGAAGGGCAAGATTTCCGATCCCGTGCTCTCGCCCGAGGGTTACCACGTGATCGAGGTTCGTGATGTCCGTCCGGGATCAACACGGACATTCGACGAGGTGCGCGATGAGCTTGCCAAGGATTACAGCGAGTCTGAGCGTGAGCGCGTATTCAATGAGAAGTCGGGTCGATTGATCGACCTGACGTATGAAGATTCGACGTCGCTGGAACCGGCCGCCAAAGAGCTCGGTTTGACGATTCAGAAGACGCCGCTTTTTTCGCGGGCGGGTGGGCCTGGTTTCGCTGCCAACCCTGATGTGATCAAGGCAGCGTTTTCCGATCAGGTGTTGGTGCAGGGCAACAACTCGGACAAGATCGACTTGGGCCCGAATCATCTAGCCGTTGTCCGCATCGGTGAGCATCAGGCGGCAACACCCAAGCCTGTTGAGCAGGTGCGCGCAGACATTCAGCGCAGCATTACGCAAGCGCGCATCGGCAAGCAAGCGAAAGAGCAGGCGGAGGGTTTATTCGCGCGACTGCAAAAAGGCGAGTCTATCGACGCCATCGCGGAGGAACTCAAGCTCAAGGTCGATGAAGAGAAAGGCATTGGACGCACTGCGATCAAGCTTGATGCCGCACTGGTCAAGGCGGTATTTGCCTTGAGCCGGCCGATCGCAGACACGCCTGCTGTTCAGCTGGTTGATCTGTCCAATGATGAGTACGCGTTGGTCAAGCTCGACAACGTCGCCGATGCCGATCCCACCGCGGTTGATCTACCGACGCGTGAAGCCGCACGCACAACACTTCAGCAAGCGACGTCAAATGCCGTTTCCCGTGATTTCGTAGCGGCATTGCGAGCGGGCATGGAGATCAAGATAGCTGAGGATCGCATGTAGGTTTGCTGCAGACAGAGTAGAAAGAAAGGGTCGCTTTGCGGCCCTTTTTTTGCTTTGAAATTCAGTCTTCAAGTCAGCCTAGGTATTCTCTGCGTGAGTGGCCAAGTCCGACAGTGCTGGCCCAACGCGGATTCACAGCGTCGGCGCATGGATCTGCAGGGGCGTGCCCGTTCGAAGTATTGATTTCGCCGTCAATGCATTCCAGCGCAACAGGTCTCTGAGACGAATCCCGTAGCGATGTGCGATGGCTGACAAGGTATCTCCGCGGCGGATCGTATGGGTTTGTACTGACTTATCGACATTTGCCGCTTTGTCTCGTCCGGGCAGCAGGAGAAGTTCTCCTGTGTGCAACGCTCGGTCGGAATCCAGGCGATTGGCGCGGGCGAGCGTGGCCGTTGTTACGTTCAAGCGTTTGCCGATGGCGTCCAGCGTTGTCGGCGTGTCAATCGTATGTCGGTGCCAATCACTCAATTTATCGATTGGGATATTCTCAAGCGCGACCTTGAGTTGGTCAGCATTTTGTGTCGGCAACCAGAGTTTTGTCGCGGGGCCGTGCGGATGGCGTTGACCTGACCATGCCGCGTTGAAGCGCAGCAGATCATCCATTGGCATTTCGGCGAGATTGGCGGCAACGCGCAAGTCGATCGCGGAGGGTAGCTGAAGTTCTTCCAGCGCTACGTAATCCTCGACAATTGGCAAGCTCACAGAGAATCGTTGTGGATCACTGATGATGCACGCCAAGGCCATCAAGCGCGCCAAGTGCTGGTGGCTGACTGGGCTCAGCGCGAGCTTTGCGAGTTGCTGACTGTCGAGATCTTTTGGCCGACGATTTCCGAGTGCGCGCTTGACTCGAAATTCACCGGCGTTGAAGGCCAAATCGGCGAGCCGCCAGTCAGCAAATTGACGGTCATACCGTTCAAGCAAGCGCAGGGCAACAACGGTCGATGCCAGAGCATCAAGGCGCTCGTCGTAATTCGGGCTTACGCTCAAGCCCTGATCGACTGCCGTACGTTCGATCAATTGCCACATGCCAGCCGGGCCGCGGCCTTTCGCCGGGAGCTGGCGATAGTGACTCTCGACATACGGTAGCAAAGCGAATTCGCCAGGAAGATCATGGCGTTCGACTTGATCGAGGACCACCAGGAACAAGGGCATTGCCTTGCGCCAATTCTCGTTGAATCGATGCGGATGACGCGTGTAGCGCCTGGTCTCCTTGAGTACGGCTGGATTGTCGTTGCAATCATGCATGACAAGCCGATCGCGCAAGCGCAGCCAAGGTGAAACAGGTGCGGGAACTTCGCTCGGTACGGGTTTGATCACCGCCGGAATCGGGATGGAAACAACCTTCGGCTTGCTGGGCGTCTGATGGTCGGTTCGCGGTTGCGGCGCGCTGCAGGCGCTGGCGAGAATAAGCACGGTGGACGCAACGATCGGCCGCCACGTCGGGAAATCCTTTCGAATCATGCGCGAAAGGCATCCTTCAAGCGACGCAACGCGGCAAAACGTTCAACGCGGTCACTTGTATTCGGCGCGAGCTGTTGCAGCGAATGAACGAGCGCTGGCTCATCAATTCGCAAGAAAGGGTTGCAAGCCAGCTCATCCGAAAGCAGCGACGGAACGGTCGGCATACCGGCTTCGCGCGCGCTGCGTGCCGATTCCATGCGCTCAGCAAGAGCCGTGTTCTTAGGGTCGACCGATTGTGCGAACTGGCAGTTGGCGACCGTGTATTCGTGACCACAACAAATCCGGGTATGCCCAGGCAACTGGGCGAGACGCTCCAGCGAGGCAAGCATCTGCCTGGGAGTGCCCTCGAACAAGCGACCGCAGCCCACGCTGAACAAGGTATCCCCGCAGAAAAGCAGATCCTGTCCGTGGAAAGCGATATGGCCCAAGGTATGACCGGGGACCTCGATCACATCGAACTCACACGAGGGTTCCGCGATGACGATTCGATCGCCGTCTTGAACCCGATCGGTGGCCATGTCGATGCGCGGATCATTCGCCGCATAGATTCTGACGACCGTGCCTTCACTCAAGCTGACTGCGCCAGCAATATGGTCAGGATGATGATGCGTCAGAAGAATGGCGCGCAGGCGTAGACCATGTTTATCGAGGGCAGCACGTATCGGTTTGGCTTCGCCGGGATCAACGACCAGCGCATTGCCAGCGTCATCGTGAAGTAGCCAGATGTAGTTGTCAGTGAGGGCCGCGATGGGTTTCAAATGGAGTTTGCTCATCGCGCAACTATAGCGAGTCTGACGATTCGTGCAGCAGCAGCGATTCGATTGCAGGGCCAGGGCGGGCATACGATGGGTCGCACCACGTCGGCAACATGCTGGTTTCCCGTCATGTCTCGGGTTTTTCTGGCGCCCTCAGAGGTGCTGTTAGAATCTGCGGTCTTCTCGTTCGACAGTGGTTGTTCAATCCGGTGCAAATGCGTTCCACAACGGTGTTTGACCGAATCGAGGTCCGCAATCTGCTCGCATTGGAGTGGCGTGAAGCAGCCGCGCGTTCAGTTACGGTCGCTGATGGAGCCGCACTTTCGTTATCTGGCTCAGCGATCCGAGAGGGCAAGCTGTCGAAGCATCCGCGCTTGATTCGACTGCATCTTGAGGGCGATCAACTGAGTGGTGACCTGCGCTCGTCTTTGGATCTGTTGCCGTTCGAGAGTGAGAGCATGCAGCTGATTATTGTGCAGCATGTTTTTGATGCGGCCGGCATCGACTGTGGAATTCATGAAGAGGTGTTGCGTGTGCTTGCGCCTGGCGGATTGCTGCTCGTGTACGGTTTCAATCCACTCAGTAGTTGGCGTTTCTGGTGGCTGCGTGAGGCGCTGAAAGGAATGCCCACGCCGCGTTGGAAAACAGCCGGTGAAGTGCATCGCAAATTGATCACGACGGATTGTATGAACATTCAACGCGACTATCTCGGTGGACTCTGGCCAACCGACGATACTCACCCACGAGAAGCGCCCGGCTATCCTTGGCACGCGGTATGGGTGATAAGCGCACGCAAGGAGCGCGCCGCGATGCGTCCTGTGCCGCTTCGGAGGCGACCCAAACGGGTGGTTCTGAAACCCGCGTTGGCGCAATTGGCGAGCAGGCGAAACGGACTGTGAGTGGCGTAGAGCTTTTCACCGATGGCGCTTGTCTCGGAAATCCAGGCCCGGGTGGTTGGGCCGCTCTGCTCCGCAGCGGGAGTCACGAGCGCGAGCTGCACGGTGGAGAAGCTCATACCACCAACAATCGCATGGAGCTTCTGGCCGTCATCTGCGGGCTAGAAGCCTTGCGCAAATCTTGCCAGGTCACGGTGACCACGGATTCGCAATACGTGATGAAAGGCGTTCAGGAGTGGATGCCGCGCTGGATTGCCAAAGGCTGGCGAACGGCCGCCGGTGCGCCAGTGAAAAATCGCGATTTGTGGGAACGACTCAATATCGCCTTGGCTAGCCATAAAACCGATTGGAAATGGGTCAAGGGTCATGCGGGCCACATCGAGAACGAGCGCGTTGACGTACTCGCTCGAACCGCAGCGGAAGCCATCCGGGATCAGTCAGCGGAGCAAGCATGAGACAAATTGTACTGGATACCGAAACAACCGGACTCGAGGTCAAGAAAGGCCATCGGGTCATCGAAATCGGTTGCGTCGAGCTACTGGAACGGCGTCCAAGCGGGCGTACCTGGCATACCTATTTGAATCCGGATCGGGCCGTCGACGAGGGTGCTCGCGCCGTTCATGGAATTGACGATGCTTTTCTTCTCGACAAGCCGCGTTTTGCCGATATTGCTCATGAGTTCATGGCATTTGTCGATCAAGCGGAAATCATCGCGCACAACGCAAAATTCGATGTGGATTTTCTCAACGCGGAACTGACCCTCGCCGATCCCAGCATGGGCGCTTTGAGTGATCATGCGCAGATTCTCGATACGCTGATTCTTGCGCGCGAGAAATTTCCAGGCCAGCAGAACAATCTCAACGCCTTGTGTCGACGGCTCGGTATCGATAACCGTCACCGCGAACTGCACGGTGCCTTGGTCGATGCGCACTTGCTTGCGGACGTTTATCTGGCGATGACCGCAGGGCAGGGAGATCTGGGTCTGCTCCTGGATAGCGAACCTCGACATGCGCTGAATGTTGCGAGGCCGTTGGTCGGCAGCGGTTTACGAATCTTGTTGGCCGATGCGATGGAGTGCGAGTCGCATGCGCGCAAGATGGCGACAATTGAAAAAGCCTCCAATGGTCGCGCCGTCTGGCAGCAACGTTGAGCGATTCCGGGCAATAAATCCTTGAATTGAAGACGCTTTGTCCAGCCGCTTGGTCCGATTGACGCCAACATCAGGCATTTTTTTGGCGATGGCGGATTTTATCTATTCACCTCCCTCGATTTCTCCGTGGGGCGTTGGGCGTGAGTTCAGTCACGGTTGTAGTGCATAATCAGGCCGGGGACACCGCTCGAACGTGAGTCCGACTGGATTGGCACGGGGAGAAACAAATGAAGCGTTTTGGATTTGCATTGATCGTCATGATTTCGGCGATCTTGCCTGGTATCGCGGAAGCAGCGACGTCGGCAGCCGCCGAGATCGACGCGCACAAGCATCTTGGCGTGGCTAGTTGCAGCAACAGCGTCTGTCATGGGGCATCACAGCCGTTTCGTGATTCCAACGTGCAGCAAAATGAGTTTGCGATCTGGCAGGAGTTCGATCCGCATGCCAAGGCCTGGCAGACGCTGGGCAGTGATCGCTCCAAATCCATCGCCCGCAAGCTGGGCCTAGGTGATCCGACGACGGCCAAGGAGTGTCTTGACTGCCATGCCGATGCGGTTGCTCCGGACATGCGTGGTGAGCGTTTCCAGATTTCCGATGGTGTAGGTTGTGAATCCTGTCACGGTGGATCGGAGTTGTGGCTCAATGCCCATGCCGACAGTAGTGTCAGTCACCATGACAATCTGAAAAATGGCATGTATCCGACTGATCAGCCCGTCGCGCGTGCACGACTGTGCCTTTCCTGTCACATGGGGACGGCCGATCGGATGATTACCCATCGCATCATGGGTGCCGGTCATCCGCGTCTGTCGTTCGAGCTGGATACCTTCACCTGGCTGCATCCGCACTACAAGATTGGTGAAGCCTGGACCAAGCGCAAAGGCGAATGGAACGGGGTGCGCGACTGGGCCGTCGGCCAGGGTGTTGCCGCTGAAAATCTGCTCGAACTGCTCAACGACAAAAAGGCTGGCTGGAAAGGTATTTTCCCCGAGTTGGTTCTTTTTGATTGTCATGCCTGCCATCAACGCATGTCCGATCGCACATGGGGGCCGCGCCAGGGAACCGGTCTCGGGCCGGGTGTCGTGCGCTTGAATGATTCGAACATCCTGATGTTCCGTCACGTCCTGGCGCCGGTCGACAAGGCCGCTGCCGCGCGAATTCTTGAGCAGACGCGCGCATTGCACCGGGCCACGACGCAAAGCCGTGAAGCTACATACGATGCCGCGCGCCGACTGCACTCGACGATCGATGGATTGCTGCCGACGGTGGCCGCGTTCAACTATGGTCCGGATAGCCTCGACTCGATTCTTGCAAGCATCGAATCCGACGCCGATCGCGGTGAGTATCGAGACTATGCTGCTGCAGAGCAGGTCGCGATGGCCGCCCAGTCGGTGGTGGTTGCGTTCGAAAATGATGGCAAGGTCGATAGCGCAAAAGCAACACAGCTACGTAGTCGCCTGGATGCGCTCTACGCAACCATCAAGGACGAAGATTCCTGGTCTCGCGATAAATTCAGGTCAGCATTGGCCGCTCTGCGCGCCGCCGCACCCTGAACAAAAAAGCGCCGTCATTGACGGCGCTTTTTTCGTTGTGCGGACAAGTCGATTTGGCCGAGCCGGTTGTGGGTTCCCCGCATCGCGCAATCGCATTGAAATTTTTTGACGGCCTGCTGCAGCGTCTATTTGGCGCGGATCAGCGATGACGGACGAGAATCACCGTGACATTGTCCGAGCCGCCGCCATCGAGGGCGGCGACGATCAGTTGATCGACGCATTCCTGGGCTGAGAGTTCGCTGCGGCTGATCAGGGCGGCAATTTCGGCGTCGCTGACTTCCTCGGTGAGACCGTCGCTGCAAAGCAAGATCTGCATTCCGGCGCTGAACTCGCCCCGCAAAACCTCTACGCGAAGTGACTGCGGGTCGGTAACGCCGAGTGCCTGGGTGACCACGTTGCGATGCGGATGACTACGAGCTTGCTCGGCGGTGATGGCACCTTGGTCGATCAGCTCTTGTACGTAGGAGTGATCCTGCGAAATCTGCTTGAGCGCGCCATCCCACAGATACACGCGGCTGTCACCGACCCAGGCGATTTCGTATTCATTGTCTTCAAGCATGCGCATAGCGGCGATCGTCGTGCCCATGGGCAAAGCTTCGCTGCGACGATTGGAGTGGCGGATGATTTCCTCATCGGCGAGTTGCACGGCATGCGCCAGTGAGGTGCCCTTCTTGACCTCGCTGATCAGCGTGTCACGGGCGATGGCACTGGCGACCTCGCCGTGCTCGTGGCCGCCCATGCCATCGGCGACAAGCCAGACGCGCAAGTCGGCGTCGGCATAGTAGGTGTCTTCGTTGTGCTCGCGGCGCAAGCCGACATGTGAGCAGTGGCCGAATTCGATCATGCGCAGTCGACAAGCCTTGAGAGTGAGACCCGATGGGGAATCGCCAAAGTGGACTTGGTCAAGGCTCCCCCCCCGGGCGATACGGCATGATGCCGCGCCGGTGCCATTGGGCGCAAGCGTGTGGGGAGATTCAATCGAGTTGGTGCCGAAGGCGAGAATCGAACTCGCACTCTGTCGCCAGAACCGGATTTTGAGTCCGGCGCGTCTACCAGTTCCGCCACTTCGGCGCGGGGCGCGGAGTATACGCTAGAACAAGGGGCGGATATCAAGCCCCCTCGCCGATTCAATGCGTACAATCCAGTGAAAGCTTGCGTTGGTCGCGGTCGTACCAGTTCTCCTTGATCTGGCGAAACACCGAGCATGAGGTCATCGCACCACGATAGATGTGCAGCGACACTGCAACCGCATCATCACTGGGATTGCGGATCGTATGGTACTCATGCGGTGGGATCAGCGAACCTGCGGACCCTTGACCGGCCAGCATCGTGCCTCGCGATTCGAACCGATACAGCTCTTCATCGCGCTCGACGAGCTCGTAAGGAGTCACCTCGATCTGTCCATGCCAGACGCCCTCAACACACCACATTCCGCAATGGTCATGGATAGCGGTGCCTTGACCTGGTCCCCAGGTCATCGCAATAACGTTGTAACCGAGCTCTTCGCTGTTGTAGATCTCACGGCGGGCGTAATGATCGCTGGCGGCCTCGTAGACGCAATTGGGCAGGCTGACTTCCTCATCGCGCATGAGGCGACAAAGCGTCTGGCGCAGCGCGTCGGTAATCGCCGTTGTGCAGTCGTTGCGAACGGCGGCGTCGAGCGCTTCGACCAATCTGCGCGAGCCGGGGAAATCGAGTGCGAGCATGGTTCAAGGGTCTCCGGTGCGTGATCGTGGCGACGTGCGGGATCAATCTCCCGTTGATTCTACAGCGCGTTCAGAAATGGCGCGATGGCTCCGCCGAATCCGTCGATGTCGACCAAGAACGCATCGTGCCCCTGCGGACTGTCTAGCGCGACGAATTGGACAATCGATCCACCTTGCTCAAGACCGTCGGCGATTTCCTCCTGCTGCGATAGTGGAAACAGGATATCGGTACTGACGCCAACCACCAATGCACGTTCGATATGAATGCGCGAGAGTGCCTCAGCCGCGCTGCCGTCGCCGAACTCGGCAATATCGAACCAATCACTGGCTCGCGAAAGAAACAGGTACGCGTTGGGATCGAAGCTGCGTACGAATCGGCGCGCATGGCCATCCAGATAGGATTCGATCTGGAATTCGGCGGCAAATGGCTCGTCGTCGCGCTGCTCGGAATCAAGACGAATACGGGCAAATCGGCCGACCCATTCCATCGCCGATCGATAGGTGATCACGCCGAGTTTGCGCGCAATGCTCATGCCGGCATCTGGATAGCGATCGTCGTCGTAATCACCGCCGTTCCAGTTCGGATCAAGGCGGATGGCTTCACGTTGCAGTGAACGGATGGCGATCGCGAAGGGCTGTGCCTGCGCTGCCGTGGAAATACTGATATGCGAGCGCACGCAATCAGGATGCAGCGAAAGATAGGCCAGTGCGGTCATGCCGCCCATCGAATTGCCAATCAGGCAGGCGAGACGCTGGATTCCCAGGCCGTCGACGAGTTCATGCGCGGCATTGGCGCCATCCTCAAGGCTCAGCTCGGGAAAATCGATGCGATATTCCTGACCGGTTTGCGGATTGATCGATGCCGGTCCGGTCGAGCCTTTGCAACTGCCGAGGGTGTTGACGCAGACGACGAACCAACGATCAGTGTCGATAGGTTTGCCTGGCCCAAGCATCGCCTCCCACCAACCCGGATTGGGATCCTCGGCGCTCGAGGCCGCGTGAGCGCTTGGCGAGAGACCCGTGAGAATCAGGATCGCGTTGTCTTTTGCGGCGGACAGCGTGCCCCATGTTTCGTAGGCAATCGTGGCATCGTGCAACTGGCCACCGCGCTTCATCGCGAATGGCGAGCCCAAGTCAAAATACTGGCGAGCGTCCGCCGTGTTCGTGGTCATCAAATCGATCCGTGCCAAGCACCACAATCAAGCGTACTTGCGATCATGGCACGACACTATTGATGACCAGATCGATTGGCTCCTTGCGCGAGGAATCGATGGCCGATGTGAGAACCTGGAGATCACCGGATTGCGGCATCGCGTTGCCGCTGTCAGAGATGCGCGCGCCAATCACGACTTTCGGAAACATCGAGAGTTTCATGCTCGGCATCATGCCCATTGAATCGTCGAGGACAACGGTCAGCGGAAGCTCAGTGGCTGGTCCGCGATGGATGGCCAGTGGCATCGGCGGACCGCTCTCGGCGCGGGCAAATACAAACAAGGTGGCGCCGGCGCCGAGTCGATCCTTGAGCTTTGCATCGAGACTGACCTTGAGGGTCAACTTGGGACCTTGCCCACTGTCTGCAGTCGTAGCTGAGGGAATGGCGGACGTCGCGGGCAGTCTCGCCACGGCAACGGTTCCGCCGAGCTTCTGCGCATCGGCAATCTGTGTGCGCACGCTCTCGGCGATATCGCTTTCCGGCGGAAGTGCCGGCAGCAACCGGTTCCATGCGGTGATCGCGGCGTTGTAATCGCCGGCCTGATAGTCACTGATTCCGATCAGCCACAAGGCGCGCTGATGATCCGGATCGGCCTTGAGCACGCTTTCAAGCAAATTGCGGGATTCGCCGGTGATACGCCGCCCGTCGTTGGACAGGGCCAGCGCCTGGGCGTATTCGACGGCCAGATCGTGGTTGTCCGGCATCAATTCGTAAGCTCGCTTGAGCGCATCGCGCGATTCCGCGAATTTGCCCATCGACTGATAAGCGCGACCAAGCAAGGCCCAGCCGTCCGGGTTGTCCGGATTTTCCTTGAGCTTCGCGACAAGGCCGCCGACCGCCTGATCCATATCGACGCCATGTTCTTCCGCGCTAGGTGCGCCGGAAGCGCTGTTGGCGACCATGCGCGCCGGATCCAGTGCACCCGGCTCACCTTTGACCTGATAGAGAACGATCGCGCCTATCGGCAACACGACCGCAATCAGCAAGGCTGCGATGACGGCGAGGTGGCTTCGCTGTGCCGTCGGCGCCGAGGGAGAGGGCGAGGGCAGTGCGCTTAGTTTGGCCTTGTACTCATCCTCGTCGATGACGCCCGCCGCCAGTGCATCCTGCAGCGCCTTGATGCGTTTCGGGTCATTGCCCATCGCCGACGTGGATGTCGAACGATGGCGCAGCAAGGGCAGCAACGGGAAAGCCAATGCAAGCCCAAGCATCAGCGCCGCGAGTATCAAGAACAGGGTCATTACCAGTCATCCTCGGAGCTTGCGGCAGGCGGCAGATTGCGCGGCGCGGCAGCTCGCCGGCGCACGATTCGAAAGACGACAAAGCCGCCAATCAACAACAGTAAAAGTGGTGCGAACCAGAGCAGCATCGTGCCGCCGCGCAGTGGCGGGTTGTAAAGCACGAAATCACTGTAGCGAGCTGTCAGGTAATGCTTGATCTCATCGTCGTTCTTGCCTTGCTGCATTTGCTCGAAAACTTCTAGGCGCAAATCCTTGGCCAGATCGGCACTGGAGTCGGCAAGGCTCTCGTTCTGGCAAACCAGGCAACGCAGTTGTCGCGTCAGATTCTGGAAACGCTGCTCTTGGGCGCGATCCTTGAACGGCAGCACATCAATCGCGCTGGCCACGATCGGCAGCAATAGCGAAAGCACAATCAGCAGCGAACAAAGTAGGGAAAAGCGCCTGGCCTGGATCATGAGCCCTCTCCGTTCATCGCGGCGAGACGCGGCTTGAGTTCGAACGCGATGATCTCCGGTGTGATTGCGCCGATACGCTTGTAACGGATAATCCCCTTGCCATCGACGAGAAAACTTTCCGGCGCACCGTAGACGCCGAAATCGATCGCCACGCGGCCGTCGCGATCAGCGACTATCACCGAGTACGGATCGCCAAACTGGCTTAGCCAGCGCTTCGCATCTGCCGGTTCATCCTTGTAGTTGAAACCGACGATCGGGATTCCCAACGCCCTGCCTTCGGCCATCAACACCGGGTGTTCATCACGACAGGCGAAACACCAGCTGGCGAACACGTTGAGCAAGTAGGGCTTGCCACTCAGGTCGGCGTTGCTCAGGCGCTTGTCTGGCTGATCAAGCAAGGGTAAATCGAACGCGGGCGCGGGCTTGCCGATCAGCGGCGAAGGCACTTCGTTCATCGAGTTGTTGCGCATGTAGTGAATACCAAACGCGAGCAGGCCCGCGACCAGCGCAAAACCAATCAGCGGAACGTAACGCGAATTCATGCGTGCGCCTCGGCGCCGATCGCGGCCGCTTTGACCGCATCAGGTTGCGGTGTCCTTTTTGGCTCCGCGACAATCACGCGGAAGCGTCGATCGGTCGCCGTGACAAAACCGCCGAGCATCATCAGGATCGCGCCGAGCCAGATCCAGCGGATGAACGGTTTCAAATACACGCGTACCGACCACGCGCCATCGTCGCCAAGCGGCTCTCCGAGGGCGACGTAAAGATCACGAGTGAATCCCGGGTCGATGTCCGACTCGGTCTGAATCTGTGCAGTCTTGGTGTATTGGCGTTTCTGTGGATGCATGACTGCTACCACGCGATCATCTTTGCTTACCGTGATCGTGCCTTGATCTGCCTTGAAGTTCGGTCCCTCGACATGTTCCACGCCATCGAAGCGGAACGTGTAGGCACCGAGCGTGGCAGTTTCACTATTGCCCAGTTTCACGTCCTTCTCGATGCTGGTGCCTTCGGTGACCAGGACGCCACAGAGAAAAACCGCAAAGCCGAAATGGGCGAGCATCATGCCAACCATTTCCGGCGTGAATCGACGGCCAGCCGGTGCGTTGCGCCAGCGCATCACGGCATAGCTCAAAATGCCGAGGCCCACCCAGATCGAGGCGGCGATGCCGACGACACCACGCCAGGGTAGATCGTCCGCGATCAGCCACGCGGCGAGAGCGGCGATTACCGCCAAGATCATCGCTGGTCGCAGCGTGCGCAGTGCCGCAGTCACGTTGCCTTGTCGCCATTTGAGCAAAGGCCCGAATGGGATCAGCAATACAACCGGGATCATCAGCAACACGAACATTGTGCCGAAGTAGGGCGGGCCGACCGAGATGCGGCCAAGATTGAAGGCTTCGGCAAACAACGGATACAAGACGCCGACAAAAACCATCGCGGCCGCTGAGGTGAACAGCAAATTGTTGATCAACAACAATGTTTCGCGAGAAGCGACGGCGAAAGGTTCACCACCGGCAACCTTCGGCGCTCGCAGGGCGAAAATCAACAGTGAGCCGCCGACGGTTATCGTCAGAAAGGCGAGAATGAACAACCCGCGCTCAGGGTCGCTGGCAAATGAATGCACCGAAGTGAGCACGCCGGAGCGGACCAGGAAGGTTCCAAGTAGCGAAAGCGAAAATGCAAAAATAGCCAACAATAGCGTCCAGACGCGAAAACTGCCGCGCTTTTCGGTAACTGCCTGGGAATGGATCAAGGCCGTGCCGACCAGCCACGGCATGAACGAAGCGTTTTCGACCGGATCCCAGAACCACCAGCCGCCCCAGCCGAGCTCGTAATAGGCCCACCAACTGCCCAGAGCGATGCCGATGGTGAGAACGCCCCAGGCGGCATTGGTCCAAGGTCGCGACCAGCGCACCCATTGCTGGTCGAGCTTGCCGCCGAGCAGTGCTGCGATGGCAAAGGCAAAGGCTACCGAGAATCCTACGTAGCCCATGTATAGCATCGGTGGATGCACGATCAGTCCAAAATCCTGCAACACCGGATTGAGATCGTTGCCGTCGGCCAGCGCCGGCAGATGGCGGGTAAACGGATTGGAGGTGAGGATGGTGAACAGCAGGAAGCCGAGGCTGACGAAACCAAGCACGCCGAGGACACGGGCCATGAAGTCATCTGGCAACTTGCGACTCAACGCGGCTACTGCAATCGTCCAGACGTTGAGAATCAGGATCCATAGCAGCAACGAGCCTTCATGCGCGCCCCAGACCGCCGAAAACCGGTAGTACCAAGGCAACAGCAGGTTCGAGTTCTGCGCGACATACGCGACCGAGAAATCTTGATTGAGAAACGCCCAGGTCAGCGCGGCAAACGCAATGACCACGAAAACGAACTGGCCGGCTGCGGCCGGACGCGCCACCGCAATCAGCGCGCGATTGCCGGTATGAGCGCCGAGAATCGGCAGCACGCATTGCACCGCGCTCAGCAGCAGGGCGAGGATGAGGGCAAATTGACCGAGTTCCGGGAGCATGGCGTGGGCCTTGGATCAGTAGTGGAAGCAATCAAACATGCGTGGGAAGCGACCTGAGCGTGCTCAGGACGAAGGCTTGTCTGCCGCCTTTGGCACATCGTGCTTGCGGTGGGCGTTCTCCATCGCTTCGGCGACATCGCGTGGGACGTAGTTTTCATCGTGCTTGGCCAGCACTTCGGTGGCGACAAACTTGCCGTCCTTCATCGAGCCGGTGGCGATGACCGACTGCTTCTCGCGAAACAGATCGGGCAGGATGCCCACGTATTCGACGCGCATGTCGTCATCACCATCGGTGACCGTGAAACCGACCGTCAGCGACTGGCCGCGCTCGATCGAATGTTCCTTGACCATGCCGCCGATACGGAAGCGCGCATTCTCTGGCGACTTGCCGGCGATGATCTCGCTCGGCGTGTACAAATAAGTCATGTTCTCCTGCATCGCAAAAACCGCCAGCGTGGTGGCGACGGCGACGGCAGAGACGATCAAGCCGACAAGGATGAGTCGACGTTTACGGGTCGGGGTCATGCGGATTTTTCCTGACGCTTTTGTTGGCGTTTGAGGCGACCACGCAGATCGGCGATGACGCGTCGATTGCGCAGCCGCGGAGCAAGATAATCGATCAGCAAGGCAATCATGAAGATCGCATAGGACGACCAGACATACGCACCGTAACCGCCCATGGCGAGAAAGTCAGTCATTCGGCGCTCCCTTGCCGAGCGCGACTCTACGCGCCCAGTCCTTGCCGGACTCCAGTTCAACCAGGCTCACCCGGGCGCGAGCGAAGACGCTGGCAAAAAACCAGATATGCGTGGCCAGTGCGAGCAGCAGCAAGGGCCAGAGCATGCTCGAATCGATGCGCGAAGGACCCAGCAGGCGAACCGTCGAACCTTGGTGCAAGGTATTCCACCAGTTCACCGAGAAATGCACGATCGGCACGTTGACGATACCGATCAAGGCAAGAAACCCCGCGGCTCGTGCGGCCTGGCGTCGATCCTCAATTGCGTTGTACAAACCGATCACGCCGAGAAATAGAAACAACAGGACCAACTCGGAGGTCAGGCGCGCATCCCAAGTCCACCAGGTGCCCCACATCGGCTTGCCCCAGATTGATCCGGTGGCCAACGTAATCGCGGTAAAAATGGCG
>JBBSVJ010000045.1:0-19265 GCA_038233665.1 Lysobacterales bacterium
CCAAGATCTTCTCGAACATCGATGTCGCATCATTGCCCCAGATCAATTGGTCACCCACCTGCACTGTCGGCACGCCAAAAACACCCGCCGCTATGGCCTGTTCGGTATTCGCCCGAAGCTGCTGCTTGACCGTTGGTGAAGCGATCGCGTCAGCAACGTCGGATACACCCAGCGTCTGCGCAACCTCTGCGAGTGCTTCCGCGCTGTCCGCTGCACGTCCGTAGCGCCAGACGTGTTCATAGATGGCCGTAACCGCCTCCCAGCGTGACCCGCACGCAATCGAGAGGCGTAAAGCGGCGAGCGGGTTGAACGGATGCGCGGGAGGAAAGCGTAGTTCAACGCCATTCGATTCCGCCTGCCATTGCACCATTCGATAGGTGAATTCCCGTTTGCCAGGAATCTCGGCGGGTCCCAATTGACCATGATGATGCAGTACAGCACCCAGCACGATCGGACACGGCGTGATCGCATGATCCTTGGCCAACTCGCGAATTCGCTTCAACTGCAGGTACGCGAAAGGCGAGATGAAGTCTAAGTACCAAATTGCCTGGGTCAACATCAATGCAGAGTCCTGTAGATTTCCGGGTCGAACGCATCGACCTGGATCACCTCGTTGCGCGCATCTCGGGCCTCGTTGAGGCGATCGTATTCATCTTGACTGATGACGCCTGCGGCAAGGCCAAGATCATCGAGCATGTGCCCCGGTGCGCGATCGAGTTTGCCGGCGCGCACCGCATCGCGCAGCTTGGTTTCAATCGGCAGCGCACCGACGGCCTTGTCCAGCGCCGCTTCGAGCGCACCCAAACCTGGCTGGTCGGCGGGCGGAATGTAAACATCCCGAGTCAGGGTTTTGCGTGCTTCGCGATCTTCCAGGATATCGCGGGCAACACGGCCTCCGATTTTATCGTTCGGTGGCCGAAAGCGCGCGCCGAGCGGAAAGATGAGCACATCGAGCAAGATGGCAGCCGGTCGATTCGGCAGATTTTCCAGCACGCCAAGGAGCGCCTCCTGGACTCGATACAGACACAACTCCACTGACCAGCGCACCAAAGCATAGTTGGCGGTGGTCTTGGCCTCATCGTGATAGCGCTTGAGAGCAGCCGAGGCGAGATACAGATAAGCCAGACCATCTGCCAGACGCCCGGAGATCTTCTCACGACGCTTGAGCGCTCCGCCGAGCGTGCCCATCGCGGTGTCAGAGAGAATCGTGAAGGCCGCCGAAAAGCGCGACAAATGCTGGTAGTAGCGCGCCGTGTCTTCGGTCTGTGGCGCGCCCGCCAATCGTGATCCGGTCAAGGCCAGCAACAGCGCGCGAACCGATCGGGTGACGAGCAGATTGACGTGGCCAAAGATGGCGAGGTCGAATTTTTTGAGATCGTTGTTGGCAACCGAATCGATCTCTTTCTGCACAAAGGGATGGCAGCGAATCGCGCCCTGGCCGTAGATGATCATCGAGCGGGTGAGAATATTTGCGCCCTCCACGGTGATGCCAATGGGCACGGCATCCCAGGCGCGTGAGAGTTTGTTGCGCGGACCGCGCTGGATCGCGCTGCCGGCGCGGATGTCCATGGCGTCGCTGATCACCTGGCGCATGGCATCCGTCAGATAGGCCTTGGCGATCGAGCCGATTACCGCGGGTTTCTCTCCGGCATCAAGGGCGCCACAGGTCAGGTCACGCGTTGCAGTCATCAGATAGGTCAATCCGGCGATTCTCGCCAGCGGTTCCTCGATTCCTTCGAAACGCCCGATCGGTGTATCGAACTGCTCGCGCACAGTCGCGTAAGCACCACAGATTCGCGTAGCCATTTGTGCCGCGCCAATGCTTAACGCAGGCAGTGAAATCGAGCGGCCCGCGGCGAGCGATTCCATGAGCATGCGCCAACCGTGACCGACGCCCTCCATTTCGCCAATCACGGCGTCGAATGGAATCCACACATCACGCCCAATCGTCGGTCCGTTATGGAATGGCACACCCATGGGATCGTGACGCTGGCCAATTTCGACACCGGGTGTATCGCGCGGAATCAAGGCACACGTAATGCCACGATCCTCGACATCGCCGATCAGATGATCGGGATCCTTGAGTCGAAACGCCAAACCGATGAGAGTGGCCACCGGCGCCAGCGTGATGTAGCGCTTCATCCAGTTGCAACGCAGTCCGAGCACTTCCTTGCCGTCAATCAGACGCTTCTCAACGATGCCTTCCGATTGGGTCGCAGCGGCATCGGAACCCGCTTCGGCACCAGTCAATGCAAAGCATGGAATCTCTATGCCTTCAGCGAGTGGTCGCAGATAGCGCTGCTTTTGCGCTTCGGTGCCGTAGTGCAATAGCAATTCACCCGGGCCCAGCGAATTGGGAACCATCACGGTGACCGCTGCGGTGACCGAGCAACTTGAAATGCGCGTGACAATGCGCGATTGGGCCAGAGCGGAAAATCCGAGTCCGCCGTATTCCTTCGGGATGATCATCCCGAACAAGCGAAATTGCTTGATCTGGGCCCAGGTTTCCGGGGAAAGATCACGACGCTGATAAACCTCCCAATCATTGACCGTGCGACAGAATTCGTTGACCGGCCCATCAAGGAAAGCCTGCTCGTCATCGCTGAGCGGGCGCTCTTGAAAATCCAGCAATTTTTGCCATTCAGGCATGCCGGAAAACAAATCCGCATCCCACCACACGGTTCCGGCTTCGAGCGCGATGCGTTCGGTTTCGCCGAGTCGCGGCAGCACCTTGGCGAAAATCGGCATGACAAATCGCGAAATCAAATGTCGACGCACGCCGGGAATTCCAAACAACATGGCGAGTGCGGCAAGAACTCCGACAATCACCATGAAGGCGTTCGGCGATGCGATGCCGGTCAGTCGCCAGCCCACCAACATGACTGCCGCCGAACCTATCCAGGCGAGGAAGCCCAGGCCTCGGAAGGCCAACGCGAGAAACACGAGCAAAGCCAACGCGAATGCAATCCACATGCAGCAATCTCCGGGCAAGGTTTGCTCGATTATGCGCCAGTTGGGATCAACGACTCCTCCTCCAAGCGGCTCGGTAGGAGGAATTCAATTTCGATCGGCGCTTGCGCGCAGAAATAATCGGTAGGCAGGGTTTTCACTTTCATCACAATGTGGATAGCCCAACCTGCCGAGAAATTTATGAAACGCCTTGTTGCTGGAATCGGCCACCTGGATACCGACCAGAATACGTCCGTAGTCGGCTCCTTCATTCCTGTAATGGAACAGAGAAATATTCCACTCCGGATTCATCGCCGAGAGAAATCGCAACAAGGCGCCAGGTCGCTCAGGAAACTCGAATCGATACAGGCGCTCATCTTCCGCGCTGGCCGAACGCCCGCCGATCATGTGACGCAAATGCTGCTTGGCCAATTCGTCATTGCTCAGATCAAGCGTGGCAAACCCCTGCGCACGCAGCGCGCGTGCAACCCGCTTGCGATCATTGCCGCCACTGACCTGCACACCGACAAACAGATGCGCCTGCTCGGTATCGGCAATACGGTAATTGAACTCGGTGATGCTGTTGCCTTCCAGTGCATTGCAAAAACGCCGAAAAGAACCGCGTTGCTCGGGAATCGTCACGGCAAAGACCGCTTCGCGGGATTCGCCGACTTCGGCGCGCTCGCTGACGAAGCGTAAGCGATCAAAATTCATGTTGGCGCCGCAGGCAACGGCGACTACGGTTTTGCCCTTGGTGCCCTGCTTTGAGGTCCACGCCTTCATGCCGGCAATCGCCAGCGCGCCGGCGGGCTCAAGAATGCTGCGCGTGTCCTGAAACACATCCTTGATCGCCGCGCACACCGCATCCGCATCGACGCGGACGATTTCATCGACCAACTCACGGCACAGGCGAAATGTTTCCTTGCCAACCTGCTTGACCGCTGTGCCATCGCAAAACAAGCCGACATCCTTGAGTCGCACGAGTCGACCCGCCTCAATCGACTGTGCCATGGCGTCGGAATCAATCGCCTGCACACCGATGATCCGGATCTCGGGACGCAGTGCCTTCACGTAGGCGGCGATCCCGGCGATCATGCCGCCACCACCGATGGCGACAAAAATCGCTTCAATCGGACCGCAATGCTGACGCAGGATTTCCATGCCGATTGTGCCCTGACCAGCAATCACTTCGGGATCATCAAACGGATGCACGAAAATGAGTTTGCGCCGCGCGGCGAGCACATCGGCATGCGCTTTCGCATCCGAATAGGATTCGCCATCGAGAATGATCTCGACGTTGTCGCCGCCGAACGCGCGAACCGCATCAATTTTAAGTTCGGGCGTAGTCACCGGCATGACGATGACCGCCTTGCACCCCAATCGCGCCGCTGAAAGCGCGACGCCTTGGGCATGGTTGCCGGCCGAAGCGGCAATCACGCCGCGCTTCAACTCAGCCGGACTCAATCCAGCCATCTTGTTGTAGGCGCCGCGCAATTTGAACGAGAAGACCGGCTGGGTATCTTCGCGCTTGAGCAGAACGGTGCACGCGGTTCGGGCGCTCAAGCCGGGCGCGTGCTCAAGATCAGTCTCGCGGGCTACGTCATAGACGCGCGAGGTCAGGATGCGTTTCAGATAGTCGACAGGCATGGCGTGATCCGGAGTCAGCGCAGCAGCCTAGCAGTTCGGATCCACTGATTCCGATTACCTGACTCAGAGCAGCCAGACGCGTTTCCGATCAATTCTTCAGCACGGCCGCGGCAACTTCAGACAGCCCAAGCGATCGCGCAGTCGGCAACTCGGCACTTCACGGGGTTGAGTTCGAAATTCGCCGAAGCCAATGCGGCAAATCACTTCGTGCCGGATTCGTCCAACTTGAGATCCTTCATCGCCCAGATGAATTCCAGGGAGAGAACACTCGCCTTGTCGGCGTCGACACGCGCCTTGCACTTGAGGTTCTGGGTGAATTCCGAAGACAGACCACGATCAAACACAATCGGTGCGGACAAGTGCCAGATATCGCCTTGGTCGGATTCCTTTCCCGCGCTCGCGGCAAGCTTTGCCTTATCGAGATCATAGGTCTTGCCGGTCAGTCGTTGGCCGACTTCGGCAACACAAACATCGGCGGCCTGATCAGCAGGTCCGGAACCCGAACACGCACTCAACAGCAATATCAAACAGCAGCCAAGAATCGGACGCATGTGCCAACCCCCTTCATTTCCAAGCGCAATGTGACCTCGATCACGGTACGACGCTACCTCGGAGTATAGGCACAGCACCGGCCCAACCCATGCTGCGCCGCAGCATGGGTTTTTCGACATCAGTACCGTGGCACGCTCGGATCAATTTCACTGGACCAGGCGTCAATGCCACCACTGACATTGTGCACAACGCGAAAGCCCTGCTCACGAAAGTGCTCGGCAGCGCGCTGGCTCGAATTTCCGTGATGGCAGAGGAACGCAAGCGGGGTTTCCTTCGGCAACCTGGCCAGACGCGCATGCGATTCGGCATCCAGCACTTCGGCGCCTGTGAACGGCGCAATCGCACGCTCTTCAGCCGAACGCACATCGATGACGGTAATCGCTTTTTCATCGATAAATCGCTTGAGCTTCTGAACATCGAGTGCATGGACGCGCGGCGGCGCGGCGGGCAGATCGATTGACAGGCCTTCGCCTTGCGCGGTTTCCGCCCAGCCGATGTGCGCGCCCTTGGCGCGTTGGGCGCTGGTTGGATCGAAACGCACTTCGATTCCGCTAGCCACGCTGAAGATTTCGTTGCCTTTTACTTCGCGTAACTGGAACTGTGGCTGGAAACGTTCGTCAATGGCGAGAAAAAGACCCATGCCGGCAGCATCGTTGAGCGCAATGCGAATCTGTTCTGCGGCCTTCTCGCTGATCGTGATTTCCGGTGGCGTGCGATCCGGCTCGGGCAGACCCAGCAAGCTATGCATCTCACCGCTGGCAACCATGCCTTGGATAATATCGGCGCCGCCGACCAGTTCACCACCCACATACAGCTGCGGAATCGTCGGCCAGTTGCCGAATTCCTTGATGCCTTGGCGGATTTCCTCATCGGCGAGGACATCAACCGTTTCGTACTCATCCAGCAAGCCATTCAAGGCGCCCACCGTCGCTGCAGAAAAGCCACAGCTGGGCTGGTCACGCGTGCCTTTCATGAACAGGACGACGGGATGCTTGGCCAGCATCGTTTCAATACGTTGGCGGACGGGTTCTGTGTTGGACATCGGGGTTCCTCGACTCTATTAGAGAATGCCGCAAACAGATGGGTCCGATCCGACGCGGGAACAAGGGGTTGCGGCGAGCATACGGCTTGACCGTGCTCGCAATAGTTACGTCAGACGCCAAAAATACTGGATAATTGGCCAGTCAGGGGAATACGTCACCGTCAGGGGAATCGACATGATCCGCAAGTTGCCGCTTTGCATCGCTTTCGCACTCAGCGCCACGGCCAGTGCACAGCCACCTTCAGAAACTGCGTCAACAGACCGCATGGGGAGTGACGCGAGCATTCCGGTCACCTACGCTGGCTCGAATGCCCGGGTGTCACTGGGCATCAATGACAATGGCGATGTACTTGGCGAGATTCTTGCGATTCTGGGCAAGACCGATGCGTCTGCCTGGCTGGGTGAGTTGTGGCTGGGTGACGGCGGTGCGGGTGGTCTGCAACTTGGCTACAACCGCTTGCACGGCAACCCCGACGGTGATTCATCAACGGTGTGGAAATTTTTTGCCGCTGGCGACCAGAATCGCTTCAAGGATCGCAAGGCAACCTTGGGCGTCGGCTGGGAGCGGAATGATCGGTTCTTCAGCGGTTACGTCAGCCATGCGACCTCCGGTTCGCGACTCGTCGACTCGCGCTTGCTCAGCAGCTCCACCACGCTCAGTGGCAGCGACGAACTCGGCAACTACACGCAAACCCAAACTATCGACACCTTGATCAACGCGTTCGAGCATCCCTACGAGAACGGCATCGGCGTGCGCTTCGGTTCGTATTTTGATGAGCCGCTGTTGCGCGTGCGCGCGGGTGTCGACTACGAAAAAGGCAAATTCAGCTCGGATCAGTCGACCGTTTCTCTCGGAGTCGACAAGTTGTTCCGCAACAGTCCCTTCAGTCTGTCGCTTCAAGGTGAATACGCGCGCAAATCGGGCGATTTTGAAATCGACAAATCCGATACTCGCGGCTGGCTGCTGGTTCGCTACGACTTTGGCAAAAATTATCGTGCGCGCGAACCGTTCAAACTGGTCGAAGTTCGCACACCCTCAGCAACTCCGGTTGCCGCGGAGTCACAAGTGATTCGCAACGACGTACGCCTGGACGGTGATGCGTTCTTCCGCTTCGATCATGAAGAACTCAATCCGGATGCGATGGCAGCCCTGGATACCTTGGTCGGCAAACTCAGTTCGGATGCGCGGGTGAGCCGCGTGAGCATTGTTGGCCACACCGATTCGGTCGGGCCGGAATCCTACAACCAGCGCTTGTCGGAACGTCGAGCAGCCAGTGCCAAGGCGTACCTGATCAGCCGTGGCATTGCCGCTGAACAGATTGATACACGGGGAGAGGGCGAACTCAATCCGAGTCATCCAAACGACACGGCAGAAAATCGCCAGAAAAACCGTCGCGTCGATGTCGAGTTTCTCAGCATCGAGGAAACCACTGCACCTGCGCCCGCCCCCACAACTGACAAGGTCGAATGGGTACGCGAGCCGATCAAGGCCAATCCGGCCTGGATTGAACGCGCTTTGCGCAACCCGGCGGAGCACAAGCGCAGCGTCGATGTTTACCGATTCGAGGAATCGACGACATCGACCACATTGGGACCTCGCGAGTATCTCAACGGTGCACCAAGTGCAGCCGATGATGTGGCTACCGTCGACTACGAGTCGAGCGCAAACCTGATCGACGTGCTCGCCAACGACAGTGATCCGGATAATGACACCCTGATCATCACTGCGGTTTCCACACCTGCGCATGGCAGTGTCGAAATCACCGCCGGCGGTATCAGCTACACGCCGATGGCTGGCTATTCGGGAGCCGACAGTTTCACCTACACCATCAGCGATGGCCGAGGCGGCAGCGCGACTGCTTCCGTGGCGGTCACGGTGAATCCCGCATCGGCATCGAACCAGGCACCAATTGCAGTCGATGACGATGGTGGCGTGCTCAAGGGATACGACGTCGACATCAACGTGCTCGATAACGACAGCGATCCGGATGGCGATCCGCTCACCGTGGTAGCCGTCGAACACACAGGGCCCGGCATTGCCAACATCACGATCAATCCCGACAACACGATCCACTATCAGTCGATCCACGGTTATTCGGGTAGCGACACGTTCGAATACACGATTTCCGATGGCCGCGGTGGCACCGCAAAGGCGACGGTCACAATCTTGGTCTATGAAATCGTCGCAGGCTAAGCGTCACAAATACGCAATGCGCAAGCTCACGCTGAGTGGGCTTGCGATCTTGCTCGCGCTGGGGCCAAGTTGGGCCTCGGCGTGCGCAACCCTCGAACCCGTCCAGCAGCGAAAGCTCGATCAGGTAAATCTGCAAGCCGAGCGCGATTCCGCGCTCGGCTTGATTCGGCAGTCAGATTTGATCTTCGTCGGGTCGGTGAGTGCGTTGCAGCGACCTGAACACGTGGCCACCTCTCTCGGACAAGTGACGCTGCAGGTCATCGAAACGCTCAAGGGATCATCGCCCGGCAATTCGATCACGCTGCCTTGGAAGTCGAATTTCATCATCTCCTGCGAATCCGCAGCGATGTTCAACAATGTCGGTTTTGCTCAGAGTCAGAGTTATCTCATCTATGTTTCGGATGGAAGCATCACTCGCTCTGCTGGCACCACACGAAGCGCCTACGCGGGTGCGCTGAGTTTTGAAGTGGAGCGCGCGATGATACTCAAGCGTTCCGACAGATAGCACTCGAGAGCTGACTGGAAAAAACGCTGGTTATCCAAGAATCGATCGTGCAACCGGTTCGATCGCATCAACCCATAATGAATACTGCGCCGCTGACGGATGCAATCCGTCTTCCACCAACAGTCGCCGGCCTGGATTGCGCGAAATCTCGGTAACGTCAATCCAGCAACTACCGCGTTGTGCGCAGATCGATTGCGCCGATGCGTTGAACGCGTCAATTTCGCCAGCGACCTTTGTCGCATCGACACCTTCCGACTCGGCAAATGTCGTCACCGCCCAGTCCGGAATGGAAATGACCATCACCTTGGCGGGATTACCGGCTGCCATGCGAATCGCGAAATCGAGCAAGCTCGTGAACTCTTTGCGATAGTTATCAACATCACGGCCGCGATACTGGTTGTTGACGCCAATCAACAAACTGACGAGAGCGTATGGCGGCCTGAACTTTCGCGCGTCGATGGCCTGTTGGAGCTCGTCGCTGCTCCAACCCGTGGCGGCGACGATTTCCGCCTCACTCAGCGCTTCGGCGGCACTGCGCAAACGAGCAACAAGTTGTGCCGGCCAGCGCATTGAATCGACCACGCCTTCGCCTATCGTGTAGGAATCACCGAGGGCCAAAAATCGATGCTGCGAATCTTCTGCCGCCATGCCGGTCTCCTGCACGCTTGATCAGGCAACGCAGCGAGTTCGACCGCATGCGTCAGCGGTTCTGCACAGCGCCCTGTCGATGCGCTCGAACACATCCGTGATTACGCTTGCCTCAGGCAATAAGGTAATCCTGAAATGATCGCGATAGTTCACATTGAAACTTGACCCCGGAACAATCAGAACATCTTCACTTTCAAGCAGGTGCAAAGCAAAGGCTTCATCATCAAATGCGTCCAGAACATCACGCTTGATGCCGGGGAACGCGTACAGGGCAGCCGCCGGCGCCACGACCTCAAGGAATTCGCTACGCGCCACCGCATCGAGCACGGCTTGGCGTGATTCATACAACCGCCCGCCGGATTGGGTCAATGCGCTGATTGTTTCGGCGTCGTGCAAGGCCGGTTCGATCGCCCACTGACCAGTGACGTTGCCACACAGACGCAGAGCGGCAAGCAGATCGAAGGCGTGCAACATGTCGGCAATTTGCGCGTCGGCGCCGGATACGGTGAACCAGCCAACCCGATAGCCGCAGGCTCGGTGAACCTTGCTCAAGCCACCGAAACTGATGCAGGGCAAATCCCCGGCGAGCACGGCGAGAGGCTGGAAAACGGCGTCTTCGTAGACGATGCCGTCATAGATTTCATCGGCCATCAAGACCAGCTGATGGCGCTCGGCCAAGGCAACCACCTCAGTGAGCAGCTCAGGTGAATAGTTCGCGCCGGTCGGATTATTCGGATTGATCAGAACAATCGCCCGCGTTCGCGGCGTGATGAGCGCCTCCATCTCTCGAACATCGGGCCAGTGGCCTCGCTCGGCGGGACAAGGATAGTGAACCGCCTTGCCTCCGTTGAGCAGCGTTGCGGCCGTCCACAACGGATAGTCCGGTGCAGGAATCAAAACCTCGTCTCCTGCGTCAAGCAACGCGCGCAAGCTCAGATCGATCAGCTCGCTGACGCCGTTGCCGATGAAAACATGATCGGCCACCGCACTCGACGATCCGCGAGCACGCTGCTGCGCCGCGATCGCTTCGCGCGCGCGCGGCAGACCCTGCTGCTGGCAATACGCCTCGCTTTGGCGAAGCGATCGCGCGACGGCCTCGCGTATGTGCGCGGGCGTCTCGAAACCGAAGGCTCCCGGGTTGCCGATATTCAAGCGGACAATGTCGCGCCCTTCGGCCTCCAGCTCGCGGGCACGATGACTGAGCGTGCCACGGATTTCATAGCGGACTTCACTCAGTCGCGAACTGGTCTGAACAGGTCGTTGGGACATGGACAATGCGGCGGCAAGGGGACTTTTCGCATCTTAGCAATACCCTTGCTGCACTGCACACGACGCGGTTTCGACCAGGAAACGCAACCTTCCGCGCCCTCGATGCA
This sequence comes from Lysobacterales bacterium, assembly GCA_038233665.1. Taxonomy (GTDB): domain Bacteria; phylum Pseudomonadota; class Gammaproteobacteria; order Xanthomonadales; family Rhodanobacteraceae; genus Dokdonella. The sequence continues at coordinate 10,914 of JBBSVJ010000045.1, forward strand.
TCAAATGGGGCTCACGATCAAAGTGCCTCTCGATACCTTCGGCAGATGCGTATGTCGCGCTGCAACATCAGAATCTCATCCGTGTGGATTGACGCCACGAGTTTTGGTGTTATAGTTATCTACCACACCATATAAATGATACGGCCCCCTCATGTCTCGTTTGAATTATCTTCTCCCGCTCGCCCTTGCCTCGATCATCGCCCTCGCCGGATGCTCGGGTCACTCTGCGCCTGCGCAAGCCGAGGCAAAGAAAGCAGATAGCAAGGTGGCACAACCCGTCGAGACGGCGCGCGTCATCGAAGGTGAATTGACAGCACGCTACGCCGCAACGGCGACCCTGCAAGCCGAGCACGAGGCCAAGCTGATCAGCGAGCTGCCAGGCACCGTATTGAATCTGCTCGTCGAAGAAGGCGCTCAGGTCAAGCAAGGCCAGTTGCTGGCACGCATCGATGCGGCACACAGCCGACTGCAACTGCGCGAAGCTGAGGCCGATTTGCAACGTCGTAAAAATGATGTCGAGCGCGGCGAGAAGCTGCTGGATCGCCACTTGATTGCCGCCAATACCCAAGATCAGGCGCAAGCGGACTTCGCCGTGCGTCGCGCCGAGGTGAGTATTGCTCGCGTTCGCGTTGACAAGAGCGAAATCCGAGCACCTTTCGCTGGCGTCATTACCCGACGCTGGGTCAAGCAGGGTCAACTTCTGGCTGCCAACGACGCGGTCTTTGATATCGCCAACTTCGACGCGTTGCGTGCCGAGTTGCGCGTTCCCGAGCGTGATGCGGTGGCGATTGCCGCTGGCCAGCCGGTCAATTTTACCGTCGATGCCTTGGCCAAGCGCGAGTTCGAAGCCAAGGTTGAGCGGGTCGCACCGGTGGTTGATCGCGACAGTGGCACCGTCAAGGTCACGGTCAATATCGACAATCGCGACCACAGCTTGCGCCCCGGTCTTTTCACGCGCATGGACATTTCGTTTCTGCACGTGAGCCACGCCGTATTGATGCCGAAAGCCGCCGTGGTCGGCAGCCGTGGATCAGAGATCGCGTATGTCGTTGAAGATGGCAAAGCCCACCGGCAGCCCATTCGCACGGGTTACGACAGCGGTTCACGCGTCCAGGTGCTTGACGGCCTTGCAGCCGGCGCCGAAGTGGTTGTCACGGGCCAAGCGGCCTTGACCGAAGATTGTCTGGTCGAGGTGCTCAAGAGCGAGGCCGACACCCAGGTGGTGTCGCGCTCGGTTGCTCGCTCCGCCAAAGTCGACAACGCGGGCAGCTGACGCGATCCGCTGAGCATTCGCCGGTACAATCCGGCGGATGAACGATTCTGAAAATTCACCGCTCGTCACTATCGGCTGGCGAGGCGAGCTGCCTGAAATTCCGGCAGATCCGCCCGGCTTGCGCATCGCACGCGTGATCGCCCAGCATCGCGCCGGCTACGAACTGCATGATGGCGAGCACGCCTTCAACGCGCAGCCTGCCCCTCGCTTCATCAAACCCGGTATTGATCCCAGCAGCCGCCCGGCGGTTGGTGACTTTGTCCTGGTCAGCTCAGCCAAACCACCCTTGATCGAACGCATCCTTCCGCGCCGCAGCGAGCTTGCGCGCGCAGCGGCGGGCGAGCGCCACCTGCGTCAGTTGATCGCGACGAATATCGATACCGTCATGGTCATCAGTGGCCTTGATGGCGATTTCAATCCATCGCGAATTGAACGTTACCTGATGCTGGTCGAAGGCAGCGGCGCCAAAGCGGCGATCGTGCTGACCAAGGCCGATATATCCGACGATGTTGAAGCGACCGCCGAGGAATTGCGCAAACGTGTATCGGCGAGCACGGCCATCCACTCGATCAACGCAAAATCCGCCGACTGCATCAGCACGCTCGCCGAGTACTTCGGCCCGGGCACCTCGACCGTGCTGGTTGGCTCATCCGGTGTCGGCAAATCAACCCTGACCAACACCTTGCTTGGAGAGACCCGCCAGGCCACCAACGCAGTCCGCGAGACGGACAGTCGCGGTCGTCATACAACCACCTATCGCGCGCTGATCCAGCTACCGAGCGGCGGCTGCCTGATCGACACACCCGGTATGCGCGAGATCAAATTGACCGGCGAGGAGACCCTCGGTGGTGACCAGTTCGGCGACATCGAAGAGCTTTCGCAGACCTGTCGTTTTGGTGACTGCAGCCATCTCAGCGAGCCGGGCTGTGCCGTTCGCGCCGCGCTCGAAGATGGACGCCTGGACACTGCCCGCTGGCACAACTACCTCAAGCTTCGCGGCGAACTTTCAGAAGCCGCCGAAAACCTTGAGATCCAACTGCGCCGGAAAAGCGAACCCAGAGTGGTTGCAAAATCAGTGCACCGGCGCACCGACGGAAAATACGACGAGCGCTGACAAGTGTTCTGGTACCGAACACGTCTGGCGGCAGACTCTCTCCGTCCCAAAGCGTTCAGAAGGCGATGCTTCCATCAGGCGGAACGGAAACTCTCGCCAATGCCACTTACCCTGCTCGCACTTTTGCAAGTCACTCTCAGTTGGCCTTTGCGCACGAGTCCAAGCTGGACCGCGCCTGGCTATTAGGGCTTCGTCAATCTCAACCCGATCGTGATCGACCAACTGCTCGTCTACCACTGCGGCATGCGCACCAACGATCTGGCCGATGGCTACAACCATGCCGGAACGGACATGTTCCTGTGGCCTATCCCTTGGATGCAGCAGAAAGATTCCGTTCCCGAGCGTGGCATTGGCGGGGGATTTTAAAAACCTTGCCGCCCCTGGAGCTTCAACGTAAATAACGAGTCAGCTTGAGCGTGGCCTGCGTTTGCGGACGCTCAGCCTTCCGCGTTCTGGGCTATATTGCGCTGAATCATGAGTCCAGATACCCGCGCCCTGCAAATCCATACCGAGCTCGATCAGCGCCTCGTTGGCGCGGTCAGGAGCATTCGTATTCTCGGCTCGATCAGTTGGCCGGCTTCAGCGCAGAGTTCATTCCTCGCCTCATGGCAAAAAGGCAATCCCACGTTGCCCGTTATCGACTATTCGCCGCTGGATTACTCGGCACAGCGCGATCAAATCATCGCCATCCACGATGCAGCGGATCCAGGACACCCGGTTGGCGACTACATCCGACGCAACGCGCAATCCTGGCGCGTTGCCACCGAGTTGCTTGAAGCCGTTGGAACGCATGAGCTGACCACGCACTCGATTGAACTCTATGGTCGACCCGATTCGCGTGTCCCGGGCAGCGATCTGAGCAATGTCGATGCGGCCCGACATTTCATCAGCTTGGCCGATGAGCTCGATAGCGAGGTTCTACTCAGTGAAGCCGATTACTGCATTCCGGCATCGGTGCTGCGCGAGGATCTGCAAGAACAACTGGATGCCTTTTTCGGAAGCGGGACGGTTAGTGTTGACGTTGATGATCGGCTGATCTCGAAAGCCGCGGCCGGCGCCACGCGGATCCGTCTGCGCTCGGCAACCTGTTTCACCGAATATGATCGCAACCAGTTGCTTGAACACGAAGCCTACGTGCACACGCTGACGGCATTGAACGGTCGACGCCAACCCAACCTCGCTTCGCTGGGGTTGAATTCGCCGCGTATCACAGCGACCCAGGAAGGTCTGGCGGTGTTCGCAGAACTCATGACCGGCTCGCTGGATATCGAACGCATCAAGCGCATCAGTCTGCGCATCCTGGCCATCGACATGGCACTGAATGGAGCCGATTTTATTGAGGTATTCCGCTTTTTCCTCGATGCGGGGCAACCAGAATCCGAGAGCTTTGCCTCAACTCAGCGCGTGTTCCGAGGCTCACCGGCGACCGGCGGATCAGCCTTCACCAAAGATAGTGTCTACCTGCATGGATTGCTCTCGGTTCACACGTTCTTCCGCTGGGCATTGAAGAATCGGAAGCTGAATCTTTGCCGCAATCTTTTCGCTGGCAAGATGAACCTGCACGACGTGGTCACCCTGGAGCCGGAATTCGAATCCGGTTATATCGTCCCGGCCAACTGGTTGCCGCGCTGGATCCGTCACGCAAATGGACTGGCCACGATGCTCGCCTTTTCACTGTTCGCCAATCGCATCCGGCTTGATCGTGTTGAGGCGGAGGATCTGACCCTTTCTTTGTAAATTGTGCCAGAGGCTTGTGATGCGGATATCGAAGACTTAGCAAAACTCCGGGACATGGCACAAAGTCACGCCACCACAACTCCAAGACGAAAGTTGCCACAGATAATTCTCCTATTTACAGGCTTGCCTATCCGGCTCAGGAAAAAGATGGCGCGCTCAGTGACGAAGTGCATTCGCCAATTCGGTCAGATGTCAGATGGAGGTCAAGCGCGAATTCCATCTTCCGCGCGTACGTCGCGCGGAGATTGGTCAAGCGGTACTCACACGAGTTGCCACCATCAAGGCACTAGCGTCCGCGCTAGGTACGCGAGCTTTCGCCGATTTGGGACATTGGAAGAGACTTCGGGTCACGTGCATTGATCGACCGTGCATCGATCGTCGTCAGGTCTCTCGCCGCTGCCGTTCCGGCTTGCCAACGCGCAAGCAATGTAAGCACCACCCGCCCGATATTCCAGTCTTTTTAAAGGATGCAATCTGATCGGATATAGATTGTGAAATGCAGCGCGTAGAAGCCTCTCTCGATTGACGGCGGAGAAAGCGATCAGGATTTGAAATCTTGAATAAGGATGTTAGCTCGCATGAAACCGAGCTGTGCTTGATAGTTGAACTCGACAGTAGGGCCAAAGAAAAAATAATCACGAAGCCGTGAAAGGATTACTTTCGCGCATAAAAAACGCCCCTTGCGGGGCGTTCTTCAAACCACTTCGTTGGGCCAAAAATCAGTCCACGGAGTAGCTTTGCAGCGTGACCGGCGTGGTGCCGGCCGTAATTGCTGCGCCGGTGTCGTCATAGCAGTATCGGCTGATCGTAGCCGGAAACCCTGCCGTTGCACCGCTAACAATCTCTACCCAACCATAGTTCATGGCTGCAGTGCTTTCGTTCATGAACGCGAGGCCCACAAAGCGAGTGCCAGCCGTTTGGAAGGCTGTTCCGCGAGTCTGAAATTGATTATAGAAATTAGGAGTTGGAGTCGGCGAAATCGGTGCACCCGATGCGACCACAACTGACTCAGCTGTCGAACCCGGTGTCCCGGATGCCAAGACGCCCTGCGGCGAGGCGGCACCGTAGAATGTAAGGCCAGTGTTGTTGTTATAAGGATTTATGTCCCAGCCTGCTCCACCGGAGGTATCACCCGTAACCAGATTCAGATAGACGCCACTGAGATCGTTGGGAACGTCGAGGTTGGGGCTGGCGCAGACAACTGCCGCCATCGCCGAACTTGAAACAACAGCCAGCAATGAGGCTGCAATTACCGCCGCAGCGGGTGATGCATATTTACGGTTGATCATTTTCAAAACTCTCCCAGTTCAATCAGTTGGTGAAAAATCGCCCAAAACGAACGACGCGACACCTTGATCCCTGGCGCGCACGCGTCTCCTAAGATGGAGGAATGCCGGATACCTGTCAACTCTCATCGCGAGCCCTGATCTTTTCAAGAGCACTGGCGAGTGGCGTTAGGGATTCCCCATAGCTTGCTGCACGAGAGGTGTTTCTGCGCAGCGGCTCGCGTATCTGGCCAGCGCTTGCGGTCTTGACGACTCGTTTCGATTCGTGGGGAGCCAAGCAAGCTGAGTCAAACTCCAGCCCGCAAAAAGCGAGCAACTCGCGTATTTGGCCCTCCGGGTCAGCTTGAAGCGCTTCATGAGACTGGATACGACACCGTTCAGGGTAGATTTTCATCCAAAAACGCGAGAGGGTTTGGCAGTCTTTCGCGTATTTCGCGAGCTCTATCCAGTCGTAGCTGAAATTGATGCGACCCGGAGAAAACATCTGTTTGTAGCAAGACCAACAGGTTTCAAGCAGGTCACGGTCGGTGAAGATAAAGCGCGCTGAAGGTAACATCCGACGCAAAGCACCAATGTACTTCCAATTTGACGGCATCTTGTCGGTAAAGTACCCAGTCTCCTGCCAGCGTTGCGTTCGGGCGAGATAGGCACGGCCAATCCGCCGCCAGTCATCTTCGCTTGCGCTGGGAGCCCAATCTGGAAATTCCCGACCGCGTCGATGCGATTCGGCAGCAATCACCTGCTCGGCGTCCGGCAGCTCGCCGGCACCCACAACAGCGGGATGCGCCGAGAGGATCTGCTCTACCAGAGAACTACCCGAACGCGGCATGCCAACGATGAAAATGACCCGGAATGAAGACTCATCGGTTGGACCTTCGACAGGTGTCACGAAAGCGTCAGCGATCTGTTTTATCTTGGCTGTGTGCGATTCGGCTGACCACTCGATGTTCTGTCTGAGCAACGGATTGGCTCTTTGCACTACACGAACCGCATCGGCGTATCGGCCGACAGCCTCATAGGCCTGGCCCAACGCGAACCCTGCCAGGAATCGATCAGTCTCAGTCGTACGTGGGTCGCTCTCCAATTTTTCAATTGCAAGCAAATCCTGATCTGCAAGGGGAACGGTTTTCAGATCAAGTAGACCAAACCATGCCTTTGCCGCTTGCGCCGGACGACGAGTCAAACTCAGATACTCCTTGGCCGCATCATCAATTCGGCCGGTCGTGGTGAGCACGCGCGCGCGCAAAAAGCGACTGGGCATGTGCTGCGGGGCAAGTTGTATCGATTGCTGGGCAGCGCGGAGAGCCTCTTCGCCTTGCGAGTTGCGATCACAGACAGTACCGAGTTCAAACCACATCTGAGCATCCGAGCGAATCGCCAATGCTGCCCTGTACTGATCAATCGCGGCATCCAGTTGCGCGAGATCGGCCAACGCCCGCGCCAGTTCCTTGCGCAGTTCGAAATCATCCGGATGTTGCGCAACCGCGTCACCGAGGAACGCAACAGCGTCTTTTGCTCTGCCCTGTTTGCGAAGCACTTTCCCAAGCAGCTCGTTGGGTCGAGGGTGATCCGGAGCCAGTGCCAAGGCGAAGTTTGCGGAGCGCTCTGCACCAGCAAGGTCATTGCGCTGGAGAAACTGAGTGCCGTCTTGAAGGAATTTTCGAATATTGGCGGGAACGCCGGCTGTTGGTGCGAGCTTTCTCATATCGATGGGCCGTCTTGGTCGCGCAACATTCGGTCGTTGAAAGGCTATTTTAATGCAACGTTGATCAATGATGATCACTATCGTCCTTTTGACGAACTCATGGTCGTTAGCAGGTGTCGATCGAAGCCGATTCGGAACTGCGTGATATAGTCGAAAACCCCGCCATTCCGCCATTTCAGAGGCATCAGACCCGGCCATGTCCAGCGATTCCGATCTCCTCAAACAAGCTGCTCTCGAATATCACCGGCGCGCGCCGGCCGGCAAGATCAAGGTTGTTCCGACCAAATCCGTGGTCACCCAGCGCGAGCTTTCTTTGGCCTACTCGCCGGGTGTCGCATTTGCTTGCGAAGAGATCGTGCGGGATCCGAACATGGCCGCGGAGATGACCTCGCGCGGAAACCTTGTCGCAGTCATTACCAACGGCACGGCGGTTCTCGGTCTTGGCGACATCGGTCCGCTTGCCGCCAAGCCGGTGATGGAAGGCAAGGGAATGCTGTTTCAGAAGTTCGCCGGGATCGATGTATTTGACATCGAGATCAACGAATCAGATCCGCAAAAGTTGATCGAGATCATCGCCAGCCTCGAACCCAGTTTTGGCGGAATCAATCTGGAAGACATCAAGGCGCCGGAATGCTTCATCGTTGAGCGCACCTTGCGCGAACGCATGAAGATCCCGGTCTTTCACGATGATCAGCACGGCACCGCAATCATTCTCGGCGCGGCTTTCTACAACGCGCTTGAGGTGATCGGCAAAAAGCCGCATGAGGTCAAGATCGTCCATACCGGAGCCGGTGCGGCGGGCATCTCGTGCATGGACATGCTTGTCCATCTCGGCGTCCCCAAAGAGAACATCTGGGTTGCCGATCGAAGCGGCATTATCCATACCGGTCGCACTGACCTTGATGAGCACAAGCAACGCTATGCGCGCGATACCGACGCGCGGACCCTCGACGACGTCATTGAGGGTGCCGACATTTTCATCGGTCTGTCCGGCCCCGGGGCGATAACCCAGCAGATGGTCGCTCGGATGAGTGAACGTCCGGTCATTTTTGCACTCGCCAATCCGACTCCGGAAATCCTCCCCGAGTTGGTCTGGGAGGTTCGACCCAATGCGATCGTCGGCACCGGCCGTTCGGACTACCCGAATCAGGTCAACAACGTGCTGTGCTTCCCCTACATTTTTCGTGGCGCGCTGGACTGCGGCGCCAGCAAGATTACCGACGAAATGAAACTGGCC
>JBBSVJ010000046.1:0-19212 GCA_038233665.1 Lysobacterales bacterium
CTCGCAGCCATGCGCGGTTTCTCGCGCGGTTATCAGGGCGCGAGTTGGGAGCCTGCGCCGCTGCTGGTCCAGCTTGCCGAGAAGGGCGAGACGTTTACTGGCTGACAGACACTCCGCAGGTCGTCTCCACTCTGAGACGAAGGCCAACGAAAAGAACCAAACGAATCGAGGTACACCGTGAAACAAGCCGTCATCGTCTCCACCGCGCGCACCGGACTGGCCAAGAGCTGGAAGGGCGCATTCAACATGACTCATGGCGCCACACTGGGCGGTCACGTGGTCAAACATGCTGTCGAACGCGCGGGCATCGCTGCTGACGAAATCGAGGATGTGCTGATGGGTTGTGCCTGGCCCGAAGGCGCGACCGGCAGCAATATCGGTCGGCAGATTGCGATCCGTGCCGGACTTCCGGTCACGGTGCCCGGTGCGACCGTCAATCGCTTCTGCTCATCCGGATTGCAGGCCATCGCGATGGCCGCGCAACGCATCATCGCCGGTGAAGGCGAGGTGTTTGTCGCTGGTGGCGTCGAGAGCATCTCCTGCGTGCAGAACCACGCCAATATGCACATGATTGCCGAGGGCTGGCTGAAGCAACACAAGCCAGAAATATACTGGTCGATGCTGCAGACCGCCGAGACCGTGGCCAAGCGCTACAAGATCGATCGTGAGCGCCAGGATCACTACGGCGCAGAAAGTCAGATTCGTGCCGCCGCCGCCGCTGCAGCTGGCAAGTTCGATGACGAGATCGTGCCGATGACGGTGACCGCCGGTTTCGCCGATCCGAAAACCAAGCGCCTCGGCACACGCGAAGTAACGATTTCCGCCGACGAAGGCATCCGCCCGGATACCACCTACGAAGGCGTGTCGAAAATTCGTACGGTGTTTCCGGGAGGCGTGATCACCGCGGGAAATGCGAGCCAGTTTTCTGATGGTGCCTCCGCAGCCGTGGTCATGGATGCCGATCTCGCACAGAAGCGCGGGATCAAACCACTCGGCATTTTCAAAGGTTTCGCCGTATCCGGTTGCGAGCCGGACGAGATGGGTATCGGCCCGGTTTTCGCTGTGCCGAAATTGCTCAAGCGCGCCGGTCTCGCAGTCGATGATATCGACCTTTGGGAACTCAACGAAGCCTTCGCCGTGCAGGTGCTCTATTGCATGGACACACTCGGTATTGCGCCCGATCGTATTAACGTCAATGGTGGCGCGATCGCAGTCGGCCATCCGTACGGCGTCACCGGTGCGCGTCTGGTCGGTCACGCACTGATCGAGGGCAAGCGACGCGGCGCCAAACATGTAGTCGTGACCATGTGCATCGGCGGTGGCCAAGGTGCCGCCGCTTTGTTCGAGGTCGTCTGAAGCCATGAGCGATCTGCTGATCTCGCGTCGCGATGTCGACTTCCTGCTCTACGAGTGGCTGGATGTGCCCTCGTTGATCGCAGCGCCGCGCTACGCCGATCACGCTCGCGAAACCTTCGACGCGGTGCTCGATACCGCTGCGCGTCTGGCCACAGAAAAATTCGCCCCGCACTACCAGAAAGCCGATCGCATCGAGCCGCAGTTTGATGGCGAGAAGGTCACGATCATTGCCGAGGTCAAGTCGGCTCTCGACGCGTTCGCCTCGACTGGCTTGATCAGCGCCTCGCTCGATTATGATCTCGGCGGCATGCAGGTGCCGAAAGTCGTCGAGTTCGCCGCGCTGTCGTGGCTTTACGCAGCCAACGTCGGCACCAGTGCCTACCCGCTGCTGACCATGGGCAATGCGCATCTGCTGCTTGCGCATGGCACGGCGGCGCAGATCGAAACCTTCGTAAAGCCCGAACTCGAAGGCCGCTTCTTCGGCACGATGTGCCTGTCCGAACCGCAGGCCGGTTCGTCCTTGTCGGATATCACGACGCGTGCCGAGCCGGACGGCGATTCAGCGTTCGGGCCGCGCTACCGCATCACTGGCAACAAGATGTGGATTTCGGGCGGCGATCATGAGTTGTCCGAGAACATTGTCCACCTTGTGTTGGCCAAGGTTCCCGACGAAAACGGCAAGCTGATTCCAGGCGTCAAGGGCATCTCGCTGATGCTCGTGCCGAAATTTCTAGTCAATGTGGATGGCAGTCTTGGCGATCGCAACGATGTCCAGCTCGCCGGCATCAACCACAAGATGGGCTACCGCGGCACGGTCAATTGCCTGCTCAATTTTGGCGAGGGCACGCGCTACACGCCCGAGGGCAAAGCCGGCGCGATCGGCTACCGGGTCGGCAATCTGCATCAGGGCCTGGCTTGCATGTTCCACATGATGAATGGCGCGCGCATTGGTGTCGGCATGGGCGCGGTCGCGCTCGGCTATACGGGCTTTCTGCATTCACTCGACTACGCGCGCAACCGTCCGCAAGGGCGACCGATCGGGCCCGAGGGCAAGGATCCCAAGAGCGCGCAGATGAAGATCATCGGCCATGCCGACGTCCGACGCATGTTGCTCGCGCAAAAATCCTATGTCGAAGGGGGGCTTGCGTTCACTCTCTACTGTGCGCGACTCGTCGACGAAGCGGAAGTCGCGACCGATCCGGGCGAACGTGCGCGATTGACCTTGTTGCTTGATCTGCTCACGCCGATCGCCAAGAGCTGGGCCTCGCAGTGGTGTCTCGCAGCGAATGATCTGGCGATCCAGATCCACGGCGGCTACGGCTACACGCGCGAGTACAAGGTCGAGCAGTTCTATCGCGACAACCGGCTCAATCCGATCCACGAAGGTACCCATGGGATCCAGGCACTCGATCTGCTCGGGCGCAAAGTGGTCATGCATGATGGCGCGGCATTCAAAATGTTTGCCGAGCGTGTGCGTGCGACGACTGCCGCTGCGCGCGGAAATGAATCGCTGGGCGCATTTGCCGCTGCGCTGGAGTCGCGTCTGCAGCGCGTGTCGGAAGTGACCGTGCAACTTTGGGGCACTGAAAATACCGAACTCACGTTGGCTAATGCGAGTGTCTACCTCGAAGCCTTCGGACATATCGCCATAGCGTGGATCTGGCTGGAGCAGGCGATCGCCTGTGAAGGCAAGACCGGCGATTTTTATGAGGGCAAGCGCAGCGCCGCGAAGTATTTCTTCCATTGGGAATTGCCAAAGGTCGATGCGCAACTCGATCTGCTCGCCAGTCTCGATCGCACGACGTTGGATATGCAGAAGGAATGGTTTTGATGAATGTCCGAATCAAATACCCGACACACCACTCACCCTCTCCGTCGTCCCGGCGAACGCCGGGGCCCATTTTGATTCTGCACACCTCGAAGATGGATGACGCGCTGCTCCCGCGGATTGTCCTTCGGGCCATTCGCAATGCGAATGTTCGCTCCGGCATCCTGCCTCCGCAGTCCGGCGTTCGCCGGGATGACGAGCAAAGAATAAAGGGGCGCTCTAGGTGAGTACGATACGAATCATCAACGGCCTCGCCGAACTCAAAACCTGGATCGGCAAGGAAGTCGCCATTAGCGACTGGCTTTGTATTGATCAAGCGCGCATCCAGGCCTTCGCCGATGTCACCGACGATCACCAATGGATTCATCTCGATGTCGAGCGTTGCCTCCGCGAGTCGCCGTACAAGTCGCCGATCGCGCACGGTTATCTGATCCTGTCGCTGATCCCGATGTTGTTCGAAAGCAGCCTGCGTATCGACGGCCTCGCGATGAGCATCAACTATGGCCTCGATCGCGTGCGCATGCCGTCACCGGTGATTGCCGGTCAGCGCATCCGCGGTCATCTGGCATTGGAAAAGCTCGATGAGGTCAAAGGCGGCATGCAGGCGCATTGGGCGGTGACCGTCGAAGTCGAAGCTGGCGACAAGCCTGCCTGCGTCGCGCAAATGCTCGCCCGCTATTACGAAACCCCCACTTCACGCTGAAACAGAGAGTTCACATGGATCTCGCATTTACCCAAGAAGAGCAGGCATTCCGCGATGAAGTTCGCGGCTTCCTGCGCGACAAGTTGCCGGACGATATTCGTCGCCGAGTTCATCTCGGCGATGGCAGCCAGATCAAGGCGGATATTCCGCGCTGGCAAAAAATTCTCAATGATTGCGGCTGGGGCGCACCGGCCTGGCCGACCGAATTCGGCGGCACCGGATGGAGCAAGGCCGAGCAATTCATCTTCGAAACCGAATGCGCGCTCGCCGACGCACCGCCGCAGCTGGCGTTCGGAGTCAAGATGGTTGCGCCGGTGATCATGCGTTTCGGCAGCGCCGAGCAGCAGCAACGTTTCCTGCCGCGCATCCTCGCCGGCGAGGACTGGTGGTGCCAAGGCTATTCCGAGCCGGGCGCGGGGTCCGATCTCGCCTCACTCAAAACCAAGGCTGAACTCGACGGCGATCACTACGTCGTCAACGGACAGAAGGTCTGGAATACGCTCGGACAATTCGCCGATTGGATCTTCTGTCTCGTGCGCACCGATTCCAGCGGCAAACCCCAGCGCGGCATTTCATTCCTGCTGATCGACATGAAGACGCCCGGCATCAGCGTGCGTCCGACGCGTTTGCTCGATGGCAAATTTGAAGTCAACGAGATCTGGTTCGACAACGTGCGCGTGCCGGTCGGCAATCGCATCGGCGATGAAAACGCCGGTTGGACCTATGCGAAATATCTGCTCGGCCATGAGCGCACAAATATCGCCGGCGTTGGTGTCAGCCAGCGCGAACTGCGCCGTCTCAAGCACATGGCAATCGCCAATGTGCGCCATGCCAAGCCGCTGATCGAGGATGCCATATTCGCCACGCGCATCGCCCAGGTCGAACTCGAACTCAAGGCGCTGGAGATTACCAATCTGCGCGTGATCTTCGCCGAGGGGCAGAACCACGCACCGGGCCCGGAAGCATCGATCCTCAAAATTCGCGGCACCGAGATCATGCAGCGCATCACCGAGTTGCAGGTCGAGGCACTCGGCGCACGCGCGCTGATCGCCGAGTCCCCCGATGTCGATCATGGCGAGGAAGTTCCGCGCGCCAGTGAGACCTATCTCAATCAACGCAAGCTGACGATCTTTGGCGGTTCAAATGAGATCCAGCGCAACATCATCGCGCAGATGATTCTTCAGGTCTGACGGAAGCCTCTCATGGATTTTTCATTCAACGACGAACAACAGATGCTGGTCGACACGACGCAGCGATTTCTTGGTAGTGAGTACACGTTTGAGCAGCGCCACAAGTTGCTCGAATCCGACGATGGCTGGTCTCGCGAAATCTGGAAGCAACTGGCTGATCTTGGCTTGCTCGCGCTTGACATCCCGGAAGCCGATGGCGGCATTGGTGCCGGGCCGGTCGGGGTCATGCTGGTCTCGCAAGCCGTTGGTCATGGCCTGCTGCTCGAACCGTTTCTGTCCAGCGCGATCGTTGCCACACAGGCGATCGTTCGACTCGGCTCCGACGCGCAGCGTGCGCAATGGTTGCCGGCGCTGGCCAGTGGCGATTTGATTGCCGTGCTCGCACACGATGAAGCCGCGGCCGGCATCGATCTGGCGAAAATCACCACGCGTGTGACGCGCAGCGATGCGGGCTGGACCTTGAGCGGAAGCAAGAGCCTGGTCTATCACGCGCCGATGGCCGATTTGTTTCTGGTTTCGGCGCGCCTCGACGATGGCAGCCTGGGCTTGTTTGCGGTCGCCGCCGATAGCGCTGGAATTGCCTTGCAGGCGATGCGTACGGTTGATGGCCAGCGTGCTGCTGATCTCTCATTCGACAACGTGGTGCTGGAAGCCGATGCGAGGCTTGGCAAAGACGCCGGCGATGCGCTTGCAGCGGTACTCGATCGTGCGACCGCTGCACTTTGCGCCGAGGCCTTCGGTGTGCTCGATCGCATCCTCAAGGCGACCATCGAGTACAGCCGTTCGCGCAAGCAGTTCGGCATGCCGATCGGCAGTTTCCAGGCATTGCAACATCGCATGGCCGACATGCTGATCCATTTCGAGCAAGCACGCTCGATGATGTTTCTGGCCACCGAACGCTGCAGCGAACCCGATCGCGCGACGCGCGGCGCGGCAATCTCCGGCTCCAAGGCCTTGATCGGTCAGGCGGCGCGCTTCGTCGGACAGCAGGCAGTGCAGTTGCATGGAGGCATGGGCATGACCGATGAACTCGATATCAGCCACTGCTTCAAGCGACTGCTCGCCTTTGAGCTGCGTATGGGCACCACCGACGAGCACATGGAACGCTACCGGGTTCACATGCAGCAGGCGGCGCTGCAATGAATCGCCTGGACTTCACAAAATTCGATCGGCATCAGGAAAGTTAAAACAATGAACAAAGCACGAAACATGTTTGATCTCGACGGGCGCACGGCGCTGATCACCGGTGGCTCACGCGGGCTGGGTCTGCAGATGGCTGAGGCGCTCGGCGACTACGGCGCACGCCTGGTTATTTCGGCGCGCAAGTCCGATGAATTGGAAAAAGCCCAAGCCCATCTGAAGGCGCGTGGCATCGAAGTCGAATGGGTCGCCGCCGACACAGGTAAAGAGGATTCAATTGCTTCGCTGGCCGATGCGGCGATCGAGAAACTCGGTCATGTCGATATCTTGATCAACAATGCCGGCGCAAGCTGGGGCGCGGCGGCCGAGGACTATCCGCTGGAGGCCTGGGACAAGGTGTTCAATCTGAATATCCGTGGCTTGTTCTTGTTGACTCAGCAGATCGCCAAGCGCTCGATGATTCCGCGCAGCAGCGGGCGCATCATCAACATCGCCTCGATCGCCGGCCTGAGCGGGAATCCGCCGGGTGCGATGAAAACGATTGCCTACAACACGAGCAAGGCGGCTGTGATCAATTTCACGCGCACGCTGGCAGGCGAGTGGGGCCCGTATGGCATTACCGTCAATGCGCTTGCGCCGGGATTTTTTCCGACCAAGATGTCCAAGGGGCTGATCGAAAGCGTCGGTGAGGAGACGCTCAAAAAAATGAGTCCACTGCAGCGCTTCGGTGATGACGAGGATCTCAAGGGCGCCACGCTGTTGTTTGCCTCGGATGCCGGCAAGCACATCACCGGCCAGGTTCTTGCCGTCGACGGCGGCGTGTCCGCCGTATGAGCATGCATGAGCTCAAGGGCAAAGTAGCGGTCATCACCGGCGCAGGTTCAGGCTTCGGTCGCGAGTTCGCCCGCCTCGGTGCCGAGTTCGGCATGTCGCTGGTACTCGCTGATGTGCAAGCCGATGCCTTGCATGCGGTGGCCAGCGAACTCGAAGCAGGTGGCGCACGAGTTTTGTCGCGCGTTGTCGATGTCGCCGACGGCGCGCAAGTTGATGCACTGGCCGACGCGAGCTTTGCGAAATTCGGTGCCGTGCACCTTCTGTTCAATAACGCCGGTGTCGGCAGTGCCGGGTTGATCTGGGAAAACAGCGTCGCCGACTGGCAATGGACGCTTGGGGTCAATCTTTGGGGCGTGATTCACGGCATCCGCGCATTCGTGCCGCGCATGCTTGAGGCAGCCAAGGCCTCGCCCGATTATCAAGGACATATCGTCAATACCGCGTCGATGGCCGGAATGCTCAATCCGCCGGTCAGCGGTGTGTACAATGTCTCCAAGCACGCCGTGGTGTCGCTTTCGGAAACGCTGTACCACGATCTCGGCCTGGTTACCGAGCAGGTGCATTGCTCGGTGCTGTGTCCATTTTTTGTGCCCACGGGCATCAGCCAGTCGCAGCGCAATCGGCCGGGCGAGTTCGCCAATGCGCAACCTGTGACACGTTCACAGCGCGTGGCTCAGACGATGACCGAAAAAGCAGTCAATTCCGGCAAGCTCACCGCGCTCGATGTCGCCCGCATGACCTTCGCGGCGATCGGTGAAGGAAGCTTCTACATCGCCTCGCATCCGCAGGCGCTTGATGGTGTGCGTCAACGCGCCGAGGACATTCTTGCCCTGCGCAATCCCACCGATCCGCTTGCCGCAAGACCCGCGTTGCGCGAAGCATTGATCGAGGCATTGCAAGGATGAGTGTGCGGCTCCTCGCGAAAGCATTGGATGATCGATTGGCCGAATCGAAGTTGCGCTGTCGTGATCTCGAATTCAACGCCGAGCTATGCAATATAGGTCGCCGATCATCGCGTGCCCGGGTTGCTTTGCAGCAACGCCAATGATCGGTGAAAAGCATGCTTGAACGAGTTTCGTTTTTACGGCTTTGCTTGTGCTAGCGTGAGGGACGAGGGGTTTTTGAGGCAGCGAGTCAGCACTTTTCAGCGTTCGAATTGCACCAGGGACAGGGGGTGAATCAAGCGTGTTTTTTTCGCAGAGCCATTGCTGCGGTCGCGGGGACTGTGAGTAACGGCTTTCAATCCAATCTGGGGAGGATTACATCGTGAATAGAATCAAGTTGGGTCGCCGTGCCTTGGCACGAAGCATTTTGATCGCCCTTACGGGGTTGAGCGCAGTCGCTTTTGCCGCGGAGCAAGGTGCGACAGCGCAGTCGCCTGACGGAGGTGATGAAATCACCAAGCTCGGTGCCACTGTCGTCACCGCTCAGAAGCGCGAGGAGCAGCTTCAGGATGTGCCGATCACGATGGAAGTGATTCCCAAGCAGTTACTCAAGGATGCCGGCATTCATGACATCAAGGATCTGCAGATTCTTGTACCGGGTCTCAGCGTAACCAGTACCGGCAACGAGGCGCAGACCACCGCGCGCGTGCGCGGCGTCGGCACGGTTGGCGACAATCCCGGCCTGGAATCTTCGGTCGGCGTGGTCATCGATGGTGTCTATCGTCCCCGCACCGGTGTGGGTTTCGGCGACCTTGGCCAGCTCGAGCGCATCGAGGTGCTCAAGGGTCCGCAGGGCACCGTTTACGGCAAGAACACCTCGGCCGGACTGATCAATATCGTCACTCAGGCGCCGACCAACGAGCGCAGCGCCGAGGGCGAAGTCACGGTCGGAAATTATGGTGCGGTCGGCGTTGCGGCCAGCTACAACGATCGCGTCGGTGACAACTCCGCATTCCGCATCTACGCGGTCAGACGCACTCACGATGGTTTTACCGACGTCAATACCGGTGTCGGGCCACGTACGCGTACCGATGACTCTGATCAAGATTTCGAATCCGTGCGCGGTCAATTGATGCTGCGCCCAAGTGATGCACTCGACATTCGCATCATCGCCGACTACAGCCATCGGGATGAGAACTGTTGCGTCGGCGTGACCACGCTGCGCGGGCCGGCAGCGGGGATTATCGACGCGCTGACCGGTGGCCAGGGTGTCATTCCGGTTGCCGATCCGGAAGCGCGGCTGGCTTATTCAAATCGTGATACCAACCAGGACATCAAGGACAAGGGCGTTTCGGCCGAGCTGAATTGGTATTCGCCGTGGCTCGGTGGATCCACCTTGACCTCAATAACCTCGTTGCGCGGATGGGATGCCATCAGTGGCACGGATATCGACTACAGCGGCGCGGATATCCTCTATCGCGTCGGTTCGCCGGATGAGGGGTCAGTAAAATTTGACACCTTTAGTCAGGAGTTTCGTCTGACCGGTGAAACCGACCGGATGGACTGGATGTTCGGCATGTACTACGCCAACGAGGATCTCAAGCGCAACGAATCGGTGACTATCGGTTCTGCCTACGAGCCTTACCTGTCAATCGCTCTGCTGAGCAATGTTGCGGGCCTTTTCCCTGCCGGGTTGGTCAATACCAGTAGCCCGGCAACCTTCCTGTCGGAGGCCACCGGTCAACCGTATGGAACCCTGTTCAATGGTCAGGGCTCGCTTGATCGATACAAGCAGAAGTCCAAGAGCATTGCATTGTTCACCAATGAAACCTTCCATGTTACCGATGCCCTCGATCTGACCCTGGGTCTGCGCTATACCAAGGAAGACAAATCGCTGGATTCCTTGTATAGCAACCCCAATGGTTCCACCGCTTGCCTGGCGGCGCTGTCCAATCCGGGCCAGCTCGGTGCGGCACTGGTCGCGCGTGGAGTCCCCGCGTCTATCGCCCCCGGGATCATTCCCACCCTGATCGGATTCACCTGTTTGCCTTGGGCCAACGTGCAGCACGATGGCCGAGCAACCTCACAGGATCGCAGCGAATCGGAATGGTCGGGAACGTTCAAGTCTTCGTATCGATGGAACGACGAGTTCATGACGTTCTTTTCGGCCGCGCGTGGTTACAAGGCGGGCGGTTTCAATCTGGATCGCGTGCAGACCTCAAACGGATTCACCAGCGGCGGTACCGGCATCACACCGGTCGATGACACCTCGTTTCCGGGTGAGTTCGTCAACAGCTACGAACTCGGCATGAAGTCGACGCTGATGGATGGAAATCTCCTCCTGAATGCCTCGCTCTTCCATTCCAAGTTTACCGATTTCCAGCTCAACAGCTTCCTCGGTACCAGTTATGTGGTGCGCTCGATCCCGACCCTGACCAACAAGGGCGTCGATATGGATCTTATCTGGCAGCCCGGTATTGAAGGTTTGCAACTTCAGGCAGGATTGACCTACCTCGATTCCCGCTACGGTGACGATCCGCTGCCGGATGAGGGATTGGCACTGATCCCTGGCAATCGCGGCGGATTTGCACCCAAGTGGCAGACCTCCACGGCTCTGACCTACCAGTGGAATTTCAGCGATTCGCTGATGGGTCGATTCAATGTGTCTGCCAAGCACACCACCGAGTACAACACGGGCTCGGATCTGGACCCCGAGAAATTGCAGAGCCCCTATACCCTGGTCAATGCACGCCTCGGTTTCGGCGCCCGCGACGGACGCTGGATGCTGGAGCTGTGGGGCCAGAATCTTACCGACGAAACCTACTCGCAGGTCGGCTTCGACGCGCCGTTGCAGACCGGTTCGTGGAATGCATTTCTCGGTGCGCCGCGCACCTACGGTGTGACCGTTCGCGCCAAGTTCTGAAACCAAGCAGCCCGCCCGGCAACATGGCCGGGCGGGTGAGTGGCCGCTATCCTTGCGCGAACGGTCACCGGCTCGATTCATGCAGCAATTCGCCAGCCAACACACAACCTCGTTTGCCGAATTTCTGCGCCAAGCTGGGGTGTCTCTGGCTGTGTCGACGTATCAGGCCGGGCAACTGGTACTGATTCGACCGCAGGCAGAAGGTGCCAACACCCACTTCATCGCAATGACCAAGCCGATGGGGATAGCGGTTGAGGGCGGTGCGCGATTGACTATCGGCGACGCCCACCGCATTGACTTCTATCGCAACCTGCCCGCAGTCGGCGCGAAGATCGAAAGCAGTGATGCGGATGCGGCCTACGTGCATCGCGCGACCCATGTCAGCGGCGATATCGATATCCACGAAATGGGTTACGACAGCGATTCCCAGTTGTGGCTGATCAATACGCGTATGTCCTGTCTGTGTACTTTGGACCCGGATTTCAGCATTGTGCCGCGCTGGAAGCCACCCTTTATCAGTGAATACGATCTGCTCGATCGCTGCCATCTCAATGGTCTTGGCTTTCGCGACGGCAAGCCGCGTTATGTGAGCATGCTCGGGAGCGGCAATGAGCCTGGAAGCTGGCGTCGCAACAAGATTTCGGGCGGTCGCATCATGGATCTCAACGACGATTCGGTGGTCGTCGACGGCCTGTGCATGCCGCATTCACCTCGCTGGTATCGCAATCGACTTTGGTTTCTGTCTTCAGGCGAAGGTTGTCTCAAGCGGGTCGAAGCCGATGGCTCGATCAGCAGCATCGTGGAATTGCCGGGATTCACTCGCGGGCTCGCTTTTTTTGATCGCTACGCGCTGATCGGTTTGTCCCGGGTGCGTGAGACGGCCGTGTTCGCTGGCCTGCCTTTGACCCAGCGTGTTTCGGATCGTCAGTGTGGCGTGTATCTGGTCGATATCGAGGCTGGTGAAGTTGTCGGCTTTCTGCACTTTGTCGGCGATGTCCACGAAATCTTTGATGTGCGTTGGTTGCCACATCGCTCGCCGGTTCTGGTCGAACCCAGTTCGCCGCTGCTGGCCAGCTCCTACGAGTTGCCACGTGATGCGCTCAAACTCGTAGCGGCCAGCGATCCGGTACTTGATCAACTGGCCGTGGCCACACGCCTGCACGCCAGCGGCGAGTTCGATCAGGCCATCGAAGCCTATCGCGGCATCCTCGCGAAACGACCGACGCTGCAACAGGCGTGCTATCAACTCGGTCTCGCCTTGGTCGATGCCGAACGTTGGTGCGAGGCTCGTGGAGTATTGAAGAAAGCGGTCTCAGGGCATGCGGATCATGCCGAGGCTTTCAACAGTCTCGGCCTGTGTTGTTCGCGACTCGGCGAGTACGACGAAGCGCTGCTTTGGTTCGATCGCGCGCTAAAGGCGGATCGTCAGTTCGCCCTCGCTCATTTCAATCGTGGCGTGCTCCTGCTCAAGCTCGGCCAGCATGCCGAGGGCTGGCTCGCGTACGAGAGGCGCTGGCAATTGCCAAGCTTCACGCCGTTCCAGTGCCCGCAGCCGCGATGGCAGGGGGAGTGCATTGGGAATAAACGCTTGCTCGTTCACAGCGAACAAAGCGATGGCGATCACATCCAGTTCTGGCGGTTTATCAAGTTGGCTCGTGAGCGCTGCACCGAGCTGATCTATGTCGGTCCGGAAAAGCTGAGCGAACTCGCGGCGGCTATCGAAGGGGTCGACGAAAGTCGCGTCCCCGGAAATATGCCGCGCGATCGCTTTGATCTGTTTGTGCCCTTGATGAGTCTGCCGGCATGTCTTGGCCTGTCATCCGAGGATCTGGGCATGCCATCGCCCTACGTGCACGCGCCCGAGCACCTGCGCGTGCGTACGCTTGAAGGTAACCACAAGGTTGGTTTCGTCTGGCAGAGCAGCGAGACACACAGGGGTGATAGTCGTCACTCCTTGCAGCTCGATCAATTCGCGCCATTATTTAATTGTTCTGGAGTAGACGCTTTCAGTTTTCAGGTCCCTGTCGCGGCGGATGAGCTGGATTTCCTGCGTGCTAACCGGGTCGCCAATCTGGAGCCCGAACTCGTCGGCTATTCGCGCTACGCGGCGTTTACTGCTCAATTTGATCTGATCATCACGGTCGATACGGCGATGGCGCATCTGGCCGGCGCGATGGGCAAATCGGTGTGGATCCTGCTGGCCAGCGATGCCGACTGGCGCTGGCGCCTCGAAGGCGACACGACCGAGTGGTATCCGAGCGCGCGTCTGTTTCGGCAGTCACCAGGAGAAGCCTGGTCTGTCGTGGTTGATCGTGTGGCCTTTGCGCTCAAAGATTGGGTGGCGAACCGCGACCGATGATCGGCCACCCACGCTGGCTCTGCCCTACGCAAAGCAGCTTTTTTAGGAGCACGTTCACGTGCGAGCCCTTGGTCAAATCGCACAAAAGCTCGCCCGCAAGCGGGCGCCTACATCAATCGATGGCTTCGGTGCCGTAAGCGGCAAGCAGTGATCGGTTGGCGGGAAAAGCAATTCAGGCAATTGCAAGGATCGACGTCGCGATGGAAATTCCATGCGCAGCGCAAGCTTTATCGCATTGCGTTTCCGACTCCCCAGCCCCGGTCCTAATAAAGAAACTCGCGAAAAACTGGATCGACGCTGTGATTCCAGGGTCCGTTGTAGAGAGCAAGTTTGCGCTCGGCCGGAGTTTCGTTGGCTTGGACGATTTCGATCAGCGGCGTCAGGAAGATGCTTTCGTCGGCACCTTCCCAATTCTTGCGTGCACGTTGGCGAAGCCCATGCGCTGAAATTTTCAGCGCCTCTACTGCGATATCGCGCAAGGTGCCGTTGCGGAAAGGTAGCTTGAGACCATATTTTGGTACGCCGTCGCGCAATGCATTGCGTTCCTCCCGGGTGAAATCCTTGACCAGATCCCACGCTGCATCGAGTGCGCTGCTGTCATAGAGCAGGCCCACCCAGAATGCGGGCAGCGCGCACAGGCGACTCCATGGACCGCCATCGGCACCGCGCATTTCGAGGAAGCGTTTCATGCGCACTTCCGGGAACGCCGTGGTCATGTGGTCGGTCCAGTCGGTCATCGTTGGCGTCGCGCCAGGAAGATCAGCTAGTTCGCCGCGCATGAACTTGCGAAACGATTGTCCGGCGAGGTCGTGATAGATGCCATCGCGATAGCTGAAATACATCGGCACATCGAGCATATAGTCGACGTAGCGTTCGTAGCTGAAACCGTCTTCGAAAACGAAGTCGAGCATGCCTGTGCGATCCGGATCAGTATCGGTCCAGATGTGCGATCGATAGCTGAGATAGCCGTTTGGTTTTCCGTCAGTGAACGGCGAGTCAGCGAACAGCGCCGTCGCAATCGGCTGCAGTGCAAGCGAAGTGCGGAATTTTTGCACCATATCCGCTTCGCTGGAGAAATCGAGATTGACTTGCACCGTGCACGTGCGCGACATCATGTCGAGACCGAGATCGCCGACCGTCGGCATGTAGCGGCGCATGATCGCGTAGCGGCCTTTGGGCATCCACGGCATGTCCTCACGTTTCCATTTCGGCTGGAAACCCATGCCAAGAAAGCCCACGCCCATCTCGTCGGCGACTGTCTTCACTTCCTTGAGATGGACATGCACTTCGTTGCAGGTTTGATGGATGTTTTCAAGCGCGGCACCGGAAAGTTCGAACTGACCCGCAGGCTCCAGGGTTACCGAGGCGCCCTCTCGCAGCAATGCGATCAATTTGCCTTTCTCGATCACGCGCTCCCAGCCGAAGCGGGTTAGACCTTCAAGCAGGACGCCGATGCCTTGTGGGCCTTCCCAAGTCAGCGGGCGCAGGTCATCAAGTCGAAAGCCGAATTTCTCGTGTTCGGTGCCGATGAGCCAGTTGGCTTTGGGTTTTTCGCCGGCCGCAATGTACTCAATCAGCTGTTCGCGGCGGGTAATCGAGTCGCTGGATGGCGCGGCTGAACCGGACATCGGTGAAATCCTCTGGGGCAGTCGGGCGATATGGGGTCGTTGAGCGTTCGCGCAAGAGACCCGCTATCGGGGCGTTTCATTGCGCGCTGAACTGACTGTTTTGCGCTCGGGTATCTCAAGCCAGCGCCCGACAACGCTACGGGCCTCATCCACGCCGGTTTTCGCGGTTGCTGAAAACAGTTGAACGCTCACTCGGGCATCGGCCGATCCGTCAGCGCCCAGCTCCTTGCGGACTTCATTAAAAGTACGTGTTGCATCGTTGCGCGACAATTTGTCCGCCTTGGTCAGCAGCACATGACACGGCTTGGCGATGCCTTCGGCGTAGTCGAGCATCTGACGGTCGAAATCCTTGAGCGGGTGGCGACTGTCCATGATCAGGATAAGGCCCTTGAGTGCCTCGCGAGCGCGCAGGAATCCATCAACCATGCTGCGCCACTGATCACGAACGCCGATTGGAACTTTCGCGTAACCGTAGCCAGGAAGGTCGATTAGGCGGCGATCGTCGTCGATTGAGAAGACATTGAGTAATTGCGTGCGGCCCGGCGTCTTGCTCACCCGAGCCAGTCCCTTGTGCGTAGTCAAGGTATTCAGTGCGCTGGATTTGCCAGCGTTCGAGCGACCCGCGAACGCCACTTCGAAGCCAACGTCGGCGGGCATGTCGCGCAGACTGGCCGCACTTTTGAGGAATTTTGCCGAGTGCAGGATATGCATGGGAGTCCGTTGCTGGTGATTTCGGGCGAATTGCGTTTGACCGGTCTTCGGCTGGCGCGGATAATTCGGAAGATTATCGCCTGCGTCCCGCCGTTTCGTGTCGGCAGGGTGCGAGTTTCCCGTCTACCCGGAGTCAGTGTATGAGTTTTCCGCGAGTGTTTGCTTTGGCGATGCTGTTGAGCGCCGGTCTGGTCCATGCCGAAACCCATGATCCGATCATGCTTGGCGATGCCAAGGCCGGAGAAGCCAAGAGCGCCGTGTGCGGAGCGTGTCATGGTGCGGACGGCAACTCGGCCGTGGCCACTTATCCCAAGCTCGCTGGTCAGAATGAATCTTACATCGTCCGTCAATTGACCCAATTCAAATCCGGTCAGCGCATGAACGCCATCATGATGCCATTCGCCAGTACCTTGAGCGAGCAGGAAATGCACGATGTGGGCGCGTATTTTGCCAGTAAACAGTCGGCTCCCGGACAAACCGATGAAGCCTACCTCAAGCGTGGCCAGGCGCTCTTCCGCGCCGGTGACGGCAGCATCGGCGTACCAGCTTGCATGGCTTGCCACGGACCTTCAGGTCGCGGCATGGCCGGTGCGGCGTATCCACAGCTTTCCGGGCAGTGGGCCGATTACATCAGCAGCAAATTGACCGAGTGGGGCACGGGCACGACGTGGGGCGATGATGAGCATTCCAAGATCATGCCGACGATCGCCAAGCGTCTCAGCGAGAAGGATATCGCCGCATTGGCCTCCTACGTCCAAGGCTTGCACGAGGTTCAGACCGCCGAGGCCAAGTGACTTCGGTCATTGTTCAGCCGGTTTGACTGACACTCATCGATTACATTGATCGCGCACCCCTTGCCGCGGAGAGACACTTGATGATGAAGCCACTGATTGCCTTGACCCTTGGATTTGGCCTGCTTGCCGGTTTCCAGGCGCATGCTGATGACAGCTGGGTCGCCGGCAAAAACTATTTTGTCATCGAGCCCGCGCAGGCGACCACGACGGGCGACAAAATCGAGGTGGCTGAGGTTTTTTCCTACGCCTGCCCGCACTGCAGTGAAGTCGCGCCGATGGTGGCCGACATCAAGAAGCGACTGCCGGCGAATGCCGAATTTGTGATGATTCCGGCGCAGTTTGGTTTTTCCGCTTGGCAAACCTTCGCCAAGGGCTTCTACACCGCGCAGGCGCTCGGGCTGGTCGAGAAGTCGCATGCCGACATGTTTCGCAAGGTGTTTATCGACAAGTCGATCAATGGCGCTTCGCCAACCTTTGCGTCGCTCGCGGATTTCTACGCCAATTACGGCGTCTCCGCAGAGGATTTCATTGCCACTTCGAACTCGTTCGCGATCAAGGCGAAGCTCAAGCGCAACGGAGAGTTGATCAAGGCGTACGGCGTTGAAGGCACACCAAGCTTTATCATCAATGGCAAATACCGCATCTCCGGGCAGTCGGCCGGTGGCTACAACAAGGTTGAACCATTGATCCACTTCCTCATCGACAAGGAAGCCAAGGGCGGTTGAGGCAACTCATCGCTTGATCCGTTGTCTGAACGACGAACCCGATTCCGAGGAGAGTTTCACGATGCTCAAACATCTGCCCCGTTTACTCGCAGGCGCGTTGCTCGCCTTTACTGTCAATGCCTGCGCCCAAGAACACTCCGCTGCCGCGGCCGATCCGGCGCCTTCAGTTGAAGTGATTGCCGGCAAAACCTATTTTCCGATTGATCCACCGCAGCCCACAGCGAGCGGTGACAAGGTCGAGGTGCTTGAGGTTTTCAGCTACGCCTGCATCCATTGCGCGCATTTCCAGCCTTACGCCGATGAGATCAAGTCCAAGCTTCCGGCTTATGCCGAATACAGCTACATGCCAGCGATTTTCAACGAGAGCTGGGAAGCGTTCGCGCGTGGCTACTACACCGCGCAGTCGATGGGCATGGTCGAGAAGACCCACCAGGCGTTGTTCGATGCGATCCATCGCGATCACCGACAGTTTCGTTCGTTTGATGACATCGCCGCGTTCTACGGCGAGCACGGAGCCGACGTCGAAAAGTTCAAGCAGATTGCCACCTCGTTCGAAATTGAGAGCAAGCTGACTCGTTCGCGCAGTCTTGTTCCCAAGTACGGCGTTGATGGCACGCCGAGCCTGATCATCGATGGAAAGTATCGCGTCACCGGCGCCTCAGCCGGCGGTTATCCGCAACTGGTCGTGCTGGTCAACAAACTGGTCGAGATGGCACACGCTTCGAAAACACCTGCCAAGACCAAGAAGTAGTCGTATTCGGTTGCGATGCTCAACAAAGGCCGCCTTCGGGCGGCCTTTGTGTTCATGCACCGGGTGTCACACTCGAAAACCACCAACTCGCAAAAGCGACAAAAATCTCGGCAATGACGCGTAGCAACCCTCCCGCCAAAAAGCCCGCTACGCAGTCTCTGCGTATCCTCAGTTGCAACATCCTTGCCGGTGGCAGCGTCAAGCGCTATAGCGAGTACGTTACGCAAAGTTGGAAACATGTCTTGCCGACTGGCAAGCGGGCGAATCTCGATGGGCTGGCCGGAATACTCGGTGACTTCGATCTGGTCGCTCTGCAGGAAGCTGATTTCGGATCGTTGCGATCAGGGTTTCTCAACCAGACCGAATATCTTGCTGAATGCGCCGGGTTTCCTTACTGGAGCCATCAGCCCAATCGGAAGGTTGCCAAGGTTGCCGCATCAAGTAACGGCTTGCTGTCACGTCTGAAGCCCGATGAAGTACTCGACTATCCGTTGCCAGGTCGTATCCGGGGACGCGGCGTCCTCTGGGCACGCTACGGAACCGAGGAACACTCGCTCGTAGTACTTGTCGCGCATCTTTCGCTGGGACCTCAAGCCAGGGCGCACCAGCTCGGCTACATCACCGAGTTGCTTGAAGGCCATCCGAACGCTGTCTTGCTCGGTGATTTGAATACGCCGATCGAAAGTCCTGAGCTGCGCTCACTTTTTGCGCGCACCTCGCTGCAGCCCCCAGTCGCGCCGCCGCCGACCTTTCCGAGCTGGGCGCCCAATCGCGCGATCGATCATATTCTGGCGACATCGTCGATCAAGGTGGAGGAGCTGCGCACCTTGCCGCATCTGGTTTCCGATCATCTGCCAATTGCCGCGACCATCCATGTGCCCGAGCAGATTCGTCTCTCGAATCAGTAGATCACCACGTGATTTCGGCCTTTGTGTTTGGCTTCGTACATGGCTTCGTCGGCACGTTTCAGCAGGCTGGTTGGCGAGATTCTGGCTTCTGCATCAGTTAGTGCGGCGCCCACGCTTATGCTGAGAGGAATCGGCATTCCGTGGCTCAGCAACGGCGTCGTGGCGACTGTCTTGCGGATTTCTTCGGCGATTCCGGCGAGTTTTTCGCGATCGGTGTCAGGCAACAAGACAACGAACTCTTCGCCGCCATAGCGGATGACGCTGCCGCGACCAGCGACCACTGCTTCAATAGTCGCAGCGGTCAGGCGCAGGCAGTCGTCGCCGACCAGATGGCCGGCGTCGTCGTTGACCTGCTTGAAGTGATCGATGTCGGCGACCAGCACGCCGAACGCGTGCCCGGCCTTGCGACTTTCGGCGAGCAAGGACTCGAATGCATCATCGAAGTAGTGGCGATTGTAAACACCGGTCAGTCCGTCTC
>JBBSVJ010000047.1:0-18672 GCA_038233665.1 Lysobacterales bacterium
AAGGCCGTAGTAGATCGCCGCATTGCCGCCGGTCGCAAACAAGCGCGCCGCGCCACGCATTTGCGCGGAAGGAACGCCAGTTTCGGATTCGGTGGCTTCGGGTGAATTTCGCTCGTCGCCGACGAACGCCTTCCATCGGACAAACGCTTCCGGCTCGCAGCGCAGCGCAACGAAGGCCTCGTCGATCAGCCCTTCATTGACCATCACATGCGCGAGCGCATTAAGCAGGGCGACGTTGGTGCCTGGCTTGAGCTTGAGCAGATAGTCGGCTTCAACATGCGGCGAGCGGACCAGGTCGATGCTGCGCGGATCGGCGATGATCAGTTTCGCGCCATTGCGCAATCGTCGCTTCATCTGCGAGGCGAATACCGGATGAGCATCGGTCGGATTGGCACCGATGACAAAAATCACATCGGCTTCATCGACCGAATCAAAATCCTGGGTGCCTGCTGATTCGCCGAGCGTGGCCTTCAAGCCATAGCCGGTTGGCGAATGGCAGACGCGCGCGCAGGTATCGACATTGTTGTTGCCGAAAGCCGCTCGCACGAGTTTTTGAACGAGCCAGGTTTCCTCGTTGGTGCAACGCGATGAAGTGATGCCGCCAATCGAATCACGGCCGTGCGCGGCCTGGATGCGACGAAACTCCGACGCGGTGTGTGCAATCGCCTCCTCCCACGAAACGACCGTCCATGGATCACTGATCGTCGCGCGGATCATCGGCGTGGTGATGCGATCCTCATGTTTCACGTAGTCGATTGCGAAACGACCTTTGACGCAGGAATGACCGTGGTTGGCCTTGCCGTCAATATGCGGAACCATGCGCACAATCTCTTCGCCGCGCAACTCAGCGCGGAACGAACAGCCGACACCGCAATAGGCGCAGGTTGTCACGACGCTTCGTTCGGCCTGACCTTTCTCAATCAGCGATTTTTCCAACAACGCAGAAGTCGGACAGGCTTGCACACAGGCGCCGCAGGATACGCACTCCGAATCGAGGAAAGACTCATCCTGGCTGGCAACAACCCGGGAATCGAAACCGCGTCCTTCGATGGTCAGCGCGAAGGTTCCTTGCACATCATCACAAGCACGTACGCAGCGCGAACAGACGATGCATTGGGAAGGATCAAAACGAAAATAGGGATTGGATACGTCGCTGGCGACGAAGCGTGGGTTGGCCACGCCATCGATTTGGGCGGCGAAATGATTCGCGCCATCAAACCCGTAACGATTGCTTTCGAGTCCGACTGCGGCGGCCATCTGCTGCATTTCGCAGCGGCCATCAGGCGAGCAGCCCACGCAATCGAGCGGATGGTCGGAAACGTAGAGTTCCATGACGCCGCGGCGGATTTGCGCCAGCTTGGGATTCTGCGTGGTGACCTTCATGCCCTCCACGACCGCTGTCGTGCATGACGCCGGATAGCCTCTCATGCCCTCGATCTGCACCAGACACAATCGGCATGATCCGAACGCGCTCAGTGTATCGGTCGCGCACAGACGCGGAATGTCGATACGGCTTGTCGCCGCTGCACGCATCACCGAAGTGCCCGCGGGCACCTTGACTGCGACACCGTCGATCTCAAGCTCGACGAGCTTCAGCGACGCCAGTGATTGGATCGCCGGAGTACCGCAGTCGATGTCGTCAATTGATCGCATGGCCAACATCCATCCCATCGTCGCAGCACATCAAACTACTCGATGTGCCGTGGTAACCCCTGAAGGCACAACTACAAATTCGGCCGTGGCAACACCGTGAAATCTTCGGGGAAATGTTTCAACGCGCTGAGCACGGGCAACGGCGTCAAACCGCCAAGTGCGCACAGCGAACCGTGCAGCATGGTGTCACACAGACTTTTCAACAATGCCTTGTTCGCATCGGCATCCACACCGCCTCGAATGCGATCGATGACCTCGACGCCTCGGGTCGAGCCGATCCGGCACGGTGTGCATTTGCCGCAGGATTCGATCGCGCAAAATTCCATCGCGAAGCGTGCCTGTTCGGCCATGTCCACGCTTTCATCGAATACCACGATGCCGCCGTGGCCGAGCATGGCGTCAACCGCGGCAAACGCTTCGTAGTCGATTGGCGTGTCGAACAGCGATTCCGGCAGATACGCGCCAAGCGGCCCACCGACCTGCACAGCACGAATTGGCCGACCGCTGGCCGTGCCGCCGCCGAACTCATGGAGCAGTTCACGCAAGCTCACACCAAACGCCAACTCGATCAAACCGCCGCGCTTGATGTTGCCGCTCAGCTGGATCGGCAGGGTTCCACGCGATCGCCCGATACCCATGTCGTGATACCACGCGGCGCCGTGAATCAGAATGTCCGGCACTGACGCGAGTGTGATGACGTTGTTGATAACCGTTGGCTGCCCGAACAATCCCTCGATCGCGGGCAGCGGTGGTTTGAAACGCACTTGTCCTCGACGCCCTTCGAGACTTTCGAGTAGCGAGGTTTCCTCACCACAGATGTAAGCACCGGCACCCAGGCGCAACTCAATGTCGAAATCGTATCCGTAGCTTTGGATGTTGCGACCGAGCCAGCCGCCGCGACGCGCACGGTTGATCGCCTCGGCGAAAACCCTTTGCGCCAGTGGATACTCGCTGCGCAAATACACAATGCCCTTGCTCGCGCCGACCGCGATGCCAGCAATGAACATGCCCTCGATCAAACGATAAGGATCGCCTTCGATGATCATACGGTCGGAAAACGTACCGGAATCCCCCTCGTCGGCATTGCAGACGATATATTTCTGCTCAGCCGATTGATCGAGCACCGTCTTCCATTTGATGCCGCATGGAAACGCAGCACCGCCGCGTCCACGCAGACCGGATTCCGTCACTTGTTGAACGATGACAGCGGGTGCCATCTGCATGGCATTTTCGAGACCCCGCCATCCGCCGTGAGCGGAATAATCTTCCAGCGAAATCGGATCGGTGATGCCGTTGCGTAAAAAGCACTGGCGATGTTGACGCTTCAGCCAGGGAATTTGATCGATCAGACCGAGCGATTTCGGGTGTGCGGCATCCTGCGCGAATCCGATCTCGAACAAGCCGGAAACATCCGCAACATCGATTGGACCGAAGCCGTATCGGCCCTCGCCCATATCCACTTCGACCAACGGCTCGATCCAGCAAGCTCCTCGGGATCCATTGCGCGTGATCGTGACGTCAACGCCTCGATCGTCTGCCTCGCTCTGGATCTTGCTCGCCACCTCATCCGCGCCGCAGGCAATCGCACTGGTATCTCGCGGGACGAAAATGCGCAGACTCACTTCGGCTCCTTGCAGCCATCAATCAGCCGATCAATCAACTCGATCGAGAGCCGTCCATGCACCCGGTCATCGAGCATTGCCGACGGTGCACAAGCGCAGTTGCCGAGGCAGTAGACGGCCTCCAGAGTCAATGAACCATCCACACAGGTCTCGTTGAATCCGATATCCAGCCGCCTGCGGACATGTGTCTCGATAGCTCGCGCGCCCACAGACTGACAGGCCTCGGCGCGGCACAATTTAAGGATATGCCGGCCGGGTGGTGCGCTACGGAAATGATGATAGAAGCTGATGACGCCATGCACTTCGGCACGGCTGAGATTGAGCGCCTGGGCAATCTGCGGCACAGCCGCAGGCGGCACAAATCCAAACGTATCCTGGATGCCGTGAAGGATCGGCAACAGTTCGTCCTGACGTGCTGCAAACGATCCAATCAGCGACTCGATGGTTGAGCGCACCTCGGGTTCGAGGGGCGAATCAACTGCGTTGGCACTGTGCGTTGCCAGCTGTCGTTTCATGACAAACCTATCTTGTGCATCCGTGGCCAAATCAGGCGCTACTTCTTCGGCTGCCTTGCTGATTTGCCACCCGAATTCTGGTTGACTGACAGAACGACGTCATAGTTCTTTCCAGCGGCTTCCGGTGATTTTGAGGGGAAAGCAAAACTGACTGACCTTCCGGTGACCATCGTGACGGAATGCTCACCGCGCTGAATCCATTTTCCTTTCAGGCGACCAAAAAACGTCAACTGAAGCTTGACCGATTCCGTACCGTCAGCAGGCGCATCCAACGGAATGGCCGTGACCAGAATCCGGAAACCTTTATCCGGCTTCATCGGGTTCTCGTCTTTTATCTCGGCTTCGGCACCGGCCTTGGCGACAATCGCAGGCTTGCCAATCAACGATCCGTTGTAAAGGACGGTCATATCAATGCGGTACTCATCGGCCGCTATCGGCGCGGCGTGCACATTGGCCACGCAAAAGAGCAGGAGAAAGGCGATCGGGCTCAGTATTTTTCGAATGATCATCAGCGGTAACCTGGTAGGGAGTGATTAGTAATGGGGGGAACGATACAGACCGCTGTCACGCGAGTCTTCACTTTGGCGAGATGGAACAGCGAGTGGTCATGCGCAGATTCCGACCGTTTCGTCGGCAGGACGTTCCCGGCTTTCCCCGGATATCTTTGATGCTGGCGGAAACCAGCAGCTATCGCAATCGCCGATTGAGCTGCTTGGGCGACCAGCGCTCAAGCGCTTCGCGGGTCCGTTGACGACCAATTTCGATCATTATTTCGGCGCGATGGAAATCGTAAAATGTCGACGCGTTGCGCGGGATCGTTATCAACAGATCAGGCGGTTGCGCGGCCAGTTTCAGGCGTGTGATCGTCTCCTGAACGGTATCCAGTGATTTCGCGAACAATTCGAGAATGCTCGGTTCGGGGATCTCGCCTGAGCTTGCGTCATTGCCAAACCAGGAACCCAGCAGACGGCCCATTCGATTGCCGGCTCTACCGCGATCATCATTTTCATCTGCCGGCTGATCGCCGTGGGCGTCGATAGTCGGGCCGAATTCTCCAGAGGATAGGTTGCCAAGCGGCTCTTCCGGCCCGTTCACATCAATCGCGATGGTCGCTGCGGTGGTATCGCGCAAGGTCGGCGAGACCGGCAATGGGTTGAGCAGGCCACCATCGACAAGCAATCGCCCTTGATAGCGATGCGGGCGAAACACGGTTGGAATGGCGATCGACGCGCGGATTGCATCGAACAGGGAGCCTTCTGAAAACCAGACCTCACGGTGCGCATCCAGATCGACCGCCACCGCCGTGTAGCTGATCGGCAGATCCTCGATCAATAAGTCACCGACATGCTCGCGCATCGCATTGATGATGCGATCGCCTTTGATGAAGCCACCGCCACTGATGGTGATATCAAGCAGCTTGAAAACATCGAATTTTTCCAGCGGCAAGACCCAGTCACGATAAGCATCAAGCTTGCCCGCGGCGTATACGCCACCGACCAAGGCACCCATCGAGCTGCCTGAAATTGATTGAATATCGAAGCCTTGCTCGATCAACTCCTCGATCACGCCGATGTGCGCATAGCCCCGCGCACCGCCCGAACCGAGTACCAGCGAGATTGGAATTCCGATCTTTTTGCTGATGATTTCGTCGGGCGGCCTTTCAATCATGGCGCAGTAACACCTTGATAGCTGCCAATCGCGAGCTGCAGCAGGATGCGCATTTCCTCGCGCAAGGAAACCGGGGAAACCACTTCGGCATCCGGACCGTACTTGAGTACATCCATCAGCAGTTCGCGCGAGTTGCTGTAGGGCACCTTCAATTCGTATCGACCATCGCCCAACCAGTGGCCTTCCTGCTGCGAGTGCCAATGCTCATCGGCGACCCAGCGTGAGGCGTGCTCGGAAAAACGAATCACCGCCGTGGCCTTGGGTGCGCCCGAGAAGATGCCGTAGCTTGACGCCAGATGCGCGTCGAGCTCGGCCAGGTCACTGTCGAGTGCATCCTGATCCCCTACCTTCACACTGCGCATGCGATCTAGAGCAAAACTGCGCAGCCCTTCGCGACCATGGTCCCAGGCGTCGAGATACCAGTTGTCGCGATAGTGGGCGAGACGTTGCGGTGAAACATCACGCGTGGTCGGCGCGTTGGTGGTGCGCGCGCGATATTCAAAGGTCAAACGTTTGCGACTGAGCATGGCGCTGGATACGGTACGGAACACCACCTGATCGAGCTTGCGCGCCCCACTGGAGATCACGCGGATACGTTCGACCGGCAGCGTGCGTCCACTGGCATGATCGGAAAGCAGGGTTTCGATACGCGCCCGGAACGGTGCCAGCGCACCGGCGAGCACGCCGGGGTCAGAACGATCGAGCAATTCGTTGAGGGCGAGCAAGGCGGCCAGCTCTTCGCTCGACAACCACAATCCCGGCAGCTCGAAACGATCGGCCTCATCCTTCGCATAGTGAATGGTGCCGTTCTCGGAATCACTTTCAACCGGCGCACCGAGCGCATCACGCAGAAAAGCGATATCGCGGTACATCGTCGCCCGCGAACACTGCAACTCCTCCTGCACCCGTTTCAGGGTGACCGGGTAGCGAGCCGTCTTGAGCATCCGGTGCAGAAGCAGGGTGCGTTCGTAGCGATCCATGGGCGCGAAATGCCGGGTTGCCAGATGGGGCTTGAGTTTGGCACAGGGGTCTGGAGCCGGGAATGGGGAATGGAGAATCGGGCAGTCGCGCGACGGCGTTGATTCGGACCATGCTCTGCCCATTGCCTACGCCCGACTTTCCGCACCCGTCCAACAAAGACCCCTATTGAAACAAGGGCTTGCGACGACATCGAGTGAGCAAGGCGTGGACAATGTCCCCGCTCCGGGATTTACCCATTACCATCAGGGGTTCCTGAGTTCGAACTGACGCTTGATGCCACACGCCTCACTCGCCCTGAACACGCCGACCGCCGACGAGGTCAAAACGACCACGTGCTACATGTGCGCGTGTCGCTGCGGTATTCGCGTGCATCTCAAGGATGGTCGCGTTCGCTATATCGATGGCAACCCCAAGCATCCGGTCAATCGTGGTGTCATTTGTGCCAAGGGTTCGTCAGGCATCAAGCAACACTATTCGCCTGCGCGTTTGACCAAGCCGCTGTTGCGCATCGGCGAGCGCGGCGCGGGCGAGTTCCGTGAGATCGAGTGGGAGGAGGCACTTGAACTGGCGGCCAAGTGGCTCGGCGATATCCGCCAGCGCAATCCCGATGAGCTCGCGTTCTTCACCGGGCGCGATCAGTCGCAGGCATTGACTGGCTGGTGGGCAACCCAGTTCGGCACGATCAATTACGCTGCGCATGGCGGTTTCTGCTCAGTCAACATGGCTGCAGCGGGTATGTATACCTTTGGTGGCAGCTTCTGGGAGTTTGGCGAACCCGATTGGGATTTGAGCAAATACCTGATGCTCTGGGGCGTGGCCGAGGATCACGACTCCAATCCGATCAAGCTCGGTCTCGGCAAGATGAAAGCGCGTGGCGCGAAGATCGTCGCGATCAATCCGGTACGCACCGGTTATGGCGCCATCGCCGACGAGTGGGTACCGATCAATCCCGGCACGGATGGATTGCTCGCCGGCGCGTTCATCCACGAGCTGTTGCGCAATGATCGCGTCGATCTTGAGTATCTCGTGCGTTACACGAATGCGCATCATCTGGTGATCCGCGATTCGGGCGCAGCGGATGATGGTTTGATTGTGCGCGATAGCGGTGGACATGCGCTATGCGCGGCGCGCTCCACGGCCCACCCTCCCAGTACGGAAGCCAATTCAGCGGCTTTAAGGTCAGCAGCGGAGGCGCTGGATTCCGGCCTGCGCCGGGATGACGGTGAGGTTGTTTTGCTGGTTCGGGCAGACGCTGTGGATATTTCGCCCATGGTCGTTGGCGAATACACCTTGGCGGATGGGCGCAAGGCAGTGCCTTCGTTCCAGTTGATTGCCGAGCGATTCCTCGACAACGACTACGCGCCAGAATCGGTCAGCGAACGCTGCGGGGTTTCGGTCGATACGATCAAACGGCTCGCCCGCGAGCTTGCCGAGACCGCGTTTGATCAGGCAATTACGCTCGATCAGCCGTGGACGGATACGCACGGGCGCAGGCACACCAAGATGGTCGGCCGGCCGGTGTCGATGCATGCCATGCGTGGCATCTCGGCTCATTCAAACGGCTTTCATACCTGCCGCACCTTGCACGTTTTGCAGATGCTGCTCGGTGCAATCGACACACCAGGAAGCTTCCGCTATCAGCCGCCGTATCCGAAATCAGCACCGCCACCGAATCGGCCGGCCAAATCGCGCAAGGAAAACGGCACGCTCGATGGCGGTCCGCTGGGCTATGTGCAATCGCCTGAGGACCTGCTCGTCGATGCCGATGGCCAGCCGCGCCGTCTCGACAAGGCGTATTCCTGGCAGCATCCGCTGGCCGCTCACGGCATCATGCAATCGGTGATCCGCAATGCCTGGGCGGGAGATCCCTGCCGCATCGACACGTTGTTCATGTTCATGGCCAACATGGGTTGGAACTCGTCGATGAATACCGGCGAGACGCGGCGCATGCTTTGTGATCGCGATGAGGCCAGCGGTGAGTACCGGATCCCGCACATCATCTATTCGGATGCTTACTTGTCCGAAACGGTCGCCTTTGCTGATCTCGTGTTGCCCGATACCACGTATCTGGAGCGTCACGATTGCATCAGCATGCTCGACCGGCCGATCTCCGATGCCGATTGTGCCGCCGATGCAATCCGCCAACCCGTGCTTGAACCCGATCGTGACGTGCGCCCGTTCCAGGATGTGCTGATCGATCTCGGTACGCGGATAGGTTTGCCGGGACTGCTCAAAGGCGACGGTACGGCGAAATACCCGGGCGGATTCGCCCAGTACATGGTCGAGCACGAACGTACGCCGGGCGTTGGCATGCTCGCCGGCTGGCGCGGCGTCGATGGCTCGCAATCGGGCTTCGGCGAACCCAATCCGGATCAGCTCAAACGCTATATCGAACACGGCTGCGTGTGGGAGGCCAAGGTCCCTGATGCCGGGCGCTATTACAAGATGGCCAATCGCGATTACCTGAGCTGGGCCAAGTCGCTGGGCTTCGTCGGCTCGACTGATGCGATCGTCATGCAGATTTACTGCGAAACCCTGCAACGCTTTCGTCTGGCTGCACAGGGGCATGGTGCGCATCAGCCGCCCGAGAAAGAGCGCGAACGGGTGGAGCGTTACTTCGATCCGATTCCGTTCTGGTATGAGAGGGTTGAACACGCTGCAAGTTGCCGTGATCTCGATGACGAAAAGGATGAGACGGATTGCGAGTTCAATCTGTCTGCCATTACCCAGCGGCCGATGTTCATGTATCACAGCTGGGGTTCGCAGAATGCCTGGCTGCGCCAGATTACCGCGCGCAATTATTTGTATTTGAATCCGCAGACGGCCGAAGCGAATGGCGTCGCCGATGACGATTGGATCTGGCTGGTTTCGCCGCTGGCGCGCATTCGTGTGCAAGCAAAATTCCACTCGGCGACCGCTCCTGGAACGCTGTGGACATGGAATGCGATTGGCAAGCACAAAGGCGCATGGAAACTCGATGCCGATGCGCCGGAAAATCGCGACGGATTCTTGCTCAATCATCTGATCAACGAACTGCTGCCGTCGGATAAAAATTCGTCCGCTTACGCGAATGCCGATCCGGTAACCGGCCAGGCCGCGTGGTTCGATTTGCGCGTGCGTATCGAATGCGATCCATCGCCGCTTGAACCCGGGCACCGAATCGTCATGTCGGGCAACGGAGCGCAGCAATGAGCCTGCCGCAATGGATGACCCTGATCATCGTCGTCGGCGCCGTTGCGTTGTTCGCCAGCGAAAAAGTGCGCATCGATCTGGTTGCCCTGATCGTGCTGGTACTGCTGGTTGCGCTGCAATTGGTCTCCCCGGCCGAGGCACTCGCCGGCTTCAGCAATGAGGCCACCATCACGGTCGCCGCGATGTTTGCCTTGAGTTTAGGCATCGAACGCTCGGGCGCACTGGAGCCACTCGGCCGCATGCTCTCGCGTATCCGAAAACCATGGTTGTTGACCCTTGCATTGATGCTGGCGATTGCGCCGATGGGCGCGTTCGTCAAGAACATCGCCCTGGTTGCGACCTTTCTGCCGCTGGCGTTGCGGGTCTGCGCGAATACCGGCACTTCACCCGCTCGCGTCCTCCTGCCGATGGCGTACGCCGCACAGATGGGTGGTGTGTGTACCTTGATTGGAACTTCATCAAACCTGCTCGCCGACAGCCTCGCCCAGCAACATGGCATGGCGGGTTTTGGCGTTTTTGAGTTCACTCGCCTCGGTGCGCTGCTGGCCGTGGTCGGAATCACGTATTTGATGCTGGTTGGTCGCTGGTTGTTGCCGAAAGAGATTTCACCCGTTGCCGCCGCCGAGACCGACATTGGCAAGTACGTGACCGAGCTTAAAGTCACAGCGGAATCGAATCTGATTGGACAAACCATCGCCGACGCGAAACTTGGCGACAAATACAGCATCTACCCTCTCGAACTGCTTCGTGGCGATCGTCACCTGTGGTCGCCACGATCTCAGGTGCTGGAAGTAGGCGATGTCCTGCTGGTGCGTGGCGACTGGGACAAGATCGAGGATTTCCGCAAACGTGCCGATCTCGAAATTGATCCCGAGGATCGCTACGGTCACGACAAGAGCTCGGCGCGAATCCTCGTCGAGGTCATGGTCAAACCAGCATCAACGATCGAAGGCAGTTCGCTCGAAGAGCTCGATTTCCGCCGCAATCACGATGCCATTGCCCTGGCGATCCACCAGCGCGGCCGTATCCTGCGCGACAAGATCAAGGATGTGCGCCTGACCGCCGGTGATGTCTTGCTGCTACTGGTCAACGATGAGGCCGCGACGGCGTTGCGTGGCGATGAGCGCTTCGTGGTTTTGAGCGAACGTGAGGACACCCGACGCACGTCAAAACGCGCGATCGCCGCCGTATTGATCATGATTTCGGTAGTGATCACCTCCGGCATGCATTGGCTGCCGATTCCGGTGGCGGCAATTGCCGGTGCCGTGGCCATGGCGATCGCCGGCTGCTACGGACGCAAGGATCTCTACGAAGGCATCGACTGGAAGATCATCGTCTTGCTCGCGGCGATATTGCCGCTGGGCACCGCGATCGAAAACAGTGGTTTATCGCAAACCCTTGTCCAGGCCAGCATGGGTTTCATTGGTGGACACGGGCCGCTCGCAGCCTTGCTCGTGGTTTACCTGCTGACCGCGTTGTTGACCGAATTGATGGGTCACAACCCCTCGGTGGTACTGATGGTCGGCATTGCCATATCCGTCGCACATACCGTCGGCGCCGATCCGCGGCCCTTCGTTGTCGCCGTGGCTTTCGCCGCGGCAACCTCGTTCGCGACGCCAGTCGGCTATCCGACCAATACCATGGTCTATTACGCTGGCGGCTATCGATTTGTCGATTTCATGAAAGTCGGGATTCCCTTGATTGCAATATTCTGTGCACTGTCCATGTATCTGATTCCGCTGTTCTGGCCCTTGATGCCGCAACCATGACCAGCCTGCCCCCACCCAGCGCACGCAAACTCGGCCTCGTCATCGATCTCGATACGTGTGTCGGCTGTCACGCCTGCGCGGTCGCTTGCAAGGAATGGAACGATGGCGGCTCGTTCGGACCATTGCCCGACGAGGATGCCTACGGCGCCGAGCCAATGGGAGTTTGGTTCAATCGAGTGCATTCTTACGAAGTGCAGGGAATTGGGAATCGAGAATTGGAAATAGCAGCAGGAGTCAAGCCAAAAACAACGCACTCTTGCTCGTCATCGATTGCTGATTCCGTATTACCCGCAATCGCTGCAACTCAAAGCATCCACTTCCCACGCTCGTGCCTGCATTGCGAGACGCCTGCCTGTGTGACGGTGTGTCCGACCGGGGCGAGCTACAAGCGTGCCGAGGATGGCATTGTCCTGGTCGATGAGGACAAGTGCATCGGGTGCCAATTGTGTGCCTGGGCGTGTCCGTACGGTGCACGTGAGTTCAGCGCGAAGCGTGGTGTCATGCAGAAATGCACATTGTGCGTTGATCGCATCTACAACGAAACGCTCGATGAAGCCGATCGACAGCCCGCCTGCGTGATGGCGTGTCCGACACGCGCGCGCCACTTCGGTGATCTGGGTGATGCGGAATCCGATGTATCGAAACTTGTCGCTGAACGCGGCGGCTACGCATTGATGCCCGAGTTTGGCTACAAGCCGGTCAATCGTTACCTGCCACCGCGTCCCCGACGCGACGCGGCCAGCGCAAAACCTGCAACGAAACCAAGCGCCGAGGCGATCGATACCACGCAGCTGCCACCGCTGTTGCGCTGGGTTGATCGCGTGCTGTCGCGCTGAGGAGGACCGACGATGCGACCGACGTTCTCGATCATTCTGTTTACTGTGTTGTCCGGTGCGGGTTACGGGCTGTGGATACTGCTTGGCCTCGTTTTGGCGACACAATGGCCGGTCTGCGTGGCCGGGGCGATCCTTGTCGGCGGCGACACCACAACCTTGGTCTGCGTGTATCCGACTGCGCTTACCTATGCATTCGTCGCCGGATTCTTGATGGTCACCATCGGCTTGAGCGCCTCACTTGCCCATTTGGGCAAGCCCCTGCGCGCGTGGCGAGCAATGTCTCAATGGCGCACTTCATGGTTATCGAGGGAGGGCGTTTTATCGTTGCTGACGTTTCTACCGGCTGCCGCCATTGCCATTTATGCGTGGAAGTGGGGAGCCGTCTCAACCGACTCGGCAGGAACATTTTGGAGCAATCCGCGTACGTTTCAGGCCTACGGCGCCGCCCTGGCCCTAGGGTCACTGGTCACCGTCTATTGCACAGCCAATATCTACGCCTGCCTCAAACCGATTCATGGCTGGAACAACCGATTCGTTGTGCCTGTTTACCTGCTGCTCGCCCTTTACAGCGGCTTTTTGCTGTTGTGGGCGTTCAAATCCCTGCCTGATGCCTCGGTTTCGCTTTCATCGCTTCGAGAAGCTCGTTGGAATCTTGCGCTCGGAGTCGGCATCGTCACGCTGTCCATCGCCGTCGCCGCAACCAAACTGGGCTACTGGAAATCCATCGACGAGCCTGCAAAAACGACTACCGGTGATGCCACCGGCCTTGGCTACCTCGGCGACGTACGCTCATTCGAGCAACCGCACACGGAAGAAAACTATCTGACTCACGAGATGGGTTTCCGAGTGGCGCGCAAGCACTCACGGAAGTTGCGTCTGATTTGCCTGACCACAGCATTCGGCGTGCCGGGAAGTTTAGCCTTGCTGAGCCTGCTCGTTCCGGGCTTGGGGGTGGTTGCAGCCTGGATCTCGTTGTTCAGCGGCATGCTCGGCATCTTTGCCGAACGCTGGCTTTTCTTTGCCGAAGCCAAGCATGCGGTGATGCTCTATTACGGTGCGAGATCTGCCTGATCTATCGACGTAAAGAACTGTTTCAGCAGGTCGATCTGCGCCCGCCATTCACTTTCCATTCAAATCTGGTCGCTAGCATCGCATCGCCTGCGCTTCCGTGATTTTCCCGATTGCGCATCCAGAACCAATCGCTTCTCCAATAAAAAGGTTATTCCCCATGAAAAAAGCTCTCCTCGCGGGCGCTGTATTGCTGGCTATTCCGCTGTTCGCCTCGGCTCAAAGTTCGGACAACGAATGGTCGGGCAGCGGTGAGGTTGGTTTCGCGCTGACCACCGGCAACACCAAATCGCAGAACCTCAACGCCAAACTCGCGTTCAAGAAAGAAGATGCGCAGTGGAAGCACAATTTTTTCCTCAATGCCTTGCGCAGCAAGGGCGAGGCGAACGGCGAGTACGATCTGACCGCCAATCGTTTCGACATCGGCGCATCGTCGGGCTACAAGTTCGATGAACGCAGCTATCTGGTCAGTGCCGCACGTTACGAAAACGATGATTTTTCGCCGTACGCGTATCAGTGGATCGTATCGCTCGGCTACGGCTACACCTTCGTCAAAAATGCGCAGACCGAATTTTCAGCCGAAGTCGGCCCGGGCTACCGTCGTCTCGATCCGCGTGCGTACCAGGTCACCGCAGGCGACCCACCTGTGACCACGTTCGTCGACCCCGATGTCGAAGGCAACATCGTTGCCCGTGGTCTGGTCAGCTTCAAACACAAGTTCAATGAATCGACCTCGTTCGAGAACACCACGCTGGTCGAATCCGGTTCCAACAACACCTTCCTTCAGAACAACGCGGGACTGGCCGTCAGCATGAGCGAAAAGCTCGCGCTCAAGATCGGATACGAAGTTCGACACAACTCGGACGTCAATCCGGACAAAAAGAAGACTGATCAACTGCTGACGACGAATCTGGTCTTCAAATTCTGATTGGAACAAAAGCCTGATTCGGGAATTGAAAGCAGGATGGATGCGTATCTCTGATTTTCACGATTCCATCTCCAGGCTCAGTTTGAGAATCGAGAACCCCGCTTCGCGGGGTTCTTTTTTGCCCACAGTTTCTTGGTGACGCACGGTAATTTGGAACACTCCGTTCGCCGAAGCGATGTCATTTATCACGGCCACGGCCTACTCCACTGCGACTTCAGCGCCTTTGCTGCGCCTTCTGCCCGCCGCTCAACGCGATCAACAAATGTTCTGCACAGCCTAAGGTTTGCCGCGTCATTGCTGCAGCCGGATATCGCGTCGTCTTCGTTGTCATCTCGATCGTTGAATGTCTCGGGTGCCTTTCGGCAGGTTTTGCGCGCGCACCTGATAGCTAGAATGGTTCCGCTATTTTTTGATTCGGAGTCACCATGCTGCGTCGCCTCTTTTTCCTGTTCCTTTTCTCGCTCGC
The DNA here is from genome assembly GCA_038233665.1 of Lysobacterales bacterium. GTDB lineage: Bacteria > Pseudomonadota > Gammaproteobacteria > Xanthomonadales > Rhodanobacteraceae > Dokdonella. The sequence goes on from JBBSVJ010000047.1 coordinate 14,699, forward strand.
GCTGGCGGGCAGTGTCCACGCCGAAGTTGCCACGCCTCAAGATGTACCCTACGCGCCTGGCACGATACGCATCGATGTCGACGCCACCAATGTCGACCAGCACATTTTCCGCGTGCGCGAGACGATTCCGGTGCAGGCCGGCGCACTGACCTTGCTGTATCCGCAGTGGTTGCCGGGCAGTCATTCGCCGCGCGGCCCGATCGACAAGATCGCAGGGCTACAGATTCACGCCGACACGCCCAACGCCAAGGGACAAAAACTGTCCTGGAAACGCGACACGGTCAACGTCTACGCCTTCCACCTCGATATTCCCGACGGCGTGCAGACGATCAGCGTCGACTATGACTATCTTTCGCCGACCGACAAAGCGCAGGGCCGCGTGGTGATGACGCCCACGATGCTGAACCTGCAATGGAACGCCGTGGTGCTGTATCCCGCCGGCCACTACGCGAGCCAGATCCAGTTTGCAGCCACGGTAAAATATCCCAGTGGCTGGCACGCGGCCAGCGCGCTGGATTCCGACCAGGGCGCCGGTGGCGTGGCGACGGGCACCGTGCACTACGACACCGTAGCACTGGATATCCTGATCGACTCGCCGGTGTACGCGGGGCGCTACTTCAAGCAATACGACCTGGCACCGGGCGCCAGCGTGCCGGTGCGACTGAACGTGGTCGCCGACGCCGCCAGCTATCTGGAGGCCAAACCCGAGCATCTTGCGGAACATCGTGCTCTGGTCGCACAGGCCCTTAAACTTTTCCATGCGCAGCACTACGACCACTACGACTTCCTTTTCTCGCTGTCCGATCAGATGTCCGGCAACGGCCTGGAGCACCAGCGCTCCAGTGAAAACGGCGTCGGCGTCGACTATTTCACTGATTGGAAACCCAAGACTGGCAGTACCGACCTGCTCGCGCACGAGTACACGCATTCGTGGAACGGGAAATATCGCCGCGGCGCCGACCTTTGGACGCCCAACTACGATGTTCCCATGCAGGACAGTTTGCTCTGGGTGTATGAGGGGCAAACCCAGTACTGGGGCAACGTGCTGGCCGCACGCAGCGGGCTGCGCCCGCTTGACGCCTCGCGCGATGCGCTGGCATTGGTCGCGGCAAGCTATGCCGACAATCGACCCGGATTGTCCTGGCGCAACGTGCAGGACACCACCAACGATCCCATCGTATCCGCACGCGCACCCAAGCCCTATCGCAACTATCAGCTCAGCGAGGATTACTACTCGGCCGGACAGATGATCTGGCTGGAGGCCGATGCGCTGATACGCAGCAAAACTGGCGACAGGAAATCGCTGGATGATTTCGCACTCGCCTTCTTTGGCGTCAACGATGGCGAATGGAAACAGCAAGACACGCATACTTTCGATGATGTCGTCTCGACACTCACCAGCGTGGTTGCCCACGACTGGTCCAAATTCTTGCGCGACCGCCTCGATGGCAAGGTGCCGCTGACCGGCGGAATTGCCGCGTCAGGCTGGAAGCTGGTGTACACCAACAAGCCCAGCGACTACGCAACCGAGGCCTCGAAAGGGCCGCGTGGTGGCGCTGATTTCATCTATTCGCTTGGCCTGTCTCTGAACAATGAAGGCAAGATTACCGATGTCCGCTGGGACAGCCCGGCGTTCAACGCGGGACTCGGCAGCGGCACCACGATTGTCGCGGTCAACGACCTGGCTTATGAAAAGGACTCGAAGAGCCTCGATGATGCAATCGAAGCCGCCAAGGATGGCAAAACGCCGATCACGCTGCTGGTCCGGGAGTTCAATCGCTATCGCACAGTGAGTCTCGATTATCACGATGGTCTTCGCTTTCCGCATCTGCAACGCGTCGAGGGCAGCCCGGATCGACTGTCCAAAATCTTTGCCGCGCGCAAATAAGCGCATCTCGAAGGAGTTGCGGCAGCCAAGACCAAGGTGCTGGTTTCAATGCTGACAGGTACACTCGGCGCCAACGCAAAACAGGCGAAGGGAAACTCATGAAAACGTTGCTGACGATGGTGGTTTTTGTGGCCGTGCTCGGCGGGTGTTCAAGTCCTTCCCCGGAACCTGCAGCGGTCGAGATGACACCGCACGACTTGGCCATCGCACGTGAAGCCGCAGAGATGGCTCCAAAGCTGGACTCGGCAGAGGTGGAAGGTTTGAAACAGACGCTGCAATCCGAGGGCAAAGCCTGCGCCGAAGTCGTCGAGATTCATCCTCGCGAAGCGGAGAACAAGGTGGATGTGACCTGTATCGAAAGCACGAGCGGCACACAGCGGGTGACGCATACGATCGACCTCGGGGCGATCTGACGTTGCTGGCCTTGATAGTGACCGGCTTGGCTCACGATCACGAAGCGCTTCAACGCCGCCTGAATTTTCGCCAGCCGAGTTGATTGTCACTCGAGTTCGCCGAGCGGCGTGTCCTTAAACCCGAATGGCATGCTGAGTCGCCGCAATCCGAGAACGCCCATTTCCGAACGACAATTCCAAGACAATTCCGCTTTCAATCACTTCCAAGTCACCTAACGACGCGCAAACCTGCAACCTGCCAAGGGGCGCAGCATGCCATTTGCAACGAGCCCGCAGAAACCCGCGCAGTGCTACGGATGCAGCTTTTCGGTGAAGAATCGGGCCGTTGCCTCATCCACGCGCAGCCAACTGGCATGGCGCAGAAAGTCGTGAATCTCGTTGGGTAGAACCAACTGCTCGTAAGGGATTTTTTGCTTTTCTAAACGTTGCACCAAGTCTACCGTCTGGTTAAACGCAACGTTGCGATCGTCATCTCCCTGCACCACAAGCACCGGTGAAGTCCACTTGGCGATGTCGGCAACCGGCGATGATTCAAACGCGACCTTCACGGCCTGCTTGCGATCGCCCTGCTCATAGCGTCCGCTCGCCTTGCCGTACCAATCGTCAAACTCGAGGGACCAATCATGCACGCCATGCAGGTCCACGCCGGCCTTGAAGATATCCGAGTTGCGCGCCAGCGCGAGCGCGGTGAGATAGCCGCCATAGGAGCCACCCCAGATGCCGATGCGTTTCGGGTCGACGCCCTGCAGTCCTTGCAGATACTTCGCACCCGCTACGACGTCCTGATACTCGGATGCGCCGCTCGGCCCCGCGTGTTGCGGAAAATGGAAAGCGTGGCCGTAACCAATACCGAGTCGATAGTTGACCGAAAGCACCACGAAACCGTGATTGGCCAGATACTGGTTCACCGCATAGCCGTTGCCGTAATAGCTCCAGTTATGCCAGCCGAGCAACATCTGTCGCGGCGGACCGCCGTGGACGAAAATGATGGCAGGCTTGGCGGCATTGCCCTCACGCCCCTCGAACAACTGACCATGGATCATCAAGCCGTCTGCCGCCTTGAACGTCACCGGTCGCGGAACGACGAGCTGATCCGTCGGAAAATCCTTCGGAATCTGGTCTGCGTTGATCACGCGCGAATCGGATCCGTTGATCGACGTCACCGCCACCAGCGGCGGACGCTGCGCACCGGACTGCAGGAAGGCAATGTGCATGCCGTCACCGGTCACCACGGGCGACCATTCGATCGTTGCGCCCGAGGTCAGCGCCTTTGGACTGGCCGCATCCACCGGCACGCGATACAGGTGCCGTCGATCGCCATCGCCCGGTGTCGAGCCGGTGTTGGCGTTGTAGACCAGATAGCTGCGGTCCGGACTCAAGCTGATGAACTCAGCCATGAACTGACCCGGCGTCAACAACAAGGCTTCGCCGCCGCTCGTAGATACCGAGTAAAGGTGCGGCCATCCATCCATGTCACCGAGGAACACCAGCCGATCGCCAGCGGCCCAGTGCAGGTTGTCACCGCCTTCCGTTTGCGGATACGAACCAGGGAGTGAGTCCGGACTGCGCCAGACGAGGTGACCGGCGCCACTGGCGGCATCGGCAACCCATATCGACCACGGCTGCGGTGTCACCTGAAGCAGAGATTTGGGTGCGCCACCGACCCCGGGCAG
>JBBSVJ010000048.1:0-18466 GCA_038233665.1 Lysobacterales bacterium
AGCGAACTGGAAAGCGCCGCCGGCGAATTCCAGGTGCGCAAACACACGATCATGGTGCAGCCAGCGCAACGCGTGACCTACCGAGTCAGCGCCGATGCGCCAGGACGCTGGGCCTACCACTGCCATCTGCTCTACCACATGGAAGCGGGCATGTTCCGCCAAGTGGTGGTGTCATGAAGAACGTGGCGCACGAGCAATCGAAACCGACCTTCCGCGTAGCGGCTGGTCGCGCTTTGCGGATAGGCATCGCCATTGTTCTTGTTTCGCCGGTCGCCAGTTGGGCGCAGGCGCAAACGCCAAGCCGCGAAGACAGCCAAGCGTCGAGCACTCACCAGGCGCACATCGCAACCACGGCACACCACGACATCAAGGCTGTCGATGCCAAGCGCGAAACCGCTGAGGCCGACGCGAAGACGCCCAGCTCAAAGGTCAATGAACCCATGCAGGGCATGGACCATAGCAATATGGAAGGGATGGATCATTCCAACATGCAGGGTATGGATCACAGCCAGATGGAGGGTATGGACCACAGCCAGATGGAAGGTATGGATCATTCCAAGATGCAGGGCATGGACCAGAGTCAGATGGAAGGCATGGATCATTCCAAGATGCAGCCTATGGATCACAGCAAAATGGAAGGAATGGATCATTCGAAGATGCAGGGCATGGAGGGTATGGACGAATCCAAGATGCAGGGCATGGATCACGGCTCGATGAACATGCAGGGCGGATCCGCACCGCCGGATGCCCGCGATCCCGACTATTCCGATGGTGTGGACGGCGGCGCGATGTCGGGCATGCGCGGAATGCACGGTCATTCCATACTCGCAAGCGTCATCATCGACCGTTTGGAGCAATTCCACGGCGACGATACCAACGGTCAGGCCATCGATGCACAGGCCTGGTACGGCTCTGACCTCAACAAGCTGTGGTTCAAACTCGATGGCGAGCGTAGCGATGGGCGTCTCGGCGCGACGCGCAGCGAAGTGCTGTGGAATCATGCGTTCGCGGCCTACTGGGGATGGCAGGCTGGCGCGCGCCATGATTTCGGCGAAGGTCCCGGCAGAAACTGGGCGGCTTTCGGATTCCAAGGTCTGGCGCCGTACTGGTTTGACGTGCAGGCAACGGCCTATATCGGCGAGGCAGGTAGAACCGCGTTGCGCGTTGAAACCGAGTACGACGTGTTGTTGACGCAGCGGCTGATACTGCAGCCCGACGTCGAAGTGAATTTCTACGGAAAGAACGATGCTGCTCGGGGTATCGGTTCGGGCTTGTCCGATATCGATGTGGGCTTGCGCGTGCGCTACGAGGTGACACGTAAATTCGCGCCGTATGTCGGCGTGGTCTGGTCGCGCAAGTTTGGCAAGACAGCCGACTACGCGCGCGCTGATTTTTCTCAGGTCGAGGACACCCAGCTGGTCGCTGGTGTGCGCCTTTGGTTCTAACTCAATTCAAGGAACAACTCATGACATCGCACACAGGAAAATTCACCGGGGCGATTATCGGGCTGGCCGTTTTGGCCGTCGCTGGAGGCGTCTACGTCTGGTCGGGTCTTTACAACATCGGCGCCGATGAACCCCACTTCCAGATCACCTCCAGTATCCTCGAAACCCTGCGCGAGCGCTCGATCGAGACGCGCGCCGACAAGCTTGAGGTGCCTGATCTTTCCGATCCGGCAAAAATCACCCAGGGTGCCGGCAACTACAATGCCATGTGCACAGGTTGCCATCTTTCGCCGGGCATGGCGGATTCGGAGATGAGCAAGGGTTTGTATCCGGCACCGCCCAATCTTGCCAAGGAAACCGTCGATCCGGCGCATGCGTTCTGGGTCATCAAGCACGGCATCAAGGCCTCGGCGATGCCGGCCTGGGGCAAGAGCATGGGTGACGAATACATCTGGAATATGGCTGCATTCTTGCAGAAATTGCCAACCTTGGATGCTGCGGAGTACGAGGAGATGGTTGCGCACAGCGGCGGTCACTCGCATGGCGGTGGTGAATCAGGCGAGCACGAGCATTCGCATGCGGAAGGTCACGCGCATCATGACGATGGCGACGCACATGACGATGATCATGATGCTGCGGCCACAGACGACCATGATCACGCCGAGCACCATCAGTCAGGCGAAGAAGCGTCGGCGGGCGCCGATGCCGATCATGCCTCGTCGGAAGCCCACGAGCATGCTGATCACGCGCAAACCGAATCTGACAAGACCGGCGAGGCAAAGATGATGACCCATCGTCATGCCGATGGAACGGTCGAGAGTCATCGGGTCAAAGCAGCCGACCCAAGCAAAGACGATCACAAGCACAACGATTGAAACAGGAAATCCGATCATGAAAACAAGATATTTGATCAGCGCGCCGATCCTCGCGGTCTTCCTCTTCGCCAGTGCGCTCGCCAGCGCACACGAAGATTCGAAATCGCAATCACCTGATGCTGCATCCCCACATCAAGCCGCATCTCACCCGATGCCTGCCGAAGTGCAGTCAGCCGTCGAAACGGTGGATCGCTTCAGTGCGGCGCTCAAGGCCGGCGACCTCAAAACAGTCAAGTCGCTGCTCGATCCTGATGTTTTGATCCTTGAAAGCGGCGGTGCTGAACGCAACCGACAGGAGTACTTGTCACATCATGCATCCAGCGACGTGGCATTTCTGAAGGATGCCCAGGTCCAGTTGTTGAATCGAACCGCCAAACGCGGCGGCGATCTGGTCTGGGTCGGCAGCGAGAGCGAAATTCACACACTGAAAGACGCAAAGCCCTTCACATTGATGAGCGCCGAATCCATGGTGCTTAAAAAGACTGGCGAGAGCTGGAGGATCGTCCATATCCACTGGTCGTCGACACCTAAAGTCTGAATGCGCGAAACTCCACCACGTTCCGCTCACCGAACCATCGGATTTTGGTTCCGATCGCCAGGCTGCCAACCTGGGCGGCTGAAGTCAGGGAAATTCTCTTAGTATCAAGTGAGATTCAGGTTCAATTTTTCGAGTTCGTCGATTCCGAAATTCAACGATTTCCTAGGGAACAGGTGGAAAGACCGCTGGACTCATCAGCCGCTCATACCTCATCAGTATGATGAAAAAAGATCGATTGATTGAACGAGCGTTGGGGTGTGAATTTCCTCGTTCGCTCTTCAAAAATTAGACGGAGGATTGCCATGTCAAAGTATCTGAAATTCGGTGCAATGATCGCCACCTCGACCGTTGTCATGTTCGGTCTCATGTACCTCAATACCTACGCGTTTGATCACATCTTCTTTAGCGAGACGCGCGCCTACATGGCGCTGGTGATGGGTGCGACGATGGCTGTGATCATGTTGCTTTTCATGCTCGGGATGTATGAGAACAAGAAGCTCAATATCGGCATCTTGGTCGGCAGCGTCGTCGTGTTTGCCGGCTCGCTCTGGCTGGTCAGGAGCCAGGCGACCGTCGATGATGTTTCCTACATGAGGGCGATGATTCCGCATCATTCGATCGCCATCCTTACCAGCAGGCGGGCGCATATCTCAGACCCTCGCGTGCGCGAATTGGCCGACGGAATCATCGAGGCACAGGTCAAGGAGATTGGCGAGATGAAAGCCTTGATCAAGGATCTCGACAATGGCAATCGCAATTGAATGTCTTCGCCGAGACAAACGTTCTGCTGCTGGAATTCGCAGGACCAGCAAGTGCAAGTCAGCACAGGATTGCTCTTTTTGCAGCCGAACACGCAGCGCGAGCGTCGAAGCATCGGTGAAAGATATATGAGCATTCGGTTCAATCAGGCGAATACCCATGAGTAAGCAGCCAGATTCGAAGCGGTACAACGACGGTCTCTCACCGTGTGCGCCTTTTAATGCCGAGGCACTTAACGATGCCTGTTTTTGCGTTGCGGTCGATGCCGAGGCGCTGCGGGTTGAACTGGATGCGCTGTTGTCATCAGAAGGACTTTCAGGATCCCTGGCGCAGTCGCACGCACACTTGTTTGCGTCACTCCCGGTGTACATCCCACGCTCGGTCATTGAGCAGATTGAGTCTGTTATCGCCGCCATCGAAGAGGTTTCGGCACTAGCGGACTACCAATCGAAAGTTCTGAGCTGGGCGCCGGACATTGCAAAGATTGATCCCGGTTCGCCCGGAGGCATATTGGGTTTCGACTTTCATCTCACGGGCGATGGTGCCCGGCTGATTGAGATCAACACCAACCCGGGCGGCGTACTACTCACTGCCATGCTGGCTCGGGCGCAACGAATCTGTGTGCCTGAGCACATGAGTTCAGCCACGGATATTTCGAATATCGAACCTGAAGTCTTGAAGGTTATCGAGACGGAATGGCAGTGGCAACGAGGGGCGCTGCCGCTCACGTCGATTGCGATTGTCGATGAGGCGCCGACCGGGCAGTATCTATATCCCGAGTTCCTGCTTTTTCAGCAGCTTTTGAAAAAACACGGATACCACGCGGAAATTTGCTCTCCGCAAGCGCTCGAATACCGTGACGGTCAAATCAGCTTGAATGGCGCGCTGGTGAATATGGTCTACAACCGGCTCACCGACTTTGCCTTGGAAGAGCCCGTAAACAGCGCTCTGCGAGCGGCCTACGTGGCGGGCGACGTGGTGCTATCGCCGCACCCGCATGCTCACGCGCTGTACGCTGACAAACGCAATTTGATCCTGCTTTGCGATGCCGATTTCCTTGCTCAAGCAGGAGCAAACCCGTCTTCCGTTGTTGTGTTGTCGAAGGCCATTCCTTCCACTCAGCTACTGACCTCGGCGAATCGGGAATTCCTATGGGAGAATCGTCGCAAATTTTTCTTTAAACCGGCAGCCGGATACGGCGGCAAGGCCGCATACCGTGGTGACAAGCTGACGCGCGGGGTGTGGGACGAAATTTCCGGTGGCACGTTCATCGCCCAGGAACTCGTGAAACCGAGCGAGCGGCAACTGTCAGCGGATACCAAGCCGCTCAAGGTCGATATTCGCTGCTTCGCCTACCAAGGCAAAGCATTGTCGTTTGCAGCGCGGATGTATCAGGGACAAACCACGAACTTTCGCACACCGTTTGGTGGGTTTGCACCGGTATTGACCGTGGCGTAGCGGCATTCAAATTGAGCAATCAAAACGTTCGACTCGCTAAGCCAACGCGACGCGAGTCGCAGACAGATCAATCTGCGAATGGCACGAGTGCTACATAGCCGCTCGAAACTCTCTTTTATACTTTCAAAATATTATTAGTCAGATGATTGCATCGCAGCATCTGTGATTTTCTTGCGGGCACTGCATGAATCGGCACCTACTCTCATTGCCGCCGGTCATCCACTCGCGCCCGCATCAACTCCGACTCGTCAAAATCGAGACCGCATTCGGTACAGAACGTGATTCTTTTAGGGATACGAAAAAGCACTCCCGTTGTGCCGATGCGCAGCAGCGAGGCCTTGCATCGCGGACAGCGGACGATCCGCGAGATCTTCCAATAGAGCGTCAAGACGATCGTGGAAAAATTGATGAGCAACCAAAATGGAATTTGCTTCTCGCTCAGATCAAATTCCATCTCGGTTAACCACAGAGCCGCGAGAACCGCCGTGGTGAAAGCCAGATAGCCAAAGGCATACGGCCTGGAGGCGGCGTTGATCCGATCGCGAATGTTCGCGGCACGGGTAGTGGACGCTTCGCGAAGATCGGTAGGCAATGGATCATGATCCACAGTAGGGATGTCGCTGAAACAATCTGGCACCAAGTAAAGCGAAGTTGGCTATTGCCCGCGCAAGGCAACGCAGACAGCGCTTCGCCGGTTCAAGGTATCGTCGAATCAGCGGCTGAATCCAATGACTCAGGATGGCTGAGAAGAGCAAGACGAATGGGAACCCGATCAACCCGGTAAAAACATCCATACCGATTGAATCGAGCGGCGAGGTGAACATCAACGTTTCGGGTCCGTCGGCATAGAGGAAGATCGCAACAAGGATTGTGACGGTCAACCATCGCCATTGGCGTGATGTGATTTGCATGCTGGATCTATCACCTCAAAAGGTTCGTGCGCCGGGATGCTTCGGGGATTCAGCGCACTGTAGCGAATACACCGTATACAAGGTGAGGCACGAGCCGAACGGGGTTTCCAGTTTCCACATGGCGGATGCGACACTATGCGATCGGCGTGCGCCGCGATTGAATAATAGGCCCGTGTTGTCGACGCATGGAACGTCGGTTTGGCATGCGAATGGCTCGAAGCGTTAGCGCCGCGCTTGACCACCGAGGATTCGAGCCTCCAGTTTTTGTTGCGGAATTTCCCTATGCGCTACAGCTACTCACCAACCCGATTTCAAACCATCGTGGCAATCGTACTGCTCGCTTTCGCCTTCCTTGGCACGCGGGCGATCTGGGATCCGGATGAAGGGCGCTACACGAATGTCGCGCTGAATATGCTCGAAAGTGGTGACTGGGTGCATCCGATGCGCAACGAATTCGTCGGCCACTGGACCAAGCCGCCGCTGACCTATTGGGCGATCGCGGCGAGCACGGCCACGTTCGGCTACAACGCCTGGGCTACGCGGATTCCGAATGGGCTGGCGTTTTTGTTTTGTGCGTGGATGGTCTGGTGGATCGCGCGGCGCCTGCTTCCCGGTGAAGAGAACAAGGCTGCGCTGATCTACGCAACGATGTTGTTCCCGTTTGGTGCTGCGCAGTTGGTCACCACGGATTTCCTGGTGGCGGCCGCGTTGAGTGGCGCGATGGCAGCATGGATCGAGTCGCGCCATGTTGAGCCACCCCATTCGCGGCATTGGGTCATGTTGATGTGGCTGGGTTTCGGCCTTGGCTTTCTGGCCAAGGGTCCGCCCGCGTTGTTGCCCTTGATCGTGGTGGTCGCGTGCTCAATTTGGCTGCCGAGACGAAGCGCAAATTCGGCATTTCACTGGAGCGGTTTGCTGGTATTTGGCGCAGTCGCCTTGCCGTGGTTTCTCGTCGTCATCAACGATACACCCGGATTGCTCGATTACTTCCTGCACAAGGAAGTGGTCGAACGCGTGGCTTCGGATGACTTCGGCCGGCACGGCGAATGGTATGGCTGGCTGCAGATCTATGCGCCGACCCTGATCGTCGGCAGCCTGCCGTGGACATGGTTGCTATATCGCTGGTTGCGCGGATTGCCAGCATCGTCGCGCGTTTGGCGAAAACTCGAAACACGGTCGCAGGATTCAACCGGACTGATTCTTGCCCTATGGGTGCTGATTCCGCTGGTTGTTTTTTGTCTGTCGCAATCGCGTATGCCGCTGTACATCCTGCCCTTGTTCACGCCATTGGCATTGATCATCGCGCGGCAGATGCGGTTGGAACATCGTGCGTTTCCGCAACGGGCACTTCTTGGAATTTGGGTGCTTGCGCTACTCGCATTGCGACTCGCTAGTGCGTATTGGCCGACCCACAAAAACGCCGACGAATGGGCCAAGACAATTCGTGATCGTGTTCCCTATCAGGTTGATCATGTGGTCTTCGTAGAGGATATGGCTCGCTATGGAATCCATCTTCATCTGGGTGCGCGGGTCGACAAGGTTTCGATCGATCCGCGTCCGCTCGACGCGTTCGGTCCGGAATACGACACCGATCTCGATACCGAACTTGCCCGTGATAATGCGGCGCATACGATCTATATCTGCAAGGAAAATATCGCGGCGAAGGTACGCGCGGCAATCGAGGCACAAGGCCACCAAATTGTCGTTTATGGGCAACCGTATGAGGAACGAATGATCTTCGGGGTTCGCTCCAATCCGCAATCCAGCGGCCGCTGATAGCGGCAAATTCAGCTCTTTGGAGCTATCCTCGTCGACTGCATCGCACGAGGAGAACCGAATTGAAATCGCTGTTACCGAGTCGTTACTGGTTGTTTGCTGGATGCCTGATTGTTTTTGTCGCGAGTGTGATTCTGTGGAATCACGGCGGAATCTGGCCGTGGATCGCTGTTCCGACGGGCTTGCTGACACTGGTTGGCATCTGGGATCTGATTCAATCCAAGCACACCCTGCGACGTAATTTCCCGATTGCCGGCCATGGTCGCTATTTGATGGAAGCGATGCGGCCGATGCTTCGCCAGTACGTGGTCGAAGGCGACAACGACGAAGTGCCGTTTTCGCACGACCAGCGCTCGATCGTTTACCAGCGCGCCAAGCAACAACAAGAGACGCGACCTTTCGGTAGTGAGCTTTCTTTTTACGGCGACAAGTACGAATGGATCAACCACTCGATGGTGCCGAGCAAGATCGACGATCACGATTTCCGCGTGCCGGTCGGTGGCTCGCAGTGCAGCAAACCTTACTCGGCTAGCGTCTACAATATTTCTGCGATGAGTTTTGGATCGCTTTCGCCGAATGCGATTCGCGCCTTGAACAAGGGCGCCAAGCTCGGCAATTTCTATCACGATACCGGCGAAGGCTCGCTGTCAAAATATCATCAGGAATTCGGTGGCGATATCGTCTGGGAACTCGGCTCCGGCTATTTTGGTGCTTGCGAAAAAGCCGGCGTGTTCAGTGCGGAGAAGTTCCAGGAACGGGCCGTACTCGATCAGGTCAAGATGATCGAGATCAAGCTCTCGCAAGGTGCCAAACCCGGCCACGGCGGTGTTTTGCCAGGAGCCAAGGTTTCCGCGGAGATCGCCAAGACCCGCGGTGTGCCCGAGGGCGAGGATTGTATTTCTCCGGCCCGTCATTCGGAATTTGATACACCGGAGGGTTTGCTGCATTTTGTTGATCGTCTGCGCAAACTTTCAGGCGGCAAGCCAACGGGGTTCAAACTCGCGATGGGTCATCCTTGGGAATGGTTTGGTGTAGCCAAGGCGATGATGAGTACCGGCATCCGCCCCGACTTCATCGTGGTCGATGGCGGTGAGGGCGGCACTGGCGCGGCACCGATGGAGTTCATCGATCACGTCGGTGTGCCGATGCGCGAAGGCTTGCTGCTCGTGCACAACACGCTGGTTGGCTTAAATCTGCGCAACGAGATCCGCATCGGTGCCGCCGGCAAGATCATCACCGCCTTCGACATCGCACGCACGATGGCGCTCGGTGCCGACTGGTGCAATGCGGCGCGCGGGTTCATGTTTGCACTCGGCTGTATCCAGTCGCAGACCTGCCACACCGATCTGTGTCCGACGGGCGTGGCCACCCAGGATCCGACGCGTTGGAAAGCGCTGAATGTCCCAGACAAGGGTGAGCGGGTGAAAAATTTCCATCAGCACAATTTGCGTGCGCTCAAGGAAATGATGGCCGCAGCCGGTCTGACCCATCCCGGGCAGATTGGCCCCGAGCACATCATTCGCCGCGTCTCGGGCAAGGAGATCCGTTCGCTCGGACAGCTCTATTCGTTCCTCAAACCCGGTGAGTTGCTTGAAGGTATTCCCAAGCACGCGGTGTTCCAGCAATTCTGGGCCGACGCGCGCGAGGATAGCTTCGCGCCGCCCAAAGGCGTGGCCGAATTGCGTTGGAGCAAGTTGATTTAGTCAATTGATCTGACTCTCGCAGGTAGGGCGGATCAGCGTCGGTGTTTACGCCGTTTGCGCGCGAACCCAGCAAATGGCGGAATGCTTTATGCGAGCCTCGCGCAAGAGCTCGTCTGCACAGAGTCATCAGCCGATGCGGTGGAGTCGACAGCGCTGTGGCAATGAAGCCCGGTGCAGTTATCGCATGACACAGCGGCCGCTACCGCATCTCCCTACTTTCGATGGATCGGCGTGCACAGGATGTGCAGCGGATTCATATCCGTGTCGCAAGTATCGACGACAATTAGGCGATCACTCTATCGAGAGCGTTTTTACCGTGTCCGATTATCGTCTTGTTTTTCTGCCGTTGCTTCTCAGTCTTGCGGCCTGTAGCAGCGTGCCAGCGCCAAAGGTTGCTGTGGCTTCCGCGCCTGTCGTTGAAGAGGCTTCAGTTCCTCGGCCCGCTGAGGAGACGCCGGAATGGTGGTTCCATAGCGGCGCCGAAACCGCCGCAGCGCTGCGCGGCTCGCATGCAGGCAAGGCGAAAAACATCATCCTTTTTCTCGGCGACGGCATGAGTCTGACGACGATTGCGGCGGCTCGCATCCTCGAAGGTCAGCGTTCTGGCGCGAGTGGCGAGGAGAATCGGCTTGCCTTCGAGGAGTTTCCGTACACCGCGTTGAGCCGCACTTATGAGGTCGATGCGCAGACTGCGGATTCGTCCGGCACCATGAGCGCGATCATGAGCGGTATCAAGACGCGCTATGGCGTGTTGGGGGTGACCCAGCGCGTACGTCGAGGTGATTGCGCAACGGCCAAAGGCAATGCCGCGATGAGCGCACTCGAACTGGCCAGTGCGGCCGGTTTGGCCACCGGTGTCGTCACCACCACACGCATTACCCATGCGACACCGGCAGCGGCTTATGCGCATTCGGTCGAGCGCAACTGGGAAGGTGATGCCGACATGCCAACCGCCGCACGCGAGCTGGGTTGCATCGACATCGCGCGTCAATTTGTCGATTTTTCGATCGGCCATGGCATTGATGTCATGTTCGGCGGTGGTCGCAGCCGCTTTTTACCGGCGACAACGAATGATCCCGAATATCCGCAAGACAAGGGCACGCGCCTCGATGGTCGCAACCTGATTGCCGAATGGCAGCGTGTGCCGGGTTCACGATTCGTCTGGAACGCAGCGCAGTTCAACGCACTCGATGCGCACAAGCCAGGTCGGGTTCTCGGCCTGTTCGAGCCTGAGCACATGCAATACACGCATGATCGATCCACGGATGGCGCGGGCGAGCCGACGCTGGCCGAGATGACGCGCAAGGCGATCGCGCTGCTGCGGCGCAATACCGATGGATTTTTCCTTGTTGTCGAGGGTGGCCGTATTGATCACGCTCTTCACGCAGGCAACGCGTTCCGCGCACTCGATGAGACGATCGCGCTATCCGATGCGGTACGTGCGGCGGCCGCGGCGGTGAGTACCAACGACACCTTGATCATGGTCACCTCGGACCACAGTCACACCCTGGTCATGGCGGGTTATCCGGTGCGCGGCAACCCGATTCTCGGCAAGACGCGCGGTCGCAACCAGGATGGGGGTCCGGCGGAAGATCTCAGCCGGGATGCAGTCGGACGCAGCTACTCCACACTCGGATTTGCCAACGGCCCCGGCAACAACGGCAGATCGAACGAGCAGCCCGAGGGACCGAAGCATTTTCTTCACGAACCCTCGCGCTACGATCCGGCGCCGGTGCCGCGACCGAATCTGGATACGCTCGACACCGAAGATCCCGACTATCTGCAGGAAGCCGGCATCCCGATGAAAAGCGAGACGCATGGTGGCGAAGATGTCGCTGTGTTCGCACGCGGGCCTGGCGCCGAGGCGGTGCATGGATCACTGGAGCAGAACGTGCTGTTTCATCTCATGCTGCAGGCGAATCCGCTTATGCGCGAAGCGTTGTGCAGGCTTGATCACTGCAGCAGTGACGGCATCCCGCTTCGCTTTGTGGATCCGGATCGGCTGCGTAAGCGGTAGCGATATGGGGTTAGGGTTAGGCTTCGCTATGCGCAGTCCTGCGTGGTGGAGTCTTCGGCTGTTATTCCATTTCGAGGTAATGCAATCTCGCAATGGTTCGTGACTTGAGCGATATCCCTGAGCACATCAATGATTTCGTCATCCCGGCGGAAGCCGGGACCCCATTTTCGCGATGCGCAGATCAAGATGGATCCCGGCTTCCGCCGGGATGACGAGAAAAGGGAGTTCAAGTCGAGCGCGTTGCTTCTCGGCTCGATGATCACGTGGGGTAAGACATTTGCGAATACAGCACGCAATTTTCCCTGAACAGCACCAGCGCGGACAGGCATGACAAACAAATTGCCGGGCCTGAGATTACCCTATATATTTAGGGTATGAGCACGCTCACCATCCGCCAACAGCAAATTCTCGATTTCGTCCGTGAGCGCATCAACGGTGAAGGTGTGCCGCCGAGTCTGGCCGAGATTGCCGAGGCATTCGGCTTTGCCGATCCAAGCTCGGCCCAGCATTTCGTCTCGGCTCTGGTCGCCAAGGGTGTATTGCTGCGCGAACCGGGCAAGCGGCGCAATCTGCGTCTGGTTGATGGCCTCGGGCGGGGTGATGGCGAGGAGGGATTGCGCCTGCCGGTGGTCGGTCGGGTCGCTGCGGGTCAACCGATTCTTGCCCAGGATCATATCGAACGGACCGTATTGATTGATGCCGATCTGTTCCAGCCGCGCGCCGATTTTGTTCTGCGCGTGCAGGGCGAGAGCATGCGCGATGCCGGCATACTCGATGGCGACTGGGTCGCCGTGCAACGCAGTGCCGAGGCGCGTAGCGGACAGATCGTGGTGGCCAGACTGGATGACGAAGTCACTCTCAAGCGCCTGCGCCGAAGCCGTGGCGGCATCGAGTTGCACCCGGAGAATCCGGATTTCGCGGTGATCCGGGTTGATCCGCACAAGCACCAGTTCGCCATCGAAGGCATCCATGTCGGCCTGATCCGCAGGGGATCGCGATGAGCGTTGTCGCCTTGCAACAGGTATTGCGCGATCCACGTATCTGGCGTGGTCCGCAGACGGCCGTGGTCGCGGCCGAGGCCAGCGGTCATGCCAACCTCGATGCGTGTCTGCCCGGTGGCGGCTGGCCGCTCGGTGCGCTGTCGGAAATTCTCATCGAGGCCGATGGGCACGGCGAGATGAGCTTGCTGCTGCCGGTGCTGGCTCGACTCAGCGAAGGCGAGCGACCAATCGTCATGGTCGACCCGCCGTATCTGCCGTATCCGGTCGCATTGACTCAAGCCAAGTTGCGTAATGCGCGCGTGCATGTGCTCAAGGTCAGCGGCAAGGATGCCTGGTGGGCGGCCGAACAATGTCTGGCCAGCAATGCCTGCGCGGCGGTGCTTTGCTGGCCGCAGAATATCGATGAGCGCGGGCTGCGCCGCCTGCAACTGGCGGCTGAATCCGGGCGCTGTCTGGCCTTTGCTTTTCGCGATCAACGCCATGCCGCGCAAGCATCACCGGCGGCTTTGCGCCTGCGCGTACACAGCGGCTTGCGCGTGCAGGTGCTCAAGTGTCGAGGCCGTGCGGCGACTTCCGCCGTCGCCTTGCGCGATGTTTCCGGCCTGTGACGACGGGATTAGCCCGAAATATTCATGAATGACACACGCCCTCGCTTGCCCCTTGAATCCACACGACTTTTCGCTCATTCGGCGATAGAGCCCGCTATCGTCTCAATCGCGAAAAGTCATGTGAATCCAATGTCCTGCGCGATCATCGCGCGTATTCATGAATAGTCCGGGCTAGGCGATGCTATACGCAAGCATCCTGCTGCCGAATCTGGCCATTGATGGCGCGCTCATCGACGGCCACGATGCAAGCGCTGCTTTTGTCCTGATCGATGGGCCGCTGCAGCGTCGGCATGTGCTTGCGACCTCGATCGGCGCACAAGCGACAGGTATTCGCAGCGGCCAGTCGTTGGCGGCGGCGCAGGCACTGTGCCCGACCTTGCAGGCGATTCCGTTCGATGCCGAAGCCACGGCGCGATTGCGCAATGCGGTGGCCAGCATCGCCTATGCCTACAGCGAGCAGGTCAGTATCCGCGAGACTGACGCGGTGATCGTCGAAATAGGTGCCAGCCTGCGCTATTTCGGTGGCTGGCCGAAACTCGCGCGCGGTCTGCGTCGGCAACTACGACGACTCGGTCTGCAGCATCGACTCGGTGTCGCGGCGACGCCGCTGGCCTCCTTGCTTGCTGCGACTGACCGTGATGGGCGCATCGTCGATGACAAGGGATTGTCAGCGTTGCTGCGTGATATTCCGCTGGCCGATGCGCGCCTCGACGCAAAAACCGTGACCATGCTCGAAGCGATGGGTCTGCGTCGTCTCGATGAGGTGCTGGCCCTGCCGCGTGCGGGCTTGCGACGGCGCTTCAGTGTCGACTTGCTGGATCATCTGGATCGTTTGATGGGACAGCGGGCCGATCCGCTGCAACCGTGGCGTCCAGCCGAGCAGTTCAGCGCCGGCCTCGAACTGGATGCCGAAGTGCACACGACGACAGCAATCCTGTTTCCGCTGCGTCGTTATCTGCAACAACTGGCAGCCTTTCTTGCCTGTCGCGATGGCGGCGTGCAGCGGTTTGAATTGAGCCTGCTGCACAGCCGTGGCGAGCCCACGGTCATCCGCATCGCCATGGCCAATCCAGAGCGCAATGCCCAGCGCCTGTTCGATCTGGCCCGGCTCAAACTCGATCGCATCGAAGTGGCCTCACCGATCATCGGTCTGCGCGTATTCGCTGATCAATTGCCGCCGTTTGTGCCGCTGCGCGGTGATCTGTTCGAGCGTTCGGCGGCCGCCTTGAACACTTGGCAAAGCTTGACCGATCGACTGCGCGCGCGGCTTGGTGACGAGGTGCTGATGACGCCGATCGAGCAAGCCGATCATCGCCCCGAGAAAGCCTGGAGTGGCGTACCCGACGCGCGCGTCAGCCATATTGATTGCGGACCACGACCGTTGTGGTTGTTGCCACGGCCGATTCCGTTACGCGATCGCGCGCCGCGCGTATTGAGCGGGCCGGAACGCATCGAAAGCGGCTGGTGGGATGACGATCAAGCCGGTCGCGATTACTACGTGCTCGAAACCTCGCTCGGCCAGCGCGCCTGGGCCTTCCGCGAGGCCGGCCAGCAGCAAGGGCCGTGGTTGTTGCATGGCTGGTTTGCTTGAGTCGGCGTGATGGAAGCGTCCGTTGTCTCCCGATTTTTCACGCGCCGTACATTGCCTCGATTGCAACCGCGTCACGCATTTTTTAGGAGCGCCTTCAGGCATGATGCTTTTCTGCAATTTGACGTAAAAGCGTCGCGCCTGGTGGCACTCCTACAAAAGTCCGTATCACCCTTCTCGCGAAGTGATCAGTGAAACGGATGGGCATGCTGTCGCCTCGCGATGTTGTGCAAGCACCGGACTATGCCGAGCTGCATTGTCTTTCGGCTTTCTCGTTTCTGCGTGGTGCGTCTTCGGCACTGGAGTTGTTTGAGCGTGCGGCGGAGCAGGGCTATCGCGCGCTGGCGATCACCGATGAGTGCTCGTTGTCCGGCATCGTGCGGGCACTGGAGGCCTCGCGAAGAACCGGGCTGGCCTTGATCGTCGGCAGTGAATTTCGATGTGCGGAAGGCTTGCGTGTCGTCCTGTTGGCGGAAAACCTTGATGGCTATCAAGCCTTGTGTGCGCTGATCACACGGGCGCGTCGGCGTGCCGCAAAAGGAACCTATGAACTCCATCGCGAGGATCTTGCTGGGCTCGATGGCCTGCTTTGCCTATGGCTGGCCGATGCCGAGCCGGAGCTGGATGATGCGCGCTGGCTGCAGCAACATTTCCGCGAGCGCTTGTGGCTGGCGATCGAACTGCATCGTGGCGCACGCGATGCGAAACGCCTGGCGCAGCAACTCGCTTTCTGCGCCGAACACGGCTTGCCGGCCGTGGCCAGCGGCGATGTCCACATGCATGTGCGTTCGCGCCGACGCCTGCACGATACGATCACCGCGATCCGCCATCGCACCACGATTGCCGAGGCAGGCGCGCGATTGTTCCCGAATGGCGAGCGTCATCTGCGCAGTCGCGAGGCGCTGGCGGCGATCTATCCACGCGAACTGCTCGATGAATCCCTGCGCATCGCCGAACGCTGTCGATTTCATCTCGATAACCTCAACTACCGCTACCCGCAAGAACTCGTGCCAGCCGATGAAACGCCGATCTCGCATCTGCGCAAATTGACCTATGCCGGTGCTGCGTTGCGCTGGCCCGAGGGCCTGCCGTCCGCGTTCGCGCAACAGATCGAGCACGAGTTGGGGCTGATCAAAACGCAAGCCTACGAAGCGTTCTTCCTGACCGTTCACGACATCGTGCGTTTCGCGCGCAGCCAGCAGATTCTCTGTCAGGGGCGTGGCTCGTCGGCGAACTCGATCGTCTGCTATTGCCTGCATATCACCGAGGTCGATCCGCGCCGCGTGCAGATGCTGTTTGAGCGTTTCATCTCGATCGAGCGCGACGAGCCGCCGGATATCGATGTCGATTTCGAACACGAGCGGCGCGAGGAGGTGATCCAGTACATCTACGCCAAGTACGGTCGCGAACGCACCGCACTGGCGGCGACGGTGATCTGCTATCGCGGCCGCAGTGCGCTGCGCGATGTGGCCAAGGCGCTGGGTCTCGGCAACGATCAGGTCGAGGAACTGACGCGATGCATCAGCCATCACGACAGCGCCGACGAACTCGATGAGCGCTTGCGCGAACGTGGCTTCGATCCCTCGGCCAAGATCATCCAGCAACTGATCGCCTTGACTCGACAACTGATCGGCATGCCGCGCCATCTGTCCCAGCATGTCGGTGGCTTCGTCATTTCCGGCCAGCCGTTATCGTTGCTGGTGCCGATCGAGAACGCGGCGATGCCCGAGCGCACGATCATTCAGTGGGACAAGGACGATCTGGAAACCATGCGTCTGCTCAAGGTCGATTGCCTCGCGCTCGGCATGCTGACCTGCATCCGCAAGTGCCTGGATCTGTTGCGCGAAAGTGGTCGCGGCGATCTGAGCCTGGCCGACATTGCCGCGACGGATCGCGCCAATGACGACAGCGCACGACGCACTTGGGACATGATCTGCAAAGCCGATACCGTCGGCGTGTTCCAGATTGAATCGCGCGCCCAGATGGCCATGCTGCCACGTCTGAAACCGCGCAGTTATTACGACCTGGTCATCCAGGTCGCGATCGTGCGACCCGGCCCGATCCAGGGCGACATGGTTCATCCGTATCTCAAACGACGCCAGGATCCCTCCCTGGTCGAATATCCTTCAGCCGAACTCGAACCGGTGCTCAAGCGCACCCTCGGCGTGCCGCTGTTCCAGGAACAAGTCATGCAACTGGCAATCACCGCGGCGGGTTTCAGCCCCGGTGAAGCCGACCAGTTGCGGCGCGGCATGGCTGCCTGGAAACGTCGCGGCGGACTCGAGTATTTCCACGATCGCTTTGTCAACGGCATGCTCGGCAATGGTTACGACATCGAATTTGCCGAACGTCTATTCAATCAGTTACGCGGTTTCGGCAGCTACGGCTTCCCCGAATCACACGCGGCCAGTTTCGCCCTGCTGACTTATTTCAGCTGCTGGCTCAAATGCAACGAGCCGAGCGCGTTTGCCTGTGCCTTGCTCAATGCGCAGCCGCTGGGTTTCTACGCACCGAGCCAGATCATTCAGGATTTGCGTAGACACGGCATCGCCGTGCTTCCTGTCGATGTGCGTTACAGCGATTGGGATTGCAGCCTCGATCCGTGTCCACGCGATCAACAACCGGCCTTGCGTCTGGGCTTGTGCGAGGTGCGTGGTTTGCCTGAGGCCAAAGCGAACGCGATTGTCGCGGCACGTCACGGATCGGCGTTTCGCGATATTCAGGACCTTGCCGAACGCGCGCAACTGGATCACGGCGCACTGGCCAGGCTCGCCGAAGCCGATGCGCTACGTGGTCTGGCCGGGCATCGTCATCGCGCACGCTGGCAAGTCGCCGGCGTCGAGAAACAATTGCCACTGTTTGACGGCATGAGCACCGCCGAGGACTCGATCCGCCTGCGTCCGCCGACGCCACGCGAAACCGTGATCGCCGATTACGCGGCGACCGGTCTCAGCCTCGGCCCACACCCGATGGCCTTGTTGCGCAGTCAATTGAAGGCGCGACGCTGCACCGCCGCGCGCGATCTTGAACAGATCGGCCATGGCCGCGCCATTCATGTGGTCGGCTTGGTCACCTTGCGTCAGCGTCCACAAACCGCAGCCGGGGTGACTTTTCTAACCCTGGAAGACGAGGGCGGCCTGTTCAATATCGTGGTCTGGCAGCGCACCGCCGAACGCCAACGCCGAGTCTTGCTTGAATCGCGCCTGCTCAGCGTCAACGGGCGCCTCGAATGCGTCGATGGCGTACAGCACATTATCGCCGAACGCCTGCAGGACTATACTCACCTGTTCGATGCGCTCGATTCGCGTTCACGGGATTTCCGCTGAGTAGCGATCGTCCGCGAAACCATCAACACCAGCCGTGGTTTGCACACGCCACGAAGCTTGCCGCACTGCCATTGTCCGAAAGGCCGCATTGAACCGATCAGGTCTGCGGGCTAGGGTAGTAGTGATCAAACATCCCCTGACGTCAGCGACGCCGCAAGATCCATGGCGCCACTGACCCCAAGCCGCAAGGATCCAACCGTGAAAAAAGTCTACGCCTCCGCCTCCGCCGCACTCGAAGGATTGCTCTCCGACAACATGACAATTGCCGCTGGCGGCTTTGGTCTGTGTGGCATTCCCGAGAACCTGATCCAGGGTTTGCTCGATGCCGGCACCAAGGGGCTGACCATCGTCGGCAACAACGCCGGGGTCGATGATTTCGGCATGGGCCCGCTATTGAAGACGCGCCAGGTGAAGAAGGTGCTGGCCTCGTATGTTGGCGAGAACAAGGAGTTCGAGCGCCA
>JBBSVJ010000049.1:0-18002 GCA_038233665.1 Lysobacterales bacterium
ACGTTCTCTGATTCCGGGCTCCTGCCCTCCACCCTCCGGGCCAGCTTCGCTGTTCGCGCCGCTCCTGCGGCGCAGTGGCCACGCAAGAGAAGGTAGGACGCTCGCCAGGGATGGCGAGTGGAACACGACAGTATGTCTCCACACGGAGACCGATGAAACGCAACCCAAGCAAAGTCACTGGGTCCCTGCCTACGCAGGGGTGACGTGAGGTGCGAGGCGAGTGATAAATCGGCATGGATGACGCGCGCCGAAGGAGCGTGCATTCAAAGAGAAAAAGCCACTGGGTCCCAGCCCAGGCGCAGCCGAGCAAGACCTGAACATGCCTCCGCCAAGGTGACGAGCACGCTTGCCGCGTTGCCAAAGACGTGTGCCGCTCAGCGAATCCGACCTTCAACGATGGAACTTGAGATCAAAATGGGTGAATCAAACCCACGGATCTCTCAAGTACCGTCAACAACCAAGCACCAAACCAAGACCAGATCGCGAATCAATTTATCGACCCTTGGTCAACGGCTTGGCGCCGCGGTTGGTCAGTGGAATGAGCTTAACCCAAGTCGAGCGCCAGACAGGCCAATCACGCGTCAATGAAGGATGGTCCGGATAATTGAGCTTGAGCACGCTCATTGCATCGGCGGACAACTTGTCCTGGCCAAGCTCGTGATAGGACTTGACCATGATCGCCAGCGCATCGCCGACCTGACGCGACTGGTCATAGGTTTCAAGAATCGATTTGGCCCGGTTCGAGGCCGCAACGTAGGCACCCTGGCGCAGATAGAACAAGGCGACATTGAGTTCCGCTTGAGCCATGCCGTCACGCAGGTAGACCATCCGCTGTTTGGCGTCTGCCGCATAACGGCTGTCGGGATGACGCTTGATCAAGGCGGCGAAATCATCGAATGACTGACGCACGAACGCTTGGTCGCGCTGCGTCATATCAAGGCCGGCGTAGCGTTCGAGCAAGCCTTCCTCGCGATCAAAATTGATCAAGCCACGCAAATAGAATGCGTAATCAATGTGCTTGTGGGCCGGGTAGGTCTTGATGAACCGGTTGATTGTCGAATAGGCATCATCCGGCTTGTTCATCTTGTACTGGGCATAGGCCTGATCAAGTTGCGCCTGCTCCGTATACGGACCAAACGGAAACCGCGAGATAAGACGATTGAAGGTCTTAACCGAGCGGTCGTAGTTGCCGCGGTCGACATCCGACTTGCCGCGCTCATACAACTGCTCGACTGTACCCACTTCCAGCGGATCGGCCTTTTTCTTGCCGAACATGGAACAACCGCCGACGAGAAAGACGGCAAGGATGACGAAAACGTAACGGGAAACTCGCATGCGAAGGGGGGCTCTGCGATGATGGAAGTCCGCGATGATAACCCGAACCCGCGATTCTCTGAACATGTACGCGATGTCGATACGGCTTGGCCCATCGATCTGCCAGATGTCGAAAGAGTGTGGGTCAAGTCCCCCGAAGGGCCGGAAATCATGGCTCTCCTCTTTGAAACATTGATTGAATCCGATGAATGCAACCCAACCCACGCTGAATGCCAATATCCCGATTGAAGCTGCAGGGCGACGTTTCGATGCTGCTCTGGCTGAGCTTTTTCCTGATTATTCGCGCTCTCGGCTGAGTGCCTGGATCAAGGCGGGTGATGTCCTGCTGGATGGTGAGCAGGTCATTCCGCGCCACATCCTGCACGGCGGAGAAGCCGTCGAACTCAAGGTACGCCTGCAACGCGAAGTCAGCGCCGCGCCCGAGAACATCGAACTCGACATCCGTTTTGAGGATGAAGACGTCATCATCGTGAACAAGCCGCCCGGCCTGATCGCGCATCCGGGCGCGGGAAATCCCGATGGCACCTTGCAAAACGCCCTTCTCCACCACGATCCCGGCCTGGCCGGTATTCCGCGCGCTGGCTTGGTCCATCGGCTGGACAAGAACACCTCCGGCCTGATGGTCGTAGCACGCACGTTGCGTGCGCATACCAGCCTGGTCGAGCAGCTGAGCGCGCGCACCGTGCATCGCCAGTACGAGGCTCTGGTTTACGGCTCGATGGTCGCCGGCGGAAAAATCGACCAGCCGATCGGCCGTCATCCCGTCGATCGCCTGCGCCAGGCCGTGCGTGAGGATGGCCGCGATGCGGTAACCCATTATCGTGTTCGGGAGAAATTTCGCGCCATGACTCTGGTCGAATGTCGCCTGGAGACAGGCCGCACGCATCAGATACGTGTCCACCTGGCACACGTTCGTCACCCGATAGTCGGCGACCTGAGCTACGGCAACCTGCGCCTGCCGAAGGCCGCCACGCCCGAGTTGATCGAAGCCTTGCGCGGCTTTCGTCGCCAGGCCCTGCACGCGGAAAAGCTCGAATTCGTGCATCCCGGCAGCGGCGAGTTGATGACCATCGAGGTTGAGCGCCCGGCCGACATGACCCGCTTGATCAACACCGTTCGCGACGATTCCACGAGCTGATGCCGATTGCGACGAGCGAGCCTTTGCTGGTTCCGGACTGGCCTGCCCCGGCAAACATCCATGCCCGGATTACGACCCGGCAGACCGCGGGCATCTCGGCCGCGCCTTACCAACACTGCAACCTGGGCGATCGTTGTGGCGACGACAGCATTGCGGTTGCCAGCAATCGCGCGTCACTGAAGAAATCGCTTGATTTGCCCGACGAGCCCTTGTGGCTTCGTCAAGTACACGGTGTTGCAGTGGTTGATGCGGATGCGTCAGATCGGCCAGCTGAACCCGAAGCCGATGCGGCAGTGACACGCTCGGCGACTACCGTGCTGGCCGTACTGACGGCTGATTGTCTGCCCGTGCTTTTTTGCTCGGACGATGGCGCTGCCGTCGCCGCAGCACATGCCGGTTGGCGAGGCTTGGCCGCGGGCGTGCTGGAAGCATGTAGCGCCTCGATGCGAACCGATCCCTCGCGAATCCTGGCGTGGCTAGGCCCGTCAATTGGTCCGGCTTCCTACGAAATCGGTGAAGAGGTGCGCCAGGCATTTGTCGATTTGGATCCGGCTGCCAGTGCCGCCTTTGAATCCACCAGACCCGGCCACTGGCAATGTGACCTCGCCGCGCTTGCGCGCCAGCGCCTGCTCTCTGCTGGCGTCAGCCGGATCAGCGGCGGTGGGTTCGATACGCGCCGCGACATGCGCTTCTACTCCTACCGCCGTGATCCGCAGAGTGGACGTTTCGCCAGCCTTATCTGGCGCTCGAATTCCTGATTGCGAATGTGACGGCGGTCTGATCGGTCGCCGCTTCAAAAGCGTAGGCTCTAGCTTCCGAGGGGAATCGGCGCCGAATCGATGAAGCTTTCCACTTCCACACTGATCTTAAGCTTGCTCCCAACTCTTGCTTCGGCCACCGAAATGACCGTGCAAAACGATTCGCTGACCGATTTCGGCAGTGCCATCGTTGAAGCCGGATTCGTCGTCGGCGAAAAAGGCGCGAGTTGGCTGACATCGCCGTGCGATGGCAATATTGTCGCAGTACAAATTTTCTGGCTGTCGGCGTCAGCCGGCTCAGGCCAGTTGCTTGGCGACTCGATCGACATCTATCGATCTGGCACCTTTCCAACGCCAGGCGCACTCGCCGAGCAGATCAATGGGCCGGTGTTGAATGATGGCGTCATCAACGAGTACCGTTTCCTCGACGACAACAACACGATGCCATTGAATGTGCCGGTGACGAACAGTGAAACCTTTGTCGTCGCCTACACATTCTCAGAAAATCCACCGATGACCGGGCCTAGCCTCAGTGTCGATGCCGATGGTATCCGCAGCGGGCGAAACGCGATTTACGCGGATCTTGGTGGCAGCTTCTTGTGGCTCTCCTCTGAAACGTTCTCGGTGCCGGGCGACTGGGTGATACGCGCCGTTGTCGATTGCCAGGCCGGGGTTGGCAATGCCGATGTCTCGGCAACGATGACCACTTTGCCCGCGCTGTATTCGCCAGGATCCCCCATCAGCCATAGCATCACCATCAACAATGCAGGTCCAAGCAATGCACCGAGCGTCATCGTGGTCGATGCGTTTCCTGGCGCTTATACCGGCACCAGCTGGTCATGCGCCGCCAGCGGAGGGGCAACCTGCACCTCAGGCGGCAGCGGCAATATCTCGCAAGTGGTCAACCTGCCAAGCGGCAGCCATGTCACCTATACGGTCAATGCAATCGTTGCAGAAGGTACGAGTGGCGTGCTGTCGAACTCGGTCACCGCCGTGGTCAATGCGCCCGTCAACGACCCGGACACCAGTAACAACACGGCAACGGCAAATACGCCACCGGGGTCGGACCGGATTTTTGCGAATGGCTTTGAACCGTCAACTTGAATTCGCGTTCTTTTGCGCTGGGTGACTCCTTCAGTCTCCAGCTCGCTGCCGCGCTATCCTTTGCCTTCCCGCGCGGTGAAGACTAACCTTGAGCGTCGCCCAAGACGTAACCTGATGACGGCATGAGCAAACAATACGCCCTGGTAATCGACGACGAGCGGGATATCCGTGAGCTGCTGACGCTAACGCTTGGCCGCATGGGCTTGATCGTTGAGTCCGCCGCCACCGTGAGCGAAGCGAAGCAGCGCCTTGCAGAAACCCGCTACGCGTTGTGTTTCACTGATATGCGCCTGCCAGATGGCACCGGTCACGAGGTGATTGAATTGATCGCCGCGCAATACCCGGACACGCCAGTGGCCATGATTACCGCTTACGGCAACGTCGATGCCGCGGTGGTCGCGCTCAAAGCGGGCGCCTTCGACTTCGTCTCCAAACCAGTCGATATCAGTGTCTTGCGCCGACTGGTGCAAACGGCATTGCGTCTGTCCGAGGAGAAAAAAGCCAACGTCGACACCGGCGAAGCCAAGCTGATCGGCGAATCAGAACCGATGAAGGAACTCCGCGCGACCATTGCCAAAGTCGCCCGCAGCCAGGCCCCGGTCTACGTTGCCGGCGAGTCCGGCGTCGGCAAGGAACTCGTCTCGCGGATGATTCACGATATGGGTCCGCGCGCTGCATCGGCATTTGTGCCAGTGAACTGCGGCGCGATTCCCTCGGAATTGATGGAAAGCGAGTTTTTTGGTCATCGCAAGGGCAGCTTTACCGGTGCGCATGCCGACAAGGAAGGCCTGTTCCAGGCGGCTGACGGTGGCACCCTGTTTCTCGATGAGGTCGCCGAGCTGCCACTGCACATGCAGGTCAAGCTGCTGCGCGTGATCCAGGAAAAAGCCGTCAGACCGATTGGTGCACGTGCCGAAGTGGCCGTTGACGTGCGCATACTTTCGGCGACGCACAAAAATCTTGCCCGACTGGTTGATCTCGGCTCGTTCCGACAGGATCTTTTCTACCGCATCAACGTCATCGAGCTGCGCGTGCCGCCGCTGCGCGAACGCCGTAGCGATATACCGCTGCTGGCCGGACGCATCCTTGAACGTCTCGGCCGCGAATCCGACCGCGCACCCGCGCGTCTGACGCCGGACGCGGTGCGCGCCCTGAACGCCTACGATTTCCCGGGCAACGTGCGCGAGTTGGAAAATATTCTGGAGCGTGCCGTCGCGCTCTGCGAAGACGGCTCGATCAGCGCCGAGGACATGCGTCTGGTCGCGCGAACTCCGGCCATACAGACCTCGGAATCGGACGACAGCTTTCTGCCGTCCCGTCCGACCGCATCACATCATCACGCGCCGGGTCGTCCTGCGGAATCCGAGCAGAACTCTGGCTTCATGCTGCCTGATTCAGCCTATACCGGCGATCTTGCTGCGACGGTCGCCGAAACCGAGCGTGCCGTGATCACCAAGGCCCTCGAAACCACGCGCTGGAATCGAACGGCGGCGGCCAAACAACTCGGCCTGACCCTGCGCCAATTGCGCTATCGCCTTGAAAAGCTCGGCATAGAGTAGCACTGACGCTTCTTTTATTGGTGTAGTCGCGTCAAGCTAAGATCCGCTTCGAGAGGCGGCGATGTCGGACCTTCATTTTATATTGGTTGTATTGGCGCTTGCTCCAAACCGATCGCGATCAACGCGAATTTATGCGGACGCGCTGCTGTTCACGCAGTGACGAATAGGATGTGGTGATTGACTCATCCCCTCGACTGCCGAAGAACGCCAATGGCTAACCGCAAATCCTCATCGACACCGAACCCATCGATCAAACCGTCTCGCGCGAACGCGCGCGGAAATGGCGGCGAGCCTCAGCAGATGGTGGAAGGAAAACATGCTCAGCTGACGACCAATCAGGGACTGCCACTGTCGGACAACCAGAATTCGCTGCGTGCCACCCCGCGCGGGCCGACTCTTCTTGAAGATTTCATTCTGCGCGAAAAAATCACCCACTTCGACCATGAACGTATTCCCGAACGCATCGTTCATGCTCGCGGCAGTGCAGCGCACGGTCACTTCCAACTGACCAAGTCGTTGGGCAAATACACCACCGCCAAGATACTCAGCGAAGTCGGTGTGAAAACACCCTTGTTTACTCGATTCTCGACCGTCGCGGGAGGAGCAGGCTCGGTGGATACGCCACGCGACGTGCGCGGATTTTCGGTAAAGTTCTACACAAAGGAAGGTAATTGGGATCTGGTTGGCAACAACATCCCGATATTCTTCATCCAGGATGCGATGAAGTTCCCTGACCTCGTCCATGCGGTGAAAATGGAGCCCGATCGCGGCTTCCCCCAAGCCGCTAGCGCGCATGACACGTTTTGGGATTTCATCTCGCTGACGCCGGAATCGTTGCATACGGTCATGTGGGCAATGAGTGACCGCGCGATTCCGCGATCACTGCGCATGATGGAAGGATTCGGAATCCACAGCTTTCGTTTGTTGGATGCCGAGGGAAAATCAACCTTCGTGAAATTCCATTGGCGACCGAAGCTGGGGCTGCAATCAACCGTGTGGGACGAAGCAGTCAAGCTACAAGCGGCTGATAATGATTATCACCGGCGGGATCTTTTTGAAGCGATCCAAGCGGGCGACTTCCCGGA
Source organism: Lysobacterales bacterium (assembly GCA_038233665.1). GTDB lineage: Bacteria > Pseudomonadota > Gammaproteobacteria > Xanthomonadales > Rhodanobacteraceae > Dokdonella. The sequence continues at coordinate 6,980 of JBBSVJ010000049.1, forward strand.
ATGGGAGCTCGCCGTGCAATTGTTCAGTGAAAAAGACGCAGACGCTTTTCCGTTCGATCACCTGGATCCGACCAAGCTGATCCCCGAAGAGCTCGTGCCGCTGACCGTGATTGGAAAAATGGTACTCGATCGCTGGCCGGACAACTTCTTCGCCGAGACGGAACAAGTGGCATTTTGCCCGTCACATATCGTTCCCGGTATTGATTTTTCCAACGATCCGTTGCTGCAGGGTCGCCTGTTCTCGTATCTGGACACCCAGCTCTCGCGCCTCGGCTCACCGAATTTCCACCAATTGCCCATCAATGCGCCAAAGTGTCCCTTCGCCAACCAGCAACGCGACGGCCACATGCAAATGCACACACCGAAAGGTCGCGTTGCCTACGAGCCGAGTTCACTCGACCCAAAATCAGCACGAGCTAGCGCTGACGGATTTCGGAGCTTCGCCGAGACCCCCGACGATGGCATGAAGGGCCGCATTCGGGCGGCCTCGTTTGCCGATCATTACAGCCAGCCGCGCCAGTTCTACCGCAGCCAAACCGATCACGAACAAGCGCATATTGCTTCGGCGATCGTGTTCGAACTATCCAAGGTTGAAACGGCGCACGTGCGCGAAGCCATCGTCGGCCATTTACGCAATATCGAGGAAGACCTGGCGCAACGCGTTGCTGATGGACTTGGCATGGACAACCTTCCCACCGCGCCGATTCCCGCGGCTGACGTTCTCGATCTGCCTGTTTCGCCTGCATTGCAGATGATTGGCAAGATGAAAGACACGCTGAAAGGTCGCGCAGTGGGGATCCTGATTCACGATGGATCAGATGCGTCAGCCATCGCCGCAATACGCAAGGCAGCGGAGTCTGCCGGCGCCAAGGTCAAGATCGTCGCGCCGAAGCTTGGCGGCGCCAAGCTCTCCAACGGCAAGATGCTTGCCGCCGATGGTCAGCTCGCTGGGACACCGTCAACCATCTTTGATGCGGTCGCCGTGATCCTCTCCGAAGAAGCGGGCAAACAGCTTTCAAAAGATGGCGCTGCAGTTGATTGGGTTCGCGACGCGTGGGGCCACCTCAAAGCCATCGCCTGCGATGCCGGCGGCAAGGCCATTCTCAAGGCTGGTCAAGTAGGTAAAGATGCTGGAGTGGTCGACGTTGGTGATATCAAGGCATTTGTAGCTGCTGCCAAAACGCGCCAGTGGTCGCGTGAAAAGAAGGTCCGAATGCTGGCGTGATCACTGCCTGCGTTCGTCAAAAAAACCGCTGAACGCTCGAATTGTTCTTCCGCTCGCGGATGAAGGCTGAGATCAATGACATCCCTCACCCGACTTGGCCAGGCGCCAAGGTCGCGACCCAGTCCTTGCTGACGCAGGGACAGGGTTTCGGACGCAGCTGCCCAAGTTACGTTGTTTGAGTTCAGAGGGTGAAATCGATTTGGCGCAACTGGAACGCGCCGTCACATACGCAGCTCGCATCGTGGGCCGGATCACCAAAGGACGTGAACTTCACCCCGCGTAGATTCAGCTGACGCGGGATTTACCCGAAGTTTTACGCCGCCGACGGCGCTCCTACGATGATTTTCGCGCTGCGCTGTTTTGCCTGATGATTGGAGTTTCGGCTGCGGACCAGCGCAGCGATGCCCCTACTCAGCCTTTCGAGGTTCTGACGATGCTCGGGCTATCCTTGTTGTACAAGCCACGCAGGGATCGATCCAGCGAGCACATGCGCACTGACCAGCCCTTGTGGAACACACGATCAAAGACCTCGTCCTCGCTATCGAGCTGAATCTGACTCTTGTTCTGCTCGGGCCCATTGGCACCCGGGGTGATCTGAAACATCTGGCGCCCGGTGATGCGATCGATCAAGCGATAGGGATAGAGGCGAACGCCGGTTTCATGTTCGAACCAGAATCGATGGCTGATCGGATTTTCATCACTCATGTCTTTTGTGGTTCCTTTCAGGGTTTGCGGTAGAAATTGACGACAGTATGCGTCCGCTCTGATCAGGATCGCGCCGCGGATCAAAACCCATCCGTCTGCGGGTCCAACACCTCGAGGTTAAATGATTCCAACTCGGCCGGGGTCAGCCACGAGTCCGAAAACCCTGCAAGAGAGCAAGCGAACGAGGCGATTGTTCGAAAATCCTAGTATCATTCGCGCCGTTACACGCGGTGGGAGAAGCGGATCGGGAGCGCACTAGCCCGAATTCGCTGCCGAAGGCGCAACGCCCGTAATCGCTCAGGCCCCGATACCTCCGCGCGCAGACAACTCTGGAGAGACCGACTGCCGCTATTGGCACGAATCGGCGCCGAAGGGGCAAGAGGCAGCTCGCTGCTTCCAAACTCTCAGGCAAAAGGACAGAGGGGCGCCCGGCGTGCGGCTTCGCGCGCGATCAATGGACGCCTCATCATGAACCCTACTGCCTCGCCCTCCTTGCTTGATCTCGAAAACCATTCGGCGTTTGTCGATCGCCATATCGGCCCGAATGACGCCGAGATCGCCTCCATGCTCAAGCTTCTCGGCTACGACTCGATTGACGCCATGACCGATGCGATCGTGCCGGGCAAGATCAAATCGCCGGCGCCGCTGACGTTGCCGGCAGCGATCGGCGAGGTCGAGGCGCTGGCCAAGATTCGCAAGATCGCCGACAAGAATGAAGTCTTCCGCAGCTTCATCGGCCAGGGTTATTACGGCACGCACACGCCGAATGTCATCCTGCGCAATATCCTTGAAAATCCTGCTTGGTACACCGCTTACACGCCCTATCAGGCCGAGATTTCGCAAGGCCGCATGGAGGCCTTGATCAATTTTCAGACCATGGTCGCCGATCTGACCGGCATGGAAATCGCCAACGCATCCTTGCTCGATGAGGCAACCGCGGCGGCCGAAGCGATGACTTTGGCCAAGCGTTCGACAAAATCCAAATCCAATGTGTTCTTTGTTTCGAATGCCGTGCATCCACAGACACTCGAAGTCGTGCGCACGCGCGCCGACGGTCTCGATATCGAATTGCATGTAGGCGAGGACGCGGAGGCAGCCAACATCGATAGTTTCGGCGTGCTGCTGCAGTACCCGAACACGTTCGGCCAGATCAACGACTACGCGGCGCTCGCCGATGCGGCGCATGCGCGCGGCGCTTTGGTTGCGGTAGCGACCGACCTGCTTGCCCTAACCTTGATTCGCGCACCGGGCAGTTGGGGCGCCGATATTGTCATCGGCAACAGTCAGCGCTTTGGCGTGCCGTTCGGCTTCGGTGGTCCGCATGCAGCCTTCATGGCGTGTCGAGATGCCTACAAGCGCTCGATGCCAGGCCGCCTCATTGGCGTCTCTATCGACGCCGAGGGCAAGCCAGCCTATCGATTGACCCTGCAGACTCGCGAACAACATATTCGCCGCGAAAAGGCGACATCCAACATCTGCACCGCGCAGGTGCTGCTGGCGGTGATGGCAAGCATGTACGCGGTTTACCACGGGCCTGACGGCCTCAAGCGCATTGCTCAGCGAACGCATCGACTGGCGACTATTCTCGCTGGCGTTTTGCGCAAGGCAGGCCTGACCGTCGGCCCCGATTTCTTCGATACCTTGCATGTTCTTGGCGTTGATGCCAAATCCCTGCACGCGAAAGCGCGCGCGGCGAAGATCAACCTGCGGAACATTGATCCAGGCAGTGTCGGCATCAGTCTGGATGAAACAACGACGCGCGCCGATCTCGTCACGATCGCCGCCGTATTCGGCGTGCAACTTGGCGACAATGCACAGGGAGACGCGAGTGTCGCCGGAGGCAGCACGCCGATAGCGACCATCGATGACCTCGATCGTGAAGCCGAAGTAGCTCTGCCTGCCGGCTTGCTACGCGAACTGCCTTTCCTTCAGCATCCGGTTTTCAATACCCATCACAGCGAGCACGAGTTGCTGCGCTACATGCGCGCACTGGCCGACAAGGATCTGGCCATGGATCGCACGATGATTCCGCTGGGTTCGTGCACGATGAAATTGAACGCCACCGCCGAGATGATCCCGGTGACCTGGCCCGAGTTCGCCAACATCCATCCGCTCGTTCCAGCCGAACAAGCCAGCGGCTACACACAATTGATTGACGAACTGGAGGCCATGCTGGTCGAGATCACCGGCTATGACGCAGTCAGCCTGCAACCGAACTCAGGTGCACAAGGTGAATTCGCCGGCTTGCTGGCGATTCGCGCGTATCACCGCTCTCGCGGTGAGGGTCATCGTGATGTCTGTCTGATTCCCGAATCGGCTCATGGCACCAATCCTGCCTCGGCGCAGATGTGCGGCATGACGGTTGTCGTCACGCGCTGCGACAAAGATGGCAATGTCGATGTCGATGACATTCGAGAGAAAGCGCAGAAGTATTCGGATCGACTCGCCGCATTGATGATTACCTATCCGTCCACGCATGGCGTGTTCGAGGAAGATGTCGTCGCGATCTGTGAGGCCGTGCATCAGCATGGCGGCCAGGTCTATACCGATGGCGCCAATCTCAATGCGCTCGTGGGCGTGGCCAAACCGGGCAAGTGGGGCTCGGATGTTTCCCACTTGAACCTGCACAAGACTTTCTGCATCCCACACGGCGGCGGCGGCCCCGGTGTCGGACCGTGTGCGGTGAAATCGCATCTCGCTCCGTTTCTGCCGCGCGTGATGGGCGGCGACGGTGATGTCGGCATGGTTTCCGCCGCAAGCTTTGGCAGCGCCAGCATCCTGCCGATCTCGTGGATGTACATCACCCTTATGGGTACGGGTGGATTGCGCAAGGCAAGCCAGGTCGCCTTGCTCAACGCCAATTACGTCTCCAAACGCCTGGAGCCGCATTACGCGACCTTGTACACCGGTCGCAACGGACTCGTTGCCCACGAATGCATACTCGATCTGCGCCCGCTCAAGGATGCCACCGGCATTGGTGCGGAAGACGTCGCCAAGCGATTGATCGATTTCGGCTTTCACGCACCAACCTTGAGTTTTCCGGTCTCCGGCACGTTGATGGTCGAGCCGACCGAGAGCGAATCCCTGCATGAACTCGATCGTTTCATCGACGCGATGATTCAGATCCGTGATGAAATCCGCGCTATCGAGGATGGCAAGCTCGACCGCGAAGACAATCCGCTCAAGCATGCACCGCATACCGCCACGATGGTGGCTGGCAGTGAATGGACGCACGCGTATCCGCGCGAACTCGCGGCATTTCCACTGGCCGTACTCAGACAGCAAAAGTACTGGCCGCCGGTGGCCCGAGTCGACAACGTCTACGGCGACAAGAACATCATGTGTGCGTGCATCCCGATCGACGCGTACAAGGATGAAGCGCAAGCCTGAGGTTTGCAGAACAGAAAAAAGCCCCGCATCGCGGGGCTTTTTTTATCGATCTTGCCTCTCGATCAGTGATCTTGCTTCTTCAACCACGCGTCGATTTCTGGCAGACGTTTGTCACGGATGCCGATTCTGTAGCTGATGTTGTCGGTCGCCGTTTCGGTTGCGCGGCGTGAACTTTTGGCAACATGGGCATCTGCATAGCGGTTGAGCTTGGCGGTCATCGCCGGATCCAACGACTGGCTGGCCAGTTTTGGATAGTAGCGGCTGCTAGACGTTGTATCGACGAATGATTCCACTTTTCCCCGGTGCGCCAGGGCAAAGTCGAACGCGAGGTCAGGATGTTGTGCGCTGACCGAGCTGATCATGCCAGCACTGTTGGTTGCACCCGGCTCATCGGTCAGGCTCATATCGAGCGCGCGTTGCGCAAGCGCTTTGTCTTCGCTGGAGGCGAGCATCAAATAAAGTTCATCCTTGATCATCGCGCGATTTTCAGATTTGGCCTCGGCGCGCATCTGCTCCCAGATGCGCTTGTCCGCATGCTCGGCGACGATACCCAGAATGGTCTTGTACAAGGCAGGCGGCATGGCTTTCGGGTCGTTCTTTCGGGCGGCGTAACGTCGGCGCGACTCGCGGATGACGTCGCTATCACCCAGTTTTGCCAGCACGCCAATCAGGCTGGCCCTGAAGATCGCATCGGGCTCGCTCTCACCGGCTTTCGCTTCCCAGCCAAATTTCTTCAACAGTGGCTGCAGTGCACCGAGGGCGAAATGGCGAAACCTCTCCTGCCGAGCCTGGTCGCCCTTGTACAGGCCGTCAATGGTCTGCAGTTGATCGGCGATGTTTCCCCAAACTTTCACATCACCATCCAGTGGAGTTGCCTGGATCAGTTCGAGGATGTCTGCAGCGCTTTGCAAGCCAGCCATGCCCAGCGCCGAGGTATTGCCGATGATTCCCAGCTGATCAATCGGCTTCAACTGATCGAACCCATCACGAATCGCTGCGAAGGATTTGTCTGAATAGCGCGAACGGTAGTAGCCGCTTTGTCCTGCGTTGAGCAGCACCGTCCCACAACCAGCTAACTGCATGGATCCCTTGCCGCCCTCGATGACCGCACGCGCGGGCTCATTGCCGAGGGTGCGGGCAATCACCGGGACTCGCCAACGCAAGGACTTCTTGTCGGGTCGATCCTTGGTGAACTCACCTTGACTCAAACGAATCGTGGTCTTGCCGTTTTTACAGGTCACTTGGTCCAGCGAGATCATCGGCACCCCGGGTTGCAGGGTGAAATCATGCGCGATCGCCGTGATCGGCTGGCTTGCTGCGGCACCGATGGCCTCCCATAGATCGTCCGAGCGCGTGTTCGAATACGCATGCTTCTTCATGTAGCGACGCACGCCATCGCGCCAGACATCGGCGCCGACATGGTTTTCAAGCATGTTGATGACTGCCGATCCTTTCGAATAGGTAATCGAATCGAAAGCCTGACTGGCCTGCTCGACGGTTTCGATTTTCTGCACCACCGGATGGGTGCTGGCAACCGCATCGACCGACATCGCGTACTCGCGCGAGCCGACGGCGTTCAATTCCGATTTCCATTCCGGGTGCAATTCATGGGTGATTCGGCTGGCCATCCAGCTTGCGAATCCCTCGTTGAGCCAAAGATCATCCCACCATTGCATGGTAACCAGATCGCCGAACCACTGATGGGCGATTTCGTGCGCGGCTGTGCCGAAAATTCGCTGCTTGTCATACTCGGTGGAGAGTGTCGGATCGAGTAGCAAACCGCGCTCAAAAGTGAAAATGGCGCCCCAGTTTTCCATCGCACCAAAGAACTGACTGCGCCCTGGCGAGGCAATGTTGTCGAGCTTGGGCAAGGGATATGGCACGCCGAAATAATCGTTGTACTCGTGGATAACCGCCTGCGAGGATTCGAGTGCGAATCGCGCTTGCGACGTCAATCCCTTCTGCGTGATGACGCCAAACTCGACACCATCGGATTTGGCCGTGTCGCGATCAAAATCGCCAAGTCCGAAGAACAGCAGATACGTCGACATCTTTGGCGAGGTCGCAAAGCTCACCCGTGTCATGTCCTCGCCAACAGCCGATTTCTCCTTGATCGGCATGTTGCTGACTGCCATCTGTGCATTCGGAACGATCGCTGTCAGGTCGAAGGTCGCCTTGTAGTTCGGCTCATCCCAACTCGGAATGAATTTGCGCGCGTCGGAGTTTTCGAACTGTGTGTACAAAGCGCGCTTCTCGCCGGCCGCCGTCACGTAGTCGATGGCGAACAGGCCATTGGCTTGGGTGCCGATCTTGCCGGCGTAGTCCAACGTCAACAAATAGCTGCCAACGGCGAGCGTGTCGGGGAAGATGAAACTCGCGGTCTGCGCGGACTTGTCGACGACCACTTTTGGTGCGGGATAGCCACGCTTGTTGCGTGTCGAGCGGATCTTGGCAGACGAAAATGTCATGTCGACGGCATTCAGCACGATGCGATCGGTTGCCGCCAGAACCTCGAGCGTAATGACGACATTGCCATCGAAGCTCAACGATGAAGCGTGTGGCGTTACGGCAATCGTGTAATGCGAGGGGCGCACATTGCGCGGCAACTGGGTGGTGATAGCCCGCTCGGTCCCCGCCGCTGGGTTGGCTGCGGCCGAGACGATAACAGGAGCACTGCACATCGCCAAGGCGATGGCGACAAACAAACAACGACGCATGGCAAATCCTAGATGGGAATTCGAATAGGCACAGCAAGTGAAGAGCCGCAATGACGCAGGCATCATCGCTTCCTTGCAGACGTCGATATGCCAAGCCCTCTGACTTTAGCGACAACGTCGCCAGGCGCGACGGTCGAAAGTAATGGGAACGACTTTTCCTCAGCAATCGATGCACCGAAACGAGACACGCTTCTCTATCGCGACGAGCGTTGGCGGCATGGCACGCGGGTCAAGCGATGCCTTATGCCGGCGAAGACAGGCATCTCAATCATTTCGCCACTTGCTCAGCGTTGTTTAAACTTCAACGTGTAAGAAAGCCGCGCGGAACGGAATCATGAAATACCTCTCGCAGCACTTCATCAACTCGGGCTCCCAGCGGGCCGCGCTGTAGCCATTGTTCCAACTCGGCGAGTGCCGCAGCATCTCCCTGGGCGATGATTTCGACTCGTCCATCACGCAAGTTTCGCGCATGACCATTGATGCGAAGACGCAACGCCTGCGCACGCGTCCCGGCACGGAACGAGACACCTTGAACATGACCCGAGACATGGAAGATGGCGCCAGGCATCAGGCTTCTCAGGGCTTCTTGGCGGGATCAGCCGCGGCGATGGCCAGTTCCAGATCCTTGTCCTTCACCGGCCCAAGAAACTGCTTGGCAACGCGGCCATCCGGCGCGATCAGGTAGGTTGTCGGCAGCCCACGCGGCACATCAAAATCCGCTGGCGGCGCGTCGACATCCACTTGGGCGACCGGGTAGTCGACCGGGTTTTTCTTGAGGAAATCGAGAATCTCCTGGCGATCGGTATCCTCAAACGCGAGACCGATTCCGTCAACATCCTTGCGCGCCTTGATGAACGCCGATAATTCGGGCATTTCGGCGATGCATGGGGCGCACCACGTCGCCCAGAAGTTGATGATCACCCACTGCCCGCGATGACTGGCAAGATCAAATGTCTTGCCATCAATGGTTTCAATCTTGAGTTCGGGTTGCTTGGCTGTTTCGGCCAACACGCCGGTCGACAGCAGTGCGATCAAAACCCCGAGCAGGAGGCTTATTCGAGCATTCATGAGGGGCTTTCCAAGTTGGCGGAAACGGATTCGATATTTTCATCTGACGGAACTGGAACGAGCGATGCCAGTGGCACATCAAGCTTCTCGCGCAGCGTCGCTGACAGCGCCTGCAATGGGCTTCCACCGGCTTCGGTAAGGCTATCGCCCGGCAGCAATTGATTGCCGATCGGAAGACGGTAAGCGCTTTCGCGATACAGGTCGAGCAGGCTGATTCCGGCGAGGTCACGCGCAAGGATCCATTCACCCGCATCCGTTCGACGAATCACCGCCAGCTCGCTGAGATCGCCAAGATAGCGTTGTAGCAAGTCGTCGGTCAGATAGGGTTCGCGCTGCAGCATCTGTTCGCTGTGCAGTCCGCGACCCTCGCGATGCGCCGCGACCAACTCGCCGATCACTCGAAGCAATCCCGTGAGTTCCTGGTCCGCGGAAATACGGTCTTCAGCATGCCGGTAATCGAAGGCCGATAGCGACGCCGTGATCGACGCACCAAACAAGACGATGATCCACGACAGATACATCCACAGAAAGAAAATCGGCACGATAGAGAGTGCGCCGTAGATGCGCTGATAGTTGGCCATGTCGCTCGCGTACCAGGCGAAGCCGTGCTTTGCAGACTCGAACAAGATCGCTGCGATCAGACCCCCGATCGCCGCATCACGAAAGCGCACGGTACGGTTCGGAATGACCGTATAGCCGGTACTCAAGGCAATCCAGACGATCAGGAAGGGCAAGGCTGACAAGACGCGCTCCTTGAGCGACCACTGCGTTGCCGCGGCATCGATGAAAGGCAGGGCGACCAGATACGAACTGATCGCAAGCATCGCCAGGAGCAACATCGGGCCGAGACTCAAGGCGGTCCAATAGATGACGAAGCGCGAGGCCGGTCGGCGATTGTTCTTGACCCGCCAGATTCGGTTGAACGCATCCTCAATGCTCATCATCAAGGAGATCGCGCTGAAGATCAGCACGAGAACACCAATCGCCGTCGCCTTGCTCGCGTTGGCCGCGAATTCTGTCAGGTAGAGCTGAATCACATCGCCGGCGGCTGGGACGAAATTGTTGAAAGCCCAGCTGGTCAACTTGATGCGCCATTCCTCGAATACCGGGAACGCCGCGAGCACGCCAAGAATCGCGGCAGTCAACGGAACCAAAGCGAATAGCGTCGTGAACGCCAACGCACCAGCCGTCTGCAGGCAACGATCTTCCACAAAGCGATACCAGGTGAATTCGAGAAAGGCGAGGCTTCGCTCTCGACTCACGCTAGACTTGATGAAAATCTGCCTCATCCGCGCAGACTAGCCTAATGACGCAACGTGGCCAATCGGCAAACTCGAAACGCGGAGGCGCGAAAACCCGATGAACGACACTCGCCTGTGCTTGCGCCTCAAATCCACGCGCCTTTTTCGCATATTTGGTGACAGATGCCACGATCACATCAATCAAAACAAGTCGCGTTGATCCAGCGGGTTACGCGATCATCGAAAGGTTTGATGAATAATCCAGACACAACAACAGGATCCTGATGGCTGACGTATTGGTTCTCTACTACAGTCGCAACGGCAAGGTGGCGCAACTTGCGCGCCTGGTCGCACGCGGAATCGAAGAAGTGCCCGGAATGAGCGCACGCTTGCGCTGCGTGCCGCCAGTCGCGCCGGTGACCGAACAGACCCAACCACCGGTCCCGGAAGACGGAGCGCCATATGTCAGCCGCGATGATCTCAAGCAATGTGCGGGCCTCGTGCTTGGCAGCCCGACCCGCTTCGGCAACATGGCCGCACCGCTCAAGCACTTCATCGATTCGACGGCGGCGGAGTGGGCCTCCGGAACGCTGGTCGGCAAACCGGCCGGCGTATTCACATCGACCGCGACCATGCACGGCGGCCAGGAAATCACCTTGTTGTCGATGATGGTGCCG
>JBBSVJ010000050.1:0-17924 GCA_038233665.1 Lysobacterales bacterium
GCGCCCACGGTGATCATGTTCTTGCCGTTGCCCGGAGAGCCGATGCTGCTCGCACTCGGCCCGGTATTGCCGGCCGAAAAAACGGTGATCAGTTGTTGATTGCCCGCGGCATCCGGGTCGGCATCGCGCGTACCGATATCGTAGGCCTGGGAGGCGACATTGTATTGTCCCGCACACGATGCGCAGCCCCAGGAGTTTGAGGAAATCCGGGCTCCAGCCGCGTAGCTCGCCGCGATGACTCCCGCATCGGTGCCGCCACAAGCCGCCTGATCGAAAAACGGTGCAAACACGCGGGTTCCACCGAGACGTCCAAACGGATTGATCCCCTGACCGCGCTGGTACTCGCCCGGGAAACGTGCGCCGGGCGTCGAGGCGTTCTCGCGCACATCGTAGCCGAGTGCGATATTTGCATTGATATGACCGTGGCCATCGACATCACCGTCGTCGATCGTGCAGGTCTGGTTGTAGACCATGCGTGTTGGATTGGCACTGTCGCCCAAGCGATGCAGGGTCGGGTCACCGGTCTGTATCGTGCGATCGCCAATGCCCGAATCGGTGATATCGAGGATGGGATAGGCCCCCGGATCATCGGGGAAACCCAAGCGCTGCAACCACGGCAAATAGCCAGGCTCCTGCGGCGCTGACTGGTTCGCGTTGAAATCACCGCGCAGAATCTGCGCCTGGACTTCATCGTTAAGGGTCGGCGCGCTGTATTCGCCAACCCAGAACACATCGGGCAGATCGATGAGTGCGCGAATCTGCTCTGTACTCACCTCAAAGCGCGCAATTTCGTAGGCGAGCTGCGGCGTCCAGTCGTCGATCGGCTTGAGCCCTAGCGCCGAAAACCGCTCGCGTCCGGCATCGCCATCGTGGCGAAAACGCTGAACGATGATGGATACCTTGTCGCTTCCGGCGGCACCGCGTTGCAATCGATCGAAAAGATGGTTGCCGAGTTTGAGGAATCCCGGCAGCGGCTTGCTGAACTGCAGAACTCGCGCGTCGCTGGCCATCGCATCCAGTTTCGATCGCGCAGGCGCATCAGCCCAGAGCAGAAAGCCATCGCTGTCGATGTACTGGATCGGCACGCCACCCGACGCACGCACCTGGTCTAGCCAAATATCCTTGATGGGTCCGACGAACTGGATGATCTGCAACGCAGGCGCATCACTTGATTTCAGTGAAAATCCGGCGGGCGCGATGATCGTTGGCAGACGCGTATCGATGCGCAAGCGATCGAACTTGAGCAGGTGACTGTCACGAAGTACGCGCGAATTCGGCGGCAAGCTACTCGCATCCCCCTCAAGCAATTGCCATGAACCATAGTCTGCGAGCGGACGGTAGCCGGCGGGAATAGGCACGCCCGAAGGCATAACGATCGAGGCGGCTCTGGCGCCGTGGCCCGTCGAAAATGCCGCAGCGATCGCGGCGGCGAGAAAGCAGACCTTGCGCATAAGCAATGGCGGATCCTGCAAAGAGCATGGCGGCAACAAGACTGGATTGAACCAATCGTGCCGCCAGCGAGCATCCGGGGTTGACCGCTGAGCGTCAAGCGATCGGGTTGAATCAGCTTCCTGAACGAACTCGGCCGCTATTCAGCCAGGAAAATCAGTCGAACTGACCTTGAACATCGAGCTCCTGCCACCACCTCGATAGCTCGCGGTGAGGCGCTACAGTGGCCGGTTCCGCTCCCTTCTTGTATCGAGCCTGATCCTGCGCATGGACATGATCCGTATTCGCGGTGCCCGCACCCACAATCTCAAGAACATCGATATCGATCTGCCGCGTGACAGTTTGATCGTGATCACAGGGCTGTCCGGCTCGGGTAAATCCTCACTCGCGTTCGACACGATCTACGCCGAAGGTCAGCGCCGCTATGTCGAATCACTATCGGCGTATGCGCGACAGTTTCTATCGGTCATGGAAAAACCCGATGTCGATCACATCGAAGGGCTTTCACCGGCGATCTCGATTGAACAGAAATCGACGTCGCACAATCCGCGTTCGACGGTCGGCACCATCACCGAGATTTATGACTACCTGCGATTGCTGTACGCGCGGGTCGGCATGCCGCGTTGTCCCGATCATGGCGAAGCGCTCGAAGCGCAGACGGTCAGCCAGATGACCGATGCCGCGCTCGCGCTCGACCCAAAGAAGCGCTACATGTTGCTTGCGCCAGTCGTGCGCGAGCGCAAGGGTGAGCATGTGCAGGTATTCGATCAGTTGCGTGCGCAAGGCTTCATCCGTGTCCGCGTCAATGGCGTTGCCTATGAGCTCGATGACGTGCCGACGCTTGCCCTGCGCCAGAAACACACGATTGAAGCGGTGATCGATCGCTTCCGCGCCAAAGCGGATATCAAGCAGCGTTTGGCTGAATCGTTTGAAACGGCGTTGCGTCTGGGTGACGGCATTGCCCTGCTCGTCGACATGGATGATGACAGCGCACCGATGACGACATTCTCATCGCGCTACTCGTGCCCGATCTGCGATTACGCCCTGCCCGAACTCGAACCGCGCCTGTTCTCGTTCAACTCGCCGGTCGGCGCCTGCCCGACTTGCGACGGTCTCGGTATCAGCCAGTTCTTCGATCCCGAGCGTGTCGTTGTGCATGCCGATCGCGGATTGTCTGCCGGTGCCGTGCGCGGCTGGGATCGGCGCAACATGTATTACTTTCAAATGATCCTGTCGCTGGCAAAGCATTACGGCTTCGATGTTGACACACCGTGGAACGCGCTGCCGGCGAAGATCCGCGAGCGCGTGCTTTACGGCTCAGGCTCCGAGCAGATCGCATTCAATTACGTTATGGAGAACGGCGGCAAGGTCACCCGCAAGCACAAGTTCGAGGGCATCATTCCGAACCTTGAACGACGCTACAAGGAAACCGAATCACCGACCGTGCGCGAAGAGATCGCCAAGTTCATCAGCCCACGCGCGTGTCCGGAATGCGATGGTCAGCGCCTGAACCGCTCGGCGCGGCATGTGTATGTCGCCGATACCAATCTGCCTGCGATCAGTGCGCTGCCGATCGACCAGACGCTCGAGCATTTCAATACGCTGACCTTACCCGGTTGGCGTGGCGAGATCGCCGTCAAGATCGTCAAGGAAATTCGTGAGCGCCTGCACTTTCTTGTCGATGTCGGACTCAATTATCTGACTCTTGATCGCCAAGCCGATTCGCTCTCGGGCGGCGAGGCGCAGCGCATCCGTTTGGCCAGCCAGATCGGTGCCGGTCTGGTCGGTGTCATGTATGTGCTCGATGAACCCTCGATCGGTCTGCATCAGCGCGACAACGAGCGCCTGCTAGGCACCCTCGTCCGCCTGCGCGATCTCGGCAATACGGTGATCGTGGTTGAGCATGATGAGGATGCGATCCGTGCGGCCGATCATGTGGTGGATATCGGCCCCGGTGCCGGCGTGCATGGTGGGCGCATCGTTGCCGAGGGCAAGCTCAAGGACATTCTGAAGGCGCCCGAATCGCTAACCGGCCAGTATCTTTCGGGAAAACGCGGCATCGCCGTACCGAAGCAGCGTCGAGTCGCCGACCCAGAGCGCGTACTGCGCATCATCGGCGCCAGCGGCAACAATCTGAAAAATGTCGATGTTGAGATTCCGGCTGGTCTGATGACCTGCGTCACCGGCGTATCAGGCTCAGGCAAGTCGACGCTGATCAACGACACCTTGTATCGGCAAACGGCGTTCGAATTGAACGGCGCCAGCGACAAACCTGCGCCGTTCAAGGCCATCGAAGGGCTGGATTTGTTCGACAAGGTCGTCGAGATCAACCAGTCACCGATTGGACGCACGCCGCGTTCGAATCCTGCGACCTATACCGGGCTATTCACTCCTCTGCGCGATCTATTCGCGCAGATTCCGGAATCGCGAGCGCGCGGTTACGGCCCGGGGCGTTTCAGTTTCAATGTCAAAGGCGGTCGCTGCGAAGCGTGTCAGGGCGATGGCTTGATCAAGGTCGAGATGCACTTTCTGCCCGATGTTTATGTCACCTGCGATGTCTGTCACGGCAAGCGCTACAACCGCGAGACGCTTGAGATTACCTACAAGGGTCATACCATCTCAGATGTGCTGGACATGACGGTGGAAGATGCACAGACATTGTTCAAGCCGGTGCCTGTGCTCGCGCGAAAACTCGACACCTTGATGGATGTCGGCCTCGGCTACATCAAGCTCGGGCAAAGCGCGACCACCCTCTCGGGTGGCGAGGCGCAGCGCGTCAAGCTCTCTCGCGAGTTGAGCAAACGCGATACCGGTCGCACGCTTTACATCCTTGATGAGCCGACCACAGGACTGCATTTCCACGATATCGAGCAGTTGCTGAAAGTCCTCCAACGTCTGGCCGATGATGGCAACACGGTCGTCGTCATCGAGCACAACCTCGATGTGATCAAAACCGCCGATTGGGTTATCGACCTTGGTCCCGAAGGTGGCGGTGGCGGTGGCACCATTCTCGCCAGTGGTACGCCCGAGCAGATCGTCAAGGTCAAGAAATCGCATACGGGGCGCTTCCTCGCTCCCGTGCTGTCGGCGACGAAAAAGAAGAAAGCCGCATGAATAATCCAACACCGCGCGTGTTAGCCCGTGTGCCAATCGCGGTGCGCTGGCGCGATCTCGATGCTTATAACCATGTCAATAACGCAACCTTCCTCACTTACCTGGAGGAGGCACGACTGGTCTGGCTGGCCAGCATTGAGGGTGAGTGGAAAACCGCTGACTTCAGCCCGGTGCTTGCCGCATCCCAGGTCAATTTTCGTGATCAGATCGAATGGCCGGCGGAACTCCTGGTCGATGTGACTTGCGAGAAATTGGGCAACAGTTCGCTGACTCTCGCCCATCGCATCACGTCCGCCGACGGCACAAAACTCTACAGCGATGCCAGCGTCGTCATGGTCTGGATCAATCCAGCCAGCGGAAAATCAGTGCCACTGCCCAAGGCCGTGCGCGCAGCCTGCGAATAGCGTGATTGCGGTTGGCTTGTCTGTGCAGCCATGCATCCCGATGAGACAATCAGCCGGGTACGGCCACTAGTTGTCGCAACGGATGGATAGGTCACTCATGCAAAACGAGAAGGCGAAAGCCCCGAAAGCAGGCGATTCGCAAGCCACCACGCCTGCGCAAGAAGCGCAGTTCACCATCAATGGCAAACCCTATTTCCCGGATGGCGATCCGGAAATGCCGTTGCTCTGGTATTTGCGCGATGTGCTGCGCCTGACCGGCACCAAGTACGGCTGTGGTATCGGCGCCTGCGGTGCCTGCACCGTGCTGGTCGATGGCAAGGCCACGCGCTCCTGCCTGACGCCGGTGCAAGCCTTGTCGGGGAAATCGATTACCACCATCGAAGGACTCGAGACAGAAAAACTGCACCCCGTGCAGCAAGCCTGGATCGAGAATGATGTCGCTCAATGCGGCTATTGCCAGGCGGGTCAGATCATGGCCGCCGTCGATCTTCTTTCCCGCAAAAACAAACCCTCGGACAAGGATATCGCCAGCATCGGCAATCTATGTCGCTGCGGCACCTACCCGCGCATTCGCAATGCGATTCTTCGCGCTGCCGTGCTGAGCGAAGGAAAATCCTCGTGACTGAACCCACTTCGCTGACCCGCCGCCGATTTCTCAAATTTGGTCTCACCGCCAGCGGCGCGTTGCTGGTCGGCTTTGGTCCCGACGCCGACGCCGATTCGTTGCCGGCTGAATTGCTCGGTGACGATCTCGTCCGATTGACGGCCTTTGTCATGATCGAGCGCGACAATCGTATTGTCATCGGTGCGCGGGGCTGCGAGATCGGCCAAGGAGTGATTACCTCGTTGCCGATGCTGATCGCCGAGGAACTCGATGTGCAGTGGTCAAACGTACGCGTGATCCAATTGCCTTACGGCTATGAGGAGGTCAACGGCAAGCCTGGAAACCGCTATGGCAGCCAGTTCGCCGGAGGCAGCACCAGCATACCGACCGCATGGAAAGACTTGCGCGAAGCGGGAGCCGCGGCCCGCTGGCTACTTGTTCAGGCTGCGGCGGACGCTTGGTCAGTCAAGGCCGACAGCTTGCAAACCGAAGCAGGGCACGTCGTCAATCCCGACGGACGCAAACTCAGCTACGGTGCTTTGGCGCGCACGGCGGCGGCACGCCAACTTCCAAAATCGCCGATTCCCACGCGTGATCCAGAGTCTTTCAAACTGGTCGGGCAGCCAATCCGCACCGCCGATGGTCGCAGTATCGTCACTGGCCAAACCCGCTACGGTATCGACGAATATTTGAGCGGCTCTTTGGTCGCCGTGATGCTGCGCTGCCCTTTTCTTGACGGCACGCTGGAAAGCCTCGACGACAGCGAGGCGCGCAAAGTTTCCGGTGTGCGTGACATCGTCATCATTGAGGGGCCCAAAACCGACGAAAATTTCGACGGCCCGCTGGCAACCGGTATTGCCGTGTTGGCGGACACCACCTGGGCCGCAATTCAAGGACGCAGGGCGCTCAAACCGATCTGGAAACAGGGGCCGTGGAAAGATGAATCGAGTAGCGCACTCTCCGCTCGCGCCAATGCCCTGCTCGATAGCGCCAGTGACGGCATCGACGTTCGCCACGATGGCGACCTCGAGGCCTCGCGCAAACAGGCACGGCACACGCTCAGCGCGCGCTACGAAGTTCCCTTTCTCGCACATGCGACGATGGAGCCACCCGGTGCATTGATCGAGATTCGCAAGGATGGCGCCTTGCTGATCGCCTCGATGCAAAATCCTGATGGTGCGTCGCGCATCATCAGCAAGCTGACCGGTCTCGCTCGCGACAAGATCGAAATCCGCTTGCCACGTTCGGGCGGCGGTTTCGGCCGTCGTTTGCAGAACGATTTTGTCGCTGAAGCCGTTCTGATTGCGCAAAAGGCCGACAAGCCGATCAAGCTGATGTGGATGCGCGAAGACGATTTCGCGCATGATTTCTATCGCCCCTTTGGCGTCCACGCGATGGCCGCGACGCTGGATCGAAAAAATCGTGTCGCTGGCTGGTCGCATCAATGTGCGGCGACCTCGCGCACCTGGCGCACTCCAGGCATGCAGGATGATCCATTGTGGAAAGGAACACTGGAGCCCGATGATTTTCCTGCGGGTCTGATCGATAACCTGGAGAAAACGTACTACCCGATTGAATCCGGCATGCCGCGCGGCTGGTGGCGCGCACCGTTGCATACCTTCCACGCATTTGCCGTGCAGAGTTTCCTCGACGAGATTGCCTATGAGGTACGCCGCGATGCCGTGGAGTTGCGTCTGGAAATGCTCGGCGAGCCGCGCGAAATCCCTTACAGCGGACATGGTGGTCCGGTTTTCGACACCGGACGCATGGCCAACGTATTGAAGCTGTGCGCCGAGAAGATTCGTTGGAGCGAGCGCCGCAGCAACGGGCGTGGCATCGGAATCGCTTGCCATTTCACCTTTGGCGGCTATAGCGCGCATGCGTTCGAAATATCGATGCAGCGCGAAAAGCTCAAGATCCATCGTGCCATTTGTGTGGTCGATGTCGGCCGCGTGATCAACCCGCTGGGTCTCGAAGCGCAGATCATGGGAGGCACGATTGATGGCATTTCAACCGCGCTGAATCTCAAGATCAGCGTGCGTGGTGGTCAGGTGCAGGAAAAAAACTTCCCCGACTATCCGTTGCTCAAGATGGCCGATGCGCCGCACAAGGTCGAGGTGCATATCGTCGAATCAAAGCGCGATCCCGTTGGTGGCGGAGAGATGGGCATTGCCAGCGTCGCCCCGGCCCTGGCCAACGCAATTTTCGCGACCACGACCGTGCGCATTCGCAAACTGCCACTGCTGCCGGAATTGTCTCGCATGTTGTGAAGCGACCGGGGTTCGTTCAGTCGGCCGGATCACAGCCGTCATTCGCGCGACGTTGCTTGGCCGCGGCACGTTCTGCGATGACAGCACCATCGGCGAGGCCGATCCAACTCAGATACTTTCGAGAAACCTTGTCGCCGAGTGATTCATCGCGACGAAACGCGTTGGCGAAACGCGTCTTTTTGCAATCCAGCGGATTCTCGCCACGACTTTGAATCTCGGCCCACTGCGCCTTGGCCGCTTCCTGCGGATTATCGATTTTTTTCGGACCAATTCGAATGGTCGTCTTTGGCATACGCAGCGATCCATCCGCGTTGAACAAGTTGAGTTCCGGTTGACCGGCGGTGCCGATCCTGGCTTGAGTCTGCGAGCTTGTCTGCGAATTGAGAGGCGGCGGCGTCGAGATTGCTACGGGTGGCTGGATCCGTATTTTCGACGGTCGTTTTTTAAACTCGACGGGCACTGGTTCCGGCTCGGGTTCGGCGGGGATCTCGAACACCTCAGGGGGCGAAATGATAGTGACCTCGATGGGTCGCCGATCGGCCGAAACATCGATCAACGGCGCCATGACCTGATCAAGGCCGATGAGCCAGATCAGGTTGGTCAGAATGGCAATGGCAATCAGCCCATGAACCAACCTGCGCTGGAGTGCCGATCGACGCCAAAGCTGGTTGCGTTTAAGCAGGTTGCCTGCGTACGCACTGCGAAGACGCGCCGACTCATCGTCGTCAGGCAGGAATGCCGTTGATGGCGCAACAGACGATTTCGACATTGAAGAGGCAGGCTCGGCGGACTACGGTGCCCGCGCAGCATACGCAGCCGACGCTAAACCCTCGTTAAGAGCATTCGGTCTTGCGGCAATCCTGCTGCATGAAAAGCCCATGCAGACGATAACCAAGTCTCGCCACCTTCAGCCATTCGCGCGAATAATCAGCAACGATTGGAATCGAGGGAGTCACTGACAGCAGCAACGCTGCTCAAGCCAGCAGGCGATCAGGATTTCGCGAACGGATTACGCAGCCGACTGAGAAACGATTTCTTTGAATCGCTTGGATCCTCATGCCGCGAACGACGCGGCGTCCATTTAAGCCAGCCAATCGCGTCGTAGGCGGAAACCACATCGAACACCAGAGACATTTCGCAACCACTCGCTGCTGCCACTTGGTGCAGACGCGCCGGCTGCATCAGTGCCGCAGTAATGCGCGCGATGTTGGGATAATCGCGAACCAGATTGTGCCAGCGGCTGAGTTCGAAAGTTCCGCCCGGATCAAGGTTCGAAGCCAACTGACCGTTCGCATGCAACAGCACATCGAGCCAGATCAGCTTTGAGTAAGGCTGCGCATCTTGCGACTCACGAATCGTGTGCAGTTCGGCCGTGCTCAACACGCGCCAGTCGCTGCGCCGCATCGATTCACGTGAATAGACTTCAAGCTTTGGCAAACTCTTGGCACAATGAAAAACCTGATTCTTCGGATCCAGGGTGAGCACCCCGGCATTCGTCCAGGCAATCTGCACCGGGCTTGCGATCAGATCGCCTTCGAGGAATGCACGCAATCCATGCAAATTTAAATCTTCGATATTCTGCTTGCGCGTGGGCGTACGCGCAGCTGACGCCGCATTCAGGGGAACCCCCTGGGTTTCGCGCTCACGGTCTGAGCGCATTGCGCCGCGCTGAGTCTGCTCCCCGGAACCCTCAACGTCGGCGTTTTTATCGAACGTCTTCTTGTCGAGCTGCATCTTCAGATCGGCGAGTGGATTGTCGCGAAACAACTCGTCCAGCCCCGGTGCAACGTTGGAATCCACAGGCCAATGCGTTGGTTCATCATCGCCCATCAGCAGCTCGCCCAGATCGGCATCAGCTCCGAACGAGCGTGTCTGCGATTGATAGTAGTCATCTTCAGCACGAGCCGGAGAGCTCAGGGTCTCCGCCGTATCGGTGGCAAGATTGAGAATCCTGAGCACTTCATCCGTCTTGAACGGCCGAACAAACGCAGGGTCGCCGTCGGTGGATTCCTCAGCATCGCAAACCAGGGCCACACGCATTCCAGTGACTTTCGCTCTAGAGCGCGCCATCTGGCCAGCAAAATTCGAGGCATCGACAATCAGTAGATCCGCTTGCGTGTCTGTCCCCCAACGCCACACATGAGAAAGATCCTTGGCGGACTTGCGCATCAAAAGGCGAATATGCGCAACATCTTCATCTGAGACGCCGATTGCGCTGATATATTTCTCGGTAGCCAAGCTGTCGTTACCCCGTTTGCGACCAGCCGATCCGTATCCGGTGTTGTCAATTCTTTGCGGTCGGATCCCAAGGCTAGACTGAAGCTTTGCAAATCGTATTGCAATCACGACCGCTAGTGTCCGATCAGCCTGATACCGATCCGGCTTTTTTCGAAGGCTTGCGTTTTGGTTTGAGCATCGTGCCGGTGCAGGCCGCATCTCCACAACGACATGCCCAGATGCGCTTCAGCCGCGGCGTCTGGCGCTCACCAAGACTGATGCCGTAGTCATACGTGAGTTCCTCGCCCGGATTGATTTGCCTTAGCGTCTCGATCAACACACGATCCTGTTTGCGCTTGCCCTCCTGGTTCTCTTCCACGACCGCTCGACAATTTGGCGCACAACTGTGGTTGATCCAGCGCGCGACATTGCCATCAACGTTGGCGTCAATCACGTAGTGGTCGTTGAGGGTGAACAAGAAGGTGTGACCCGTGTCGCTGCTGCCATCGTAAAGGCGGTCGGCCTGAGCGTGGGTCAACAGGCGTCCCTGGTATTCGATCAATTCGGTTTCTGCGGGGATCTCGGCGATGGCGAAGACACCGTTTCCGTGAATCGGCGAACGTCGTTGCTTGAAGGTTCGTGACATGCGCTAGCGGTTCGTGATGGTTCAAAGGCGACATGATAGCGGCTCCGCCCTGGCTCGGGGATCCGTCGAGAGAGATGCATGGCAACGAGGATTGGTGCAAGCTTTCCGCAATTCTCGCCATCGCCACACCAAAAATTTGCGCCAGCAACGCGCCCTTCGAACCACGATCGCCATTGTCATTCTGCTGCTGGCAAGCGTCTATTCGGCCTGGAAACACGATTCTGGCCCAGCCCATCCGTCACCGCGCGCGACGCAGTCTGACTCGTCGATCGACTTCGACTATTACCTCGCCAGCCTTTCCTGGTCACCGACTTATTGCGAGACGAATCCACAAGATCGTGATCAGTGCGGGCGCCGTGGTTACGGCTTCATCTTGCATGGATTGTGGCCGCAAAACGATCGCGGCGGCGGTCCGCAGGATTGTGCGGGCGTGGATCAACCAGATCCGAAAACCATCGCGAGAGCCTTGCCTTTCATGCCCAGCCGTGGGCTGATCAAACACGAATGGCGCGCTCACGGTCGCTGTTCAGGGCTTGAACCCGACGCCTATTTCGAACTGGCTGATCGGGCTTTTGCGAGCCTCCGCATCCCACACGCATTGACCGCCACATCAAAACCTCCCGCAATGTCGGCCGACGACGTGCGTGACGCCTTTATCGAGGCAAATCCCGGCATGACCGCTGATATGCTCGCGGTGAGTTGTCAAAGGAACACGCTTTCAGAAGTGCGTATCTGCCTCGATACCGACCTTCAACTCAAACGATGCGGCCGCGGTGTGCGTATGCGTTGCCCAGCAACCGCCGCCTTGCGGATTCCCTTGATTCGATAGCCGAGTCGCCGCCATTCCGCGTAGACGATGACGCGACCTGGCTCGGACTAACTGCAGCAGCCATCCTCACCCTTGTGGGTATGCGCGTCGGTGGCTGCGACGCCGGTGGTCAAGCCTTTCTCGCTCGCATTGAAGTGATCAGAGACGACCTTGGCAACGCAGGCGGTGACGCGTTTGCCGGTTGGAATATGCAGAAATTCGTTCGGCCCATGCGCATTTGAGTGTGGCCCGAGCACACCGGTGATGAGAAATTGCGCGCCCGGAAATTTTTCGCCCAGCATGCCCATGAAAGGAATCGAGCCGCCTTCGCCCATGTAGGCGGCAGGCGGGCCAAAAAAGGTCTTGGAAGCCTCATCAACCGATTGCTCCAGCCAAGAGGCCAGTGCCGGCGCATTCCAGCCGCTCCCCGCTTTCTCAAGATTGAAACTCACGGTTGAGCCATACGGCGGATCAGCTTCAAGCAATTGCTTGAGAAATTCGCCACTCTTTACGGCGTTTGCGGTGGGCGGCAAGCGCAAGCTGATCTTGACCGCCGTAAAAGGCCGCAACACGTTGCCGGCCGAGTCGAGCGCAGGCAATCCGCCAATCCCGGTGATCGAGAGCGCCGGACGCCAGGTGCGATTGAGCACCAGCTCGGTCAGATCGTGTGAAACCGCCTGCATGCCATCGAGCATCGGAAATTTGGAATAGATGTCGTCACCGAGCACCTCGGCGCTGAGCTTTGCCTGTTCCTTGCGTTGGGCTGGAATTTCCGAATGCAGCTCGCGTGGCCGGATCTCGCCGGTGTTCTCGTCTTCAAGCCGAGACAGGATCTGGCGAAGTATGCGGAAGCTCGACGGCACCACACCCGAGGCATCACCCGAATGAACCCCCTCCTCCAGCACGCTGACACTGAGATTGCCGCCGGTCATACCACGCAATGAAGTCGTCAACCACATCTGATCGTAGTTGCCGCAACCCGAATCGAGACAGACGATCAACGATGGCTTGCCGATGCGCTCAGCCAGATGGTCCACATAGAAAGGCAAATCATAGCTACCGGATTCCTCACAGGCCTCGATCATCACCACACAGCGCGAATGCGGGATTTTCTGGGCCTGCAACGCCATGATTGCGGCCAGCGACCCGAAGATCGCGTAACCGTCATCCGCACCGCCACGCCCGTACAATTTGTCGCCCTCGATTACCGGCTTCCACGGCCCGAGATGATCCGACCAACCGGTCATTTCCGGTTGCTTGTCCAGATGCCCGTAGAGCAACACGCAATCCTCGCCTTGGCCTGGAATCTCGATGAAAATCAGCGGGGTGCGACCTTCCAGTCGAACCACCTCAATCTGCATGCCGGCGATCGGTTGCGCCCGCGCCCACGTTTCCATCAGGGTCACGGCCTGATCCATGTAACCGTGCTCGACCCACTTCGCGTCAAACATCGGCGACTTGTTCGGAATGCGGATGTAATCGACCAGTTGGGGAACGATCTGCTGATCCCAGAGTTCGCCAACGAAGCCTTCGATTGCCTTTGCGTCCATGTTCATCGTCATCCTCGCGCGAAGCGCTTGTGCTGAATAGTCCCTCGATTCTAACGCGCCATGCCGGTGTTTCCGAATCGGCACCGCGCCATCGCTGCCGAGCGTAGGAAAAATCCTACAAAAATCTGCATGGCCCACCTACAGACCAAGACTGCAAATTGCCATCCCTGCGCCTGACCGCGTCGTGGAAACTTTGCACACCGGGAACAGTACACCCGGCCAACCAGACCGAAGGAGCTACACCCATGAACTTCAAGACCATTCTCGCTACTGTCGTATTGTCGCTCGCCCTCGCCTTGCCGGCATTTGCTGCCGGTCAGGTCGATATCAACAAAGCCGATGCAAAAACCCTCGCCGAAGGACTCAACGGAATCGGCTTAAGCAAGGCCGAAGCCATCGTTGCCTATCGCGACGAGCATGGTCCATTCAGCAGCGCTGACGACCTTGCCCAGGTCAAAGGTGTCGGCGAAAAAACCGTCGAGAAGAACCGCGACGTCATTGAGGTAGGCGGCGGCAAGACAAAGTCCAGCGCCAGCCGCAAGGTGGCCAAGGCAGATTCCACAGCCAACGCATCCGACGAATAAGAAGCAGTCCACAAAAAAGCGGCGCGATCCTCTGGATTGCGCCGCTTTTTTTGTTGCTATCGTCCGAAGACGTCGCTTGCGCTGTGGGTAGCCGAATGGTTGCGTCAGGTTCTCGCGCCAAACGACCATGCTAAACTTCGTGCCCCTCGCTGGTACGACCATGATTCTTCCCCGCTACCACATCAAGCCGTCCAGAATTCCGGGCGCCGGCAAAGGCGTATTCATCGATGAGTCGGTCGAGCCCGGGGATATCCTGGTCGCTCCCGATGCGATTCCACGAACCTGGACGCTGGAGCAGATCGAGGCCATGCCCGATGCCAAAGACATGTTGCCGGCGACCGTCCGCTGGTTCGAAGATCACTACACGATTTCCGCCGATTGGCCCGATGAGTGCTACGTCAATCACTCGTTTGCACCTTGCGGGCTCTGGCACCTTGGATTCATATTCGCCGCAAGCAAACTGGATGCTGGCAGTGAAATAACCGTCGATTATCGCCACCTGCTTGGCCCCGGGCAGGAGGAAGAGTTCCGTGATGCTGAAAGTGGTCAACGCATTGTCGGATTTACCTGGAAAGAGAGTTTGAGAATGTCCTCGCAGGCGTTGCTCGGACTCATCGGCAACTAAAATCATGTTAGAAATTCCGGTACTGATCACCGACCGATTGCGCCTGACGGCGTTGTCGGAACGACACTTCGAACTCTATTCGGCCATGCTTGGCGATGCGTCCAGCACCCGCTATGTTGGCGACGGCCAGCCTCTTGATCGCATGAATGCGTGGCGATCGATGGCCATGCTGATCGGCCACTGGGCGTTGCGCGGCTACGGCATGTGGGCCGTCGAACTGAAGGACACCGGAGAATTCATTGGCCGTGTCGGCCTGCACAATCCGGAGGGCTGGCCCGATCTCGAACTGGGCTGGATGCTGCGCCCCGAATACCGCCACAACGGCTACGCCACAGAAGCCGGTCGCAGTGTTTTGATCCATGCTTTCCAGAATCTTGGCGCCGAGCGCGCGATCAGTTTGATCCGAACCGAAAACACCGAATCCGAGCGCGTTGCACGACGCCTCGGTGGACGCCAATCGACCACCATCGATTTTCTCGGCAGCGCCACCCTGGTCTACACCTATCACCGCCCCGACGGCTCCCACTGAGCAACCACTGGTGATTGGTCTGCTGCGAGCGCGCGACTATCAGCGAATACGCTGGAAAAACGATGGCGGCTGGACGACTGAAATCGCCTCCCGGCCCAACCCGGATGCGAGCGGTGGTTTCGACTGGCGAGTCAGCATTGCCGATATTGAAGCTGACGGACCTTTTTCCACATTTCCAGGCATTGATCGGGATCTGTTGTTGCTTTCCGGCAAGGGAATCGAACTCGACATCAGCGATGCCGAACCGACCCGTCTCGATCAGAGGTTTCAGAAAATTCATTTTCGCGGCGAAGCTTCGATTTTCTGCCGCTTGCTGGCCGGACCGACGCGTGACTTCAACGTCATGACCGCGCGTGAACGGGTTTCAGCGGCGGTCCACGCGCGCCCGCTCAACGGCCTCATGCTGGTCTTCGCCGAGCTCGAAACCTGCTGGCTGATTCACGTCTTCTCAGGTTCAGCGACCGCGCGCGCAGAAGCCCAATCCATCGAGGCCGAAGCCGGTGAGACGCTGCTGATCGATTCGACGAACGCGCAACGCGAGCGCGTCGTCATCGAAGGTGGTGGCGAGCTGATCCTGGTCAAGTTCAGCCGACTGGTCAGCGAGTCCTGATCAATTTGACCGCTTTCGGCCTGAGCCACCAGAGCAGCAGATAGGCAAGGAACAGAATCGGCGGCGCCCAGTAGAGGGTCTTTATCCAGCCGTGGGCCGCATTGAAATCCGACGACAGAATCAGATCCATCGCCAGGTTCGGCTGCTCGACAATCTGCGGAAATGCCGGGCTCAGAGCATCGCTCATGACACTCGCGCCGAAATGCCCAAGCGCCGGAATGGCCGAATCGAGATAGCCACCGGCAAAGATATAGGTCGACGCGAGTACCGCTTCGGAATTCGCCGAACGTTTGATTGCGCCACCGACATCCGGCAAATCCGGCACCGCGCCCCAAAATGTCAGATCCAGCAGCAGCGTTAAAATCACCAAAACCAGCGCAATCGTGTGCAGATGGCCTCTCATGCGGGGTTCTCCGATACTCAGTTGATTAGCAGCAATCGTGATGATTGCACGCGCAAAGTGTGCTGCAGCGCACGGCGAAATGGTGACTCATCAGACATTCTCGCCGCGTAAGTGTGCCTGAATCCAGTCAACCTGAGTTGCCGGTTTGCCAACGATCTCTTCTCTTCAACCTCCAGCGCTGCGGCCTGCATGATTCCAATGAACGGATCACCCACCACTCTCGGACTCTCCGACGCCACCGCGAGGGAAGCCTTGCGTGAGCGCTGCCTGAGTCTGGTGCGCCGCTGGCAACCACTGGCCCGCTCCGGCTGGGATCATCAGGCAGCCCGATTGCTCGGCGAGGAAATCGATCAGATTTCCGCGACCAGTGATGCGCTCGGCTTGCAAGAGGTCAATGAGTGCGCGCTCGAGCTGGCGGCGTATCTTTGCTCATTTATCGACGACAAGTTGGTCCCGAAAGAAAACGCGCTGGAAAATCTCGCGACCATGGTCAACACCTTGGGAAGCGCGCTCAGCGAACTTTCCGGATCAACCACGGCCGATGTTCGCTCACTTCACGGCGGCCTCATCGAAGCGGTTGATGCCGATGATTCGCAGACTATCCTGTCGATCCCAGCGCAGAGCCCTGAAGAACATTCCGAGCCAACCTGGCTGCCGCGAGCGACGTGTCTGCTCGGTGAAACCGTCTGCAGTGTTCCGGGCTTGGCCACGGCATTACGCGAGCGTAATTACCAAGCCAACGAATTCACCGATATCGATGGCTTGCTAGAGTTTTTGCGTATCGCCCGGCCCGGTGCGCTGTTGCTTGATGCGCAAGCGCTGCGTCACTTGGGCCAGATTCGTGCCCAACTGGATGCTGGTAGCCAAGTAGATCGTCCCGCGCAGCCAGCCCTGATCGTTTTTTCGCAGAAAGGCGATCTCGGCGATCGTCTGCTGGCGATGCGCGCTGGGGCAGCTGCGGTTTTCAGCATGCCGCTGGATTCGCTGCGAGTCATCGCGTGTCTAGATGATCTGCTCGTCCATGCAACGCAAACGCCTTGGCGCATTCTGCTGGTCGAAGCCGATCCGGTTGCCGCCAGTGAACGCGCCCGCTGGCTGGCCGAACGCGGCATGACGGTTCGTCTCGCTGGCAATGGCCAGGCGGCGATGGCCGCTTTGCCCGACTTTCGACCCGATGCCTTGATCGTTGATCAGGAACTCACCGATGTTCATGGGCTGGAACTCGTTCAGCTGATCCGTGACCAGCCCGAACACATGACCTTGCCGATCCTGTTGATGTCGAGCAATGGCGATATCAGCCAACGATTCGATGCGATTGCCGCGGGCAGCGATGAAGTGCTGCTCAAGCCGGTCAAGGCGCGTCATCTGACTCATGCTCTGCAATCGCGCCTCAGTCGCGCGCGACGCCTGCGTGAACTGATCGGCCCGACCGGCAGCAGTGATCCGCGAACCGGTCTTCATTCTCGCTCCGTGCTGATCGACAAACTCGCCAATGCGGCAGGAGATCGATCTGCGGCACTGATGTGCATTGCCATCGATCGATCACAAACATTGCGCGAGAGCATCGGCATCAGCGGCCTCGGCGCGTTGGATGCCCACATCGGCCAAATGCTGCGCAACCGCCTCGATGTCACCGACATTGCCGCGCACTATCAAGATTTTCACTATTTCGTCCTCGCCCATCGCCGCTCGCGAAGTGAAATCACGGTGCTTGCGGAAGAAATTCGTAATCAGTTGGCCGAGCAAACCTGGACGCTCAATGGCATTGACCACAGCCTCACGACGAGCATCGGTTTGGCCTTGCTTGGCGGTGAACCACTGAGTGTCGACACCATGGTTTCACATGCCGAAGGAGCCCAGGTTGCGGCAGCTCACATGGGTGGCAACCGTGTGCTCTGGTACGAGGCTGGCGAAGCCGCGTTGCTACCTAGCGATCCCCTGCTCGCTGTGCGCGCAGTCATGCGCCGACCTCTCAAGGCCGATCAAGCGACTTTTGATTTTCTCCCTGTTGTACCTCTGGGGGGAAAACTCAGCGGGCAGTTCGAGCTGCGATTCCGCGTTCGCAGTACGCAAAATCCTGGCAGCTCGATCAGCTACGAAGAGTTGGTTCC
>JBBSVJ010000051.1:0-17747 GCA_038233665.1 Lysobacterales bacterium
ACCTCCGTCACCGCCACACCGGCCTCGGCTTCCTTCAAGACTGCCGCGATCTGAACTTCACTGAATTTCGATTTGCGCATAGGACCCTCCGTTGGGGAGAGTCTCTACTTTTCGTTGGCTTCACTCTAGGGGCTATTGACCGCCGTACGCCAACGTTTCTACGCAAATGGCTGGTGCCGGGTGCGGCGAGGGCGCAATCGCGGGCCCTGATGACCCGTGACGTGGAGTTGTTTGTCCGGTGCACAGGAGGAACTTCGTGTTGCCTGCATTCGCGTCAATGGCAGGCAACTTTTGCGGCGCTGGCCCGATCACCGCGAGCCGATTTTCTCTGGTCGCGATTCCGCGCGCATGCGTTTTCCGCAGAATCCGATCGCCAGCGGTTGTTTGATGCCGAGGACGTCGGGATAGCCGCCCGTCTCGCCAGGAAAACTAAGAGGTCTCAACGAGACGACAGAATAGTCGAGGCACCTGCACGATCGAGCGGAACCAGCACTGATCAATATACGGTTCGATAGCCACACGGCGCATGTCGAAGCGAGACGATCCTTCCATGGCGAATCCGCCATAGTAGGAAAACGCATAGCGCACACCGAGCCGTTCGAGGCATTCCTGGGTATCTGCGTTGAAGGTCAGCCTGCCCCCGACCGGATAGGCGAAGTAGCGCATCGGAACGCCCAACTCTTCCTCGATACGTCTAGCGCAGCCGGAAATTTCTTGCCACTGTGCTTCCGGTGACACGCTGGAAAGAATGACGTGATTGACCGAATGCCCGCCGATCGTCATTCCGTCGGCCGCCATCTGACGAATCATGTCCCATGTCATCCAAAGTTTCCCGCTGTCGGGATAGGCCGGTGCCGCGGATACCTCGCGAAGCCGGGCAAGAAGTGCAGCAGCCTGATCGGCCGGCAGCTTCTTGTACACATTCAGTAAGGTGCGTATCGCGGTGCGACGGCAATCCGGACGTATCACCAGCGGATCGGGCAGCCAGTCGGGCAAATTCAGCGACGCGTGCGGAGTCTGCCTGATCAGGGCGGAGATCTCATCCCACCAAGGCAGCCGGGGATTGTCGATGTATCCGGTGGCAATGAAGAATGTCGCCGGAACGGCATGCCGTTTGAGTGTCGGAAACGCCAGCTCGTAGTTGTCGGCGTAACCATCATCGAACGTGATGAGGACGTGCAGGCCACGTCGATCGCGTCGTGCATCGTCGATGTCGTCGGGCGAAATGACATCGCAGTTCTTCTTGAGGAAGTCGAGTTGCTGATCGAATTGCTCCTCGCTGGCACTCCACAGTTCGCGGTCCAAAACCGAGTTGCTACCGTGTCCGATCCGGTGATAGTTGAGCCCGACGATACCTCGGGTGCGCAGGCACCCGGCCAGAACCCCGCGGAGACCCGTGGTGTCCAGAATTTTCGCCAGACGCTTCAACTTCACTAGTTGCCCTCGGTCAGCAAACGGGATTGAAAAACAACCATTTACCTGTTTGCAGCACCCCGTTTGCCGCCCCTGCCTCATTATCAGCATATCGCCGACAAAAGAAACCCTGCGTGGATCATTGATCTCGGCGCACTCCGGTGCATGGCGTTCTGGATTGTGTGCAGGTGTCGGGATCGGTGATTGCGCTCGGCTCAATAGTGTCGTCCGCAGGATGTCGGTGTGAGCAAGCAGACCTCCTGCCTGCTAGAGTCCGAGTCCACCACCCCGTTGCACCCGGACCCATCCCGCATGACCGATCCTGACAGACAGCGATCGCTTGGCATCCTGCATGTCGTCGACACCCTGGAGACCGGCGGTCTCGAGCGCGTCGTCAGCGACTTGGCGATCGCTCAGCGCGAAAGCGGCCAGCGAAGTTTCGTTTTCAGCATTCTTGCTACCGACGGGTTCCGCGAGATCCTCGAGCGCGCAGGCGTGCCGGTGCTGGTAGGCAACAAGTGCGGCACGTTGGATTTATCGGTACTCGCCAAGCTGCGACGTGCCTTGCAGGAGCACTCGATCGATATCATCCACAGTCATAATTTCGTACCCAACTATTATTCGGCGATCGCATCGCTGGCGCTGCGGCGCAGACCTCGGCTGGTCAATACCTGTCACAACATGGGCACGCGCTTGGTCAATCACCGACTGCGCTGGCTCTACCGTGCGTCTCTTTGGCGCACCGCGCGCGTCGCCGCTGTCGGTGCCCAGGTGCGCGAGCATTTGGTCAGCAAGGGGATCGTTGCCGATGCGAAGGCGATGACCGTGCTCAATGGAATCCCGGTCGAACGATTCAAGAGTTCGGCGCAACGACGGCAGGCGGCGCGGAACACGCTCGGCATCGATGCCGATGCGCTGGTTATCGGTTCGGTCGGTCGCTTGGTCGCGCTGAAAAATCATGCACTGTTGATTGCACAAATGCCGATACTTTTACGCAAGTATCCCGAGCTGCGTCTGGTTCTGATCGGCGATGGGCCGCTGGTCGATGTTCTGCGCGAGCAGGCCGCCACTCTGGGTGTCGGAGACCGCGTGATCCTGACCCGCGCACGCAGCGATATCGTCGACTTGTTGCCGGCATTCGATGTGTTTGCGCTACCGTCCATGACCGAGGGAATCTCGATCGCCCTGCTGGAAGCGTGCGCAAGCGGACTCGCGGTTATTGCCTCGGCGGTGGGCGGCAACGTCGAGATTGTTGACCACGGCAGAAACGGATTGCTCGTCCCGGTTGCCGACGGCGAAGCGCTGAATGCGGCTGCCGATCGACTGCTTGCTGACCCGACGTTGCGCCAGCACCTCGGTGACGCGGCTGCGACGTGGGTCTCTCAGCATGCCTCGATGGACGTGATGCGCGATGCCTATGACACGTTCTATCGGTCGGCGTTTGAGCCTTCCTGATTCTTGCGCCATTGACTGAAACAGCGGGTTAAACCCTCATCGGTCGAGATTGCCGGCTTCCATCCGAGTTGCTTGAGCGCCGCGTTGCTGTAACGCAGCGGTCGGTACATGGAGCGAACCACGTAGGGAGTGAACACGGCAGGCAACTGGCCTTTGGACTTGCGGTGATAGCGCACGAGATAGCGCGAACCGAGTAGCAACGCCCAATACGGAACGGGCAGGGTTCGCATCGGTGCCACGTGGCGGCGGTATGCGCGCAGATAACCGCTGCAGGTCGGCAAATCGTCGTCAACCACATTGAATACACTGCCCGGCGTGGCCTTCAAAGTTGCCAGCGCGATCGCGTCGGCACAATTCTCAACATAGGTCAGCGGCAAAACGGCGCGACCTCCCAGTGAAAAGAACAGGCCGAGTGCTCGAATGCCGACACGCGACGAAAACGCGCCGCCTGCCGGCCCATAGATGACACCGGGGCGCAGGATCACCGTCTCAAAATCGAAGCGTTGACGAAACTCTTCGAGCAATTGTTCCTGGCGGGTCTTGGCGTAGCCGTAGGGACCTTTTTCCGCCCCGACCGATTCGATTTCGAGCGACTCGTCGTGCAACGCACCTCGCGCAAGCGGCTCGGTGCGATAAACCGAAAACGAACTGACCAGCACTATTCGGCGCACGCCAGCCTCGCCTGCGGCTTCGAGCAGATTGCGCGAACCAATGACGGTATTGGCAAACATGTCGGCGGCGGCGCCGCGCATGCCGGCGGCCGCGTGGACGATGCAGTCGACGCCTTCGACCAGCGCTTCGAGACGACCGCGGTTGAGCAAATTGCCCGCCACGGTACTGATTTTTGCGTGCGGGAATTTTCCCCGGAGTTCGCTGATGAATGCCTCTGGCGCGGCACCGCGAAAATGCAGGCGCAGGTCATTGGCTCCGGCGTCGAGCAGACTGCTGCAGATGCACCGTCCGAGAAATCCGCCAGCGCCGGTGATGAGGATGCTCATCGTTGTGCCTCCATGGCCACGACGATGCGGTCAATCAATCGGCATACGCGCAAGATCTGTTCGTGCGGAATCGGATCGGCTGCCTTGCCTTCGATCGAATCGTAGAAGCGGCCGAGAAGCACACGCATGCATTGGAAATAGTGAAATTCGTCGCGGCGGAAATCGCGCAGGTTGCGTCTGGCGTTGCGGGCAAACTGGCGTGCCTGGGTCCATGCCGGAAAAACGCGGCCGAGGGCACTGGGTTGAGTTTGCTGTGCGCTGTGCACCAAGGTGCGCGCGGAATGATCGAGCTCAACGGTATCGCGCGTGCCGATCACCTTGAGGTTCTGCTGGACCGGCCGCGCATGGGCGCTGACCACACCGCTGGCGGTGACATTGCCACTGCGCAGGAGAAACCGTAGCTCGTCGGGCATGGCGTCGACAATCGCGCTGCCGGTTGCGGCGCGGCGCCGGAACGACACGACCTGTACCGAACAGTCATCGCCGAGAAACGGCACCAACTTCGCCAACACGTGATCCAGCACGTTGTGAAAGAGCTTGCCCGGCAAGCGATGCACCCAGTGCTCGGGATCGCTCATCACCGCCATTCCGTAGTCGCCGGCCAGGTTGTAGCCGTAGCTGGTCTCCAGATGGACGATATCGCCCAACGCGCCGCGCTCGAGAAGCGACTCCAGTTCGAGCGCAGGCGATTCATAGTTGTAGAGATAGTTGACGCAAACGCGCTTGCCGGTTCGACGTGAACAATCCAGGATGATTTCCGCATCAGTCGCGGTCGGCGCAAACGGCTTTTCGACGAAAACGTGGCAACCGGCTTCCATTGCCTTGCAGGCAATCGCAACGTGCGCGGCGGGCGGCGTGGCGATGTGTACGACATCAAGAGCTGCCTCGCCGAGCATCTGCTCCAGGCTGTCGTAGCGCTGCGCCACTTTCATGCGCACGCCCAGTTGCTCGGCCATCAACGGCTCCTGATCGCACACCGCAATGACCTCGGCGCGCTCCAGGGCACGAATCTGCTCGACATGACCATCGGCGATCTTGCCGCATCCGACGATTCCGACTCTCAACATTCTTGCTTCCTCGCGTGGCGCACGCCGGGTTTCAGGTGGAGCGACGATGGGAACGCCACAGGTGAGCCTCCTTGTTGAACAGGAAATCGATGAAGCCGAGTACGACGAACACGTTCAGCAGCAAGAACATGGTCAACACTCTCGTCGGTAGCCATCGGCGCACGGTTGGCAGCAGCGTTCCGGCCATGGCCAACGCATAGCAAGCCAGTTGCAGGCCCAGCAGTATCGCCCAGTTCTGGCTGCGAAAAGCGAGCACGATGTTGCTCAGCAGGGCCAGCAGCATGCATGCGGGAACCAGCAAACGCAGTACCTTGTGGCAGACGAATTGGAAGAAAAGCGGATTGCGCCATGGCACAAGCAGATCTGGTCGCATGTCCAGAAGCTGGAAATTTCCGGCAAGGGTGCGCGTCTTGCGCGTGCGTTCCTGATCGGCCGAGACAGACGGCCGATCCCAGGCGACCGCGCGATGATCGAAGAGGACGCGGTATCCCTGCATCACCACGTTCATTGGAATCAGTACGTCATCGAGAATGGTTTGCTCGGGAATCGGCTGCCAGAGTGAGCGGCGCAGCGCATAAAGTGCACCGGTGACACCTACGGTTGAACCTACCCGGCTTTCCTGCTCGCGAATGAATTTTTCGTAGCGCCAGTAGGCATCGATGCCTGCACCGAATTCGCTCGCGCCATCGATCCGCATGATCAACTCGCCGCTGACCGCACCGACCGTGTCATCGGCAAAATTCTCCAACAGAAAGCGCACCGCAGAACGATCGAGCGGCTGGCGAACATCGCAAAAAACGATGAACTCGTCGTTGCACGCTGCCAACGCATCATTCAGGCAAG
The DNA here is from genome assembly GCA_038233665.1 of Lysobacterales bacterium. Lineage (GTDB taxonomy): Bacteria > Pseudomonadota > Gammaproteobacteria > Xanthomonadales > Rhodanobacteraceae > Dokdonella. Next base: position 5,777 of record JBBSVJ010000051.1, read on the forward strand.
CCGCCTTTCCCCGGCGTTTCGCGAACTCGAGCACGCGAACGCGTGGGTTGTCCAACGCGTCGACCACCGCGACCATGCCATCGCTGGAGCCGTCGGAGACCACCAACAGGCGCAGTTTTTCATCTGGATAGTTCTGCTCCAGACAACTCTCGACCTTGGCAGCGATCGCGTCTGCCTCGTTGTGGCCAACGACCACAACGGTCACCGTGGGCGTGAAGCGCTCTCGCTGGGTGGACCGAGGTGCCATCCGCGACCACGCCGCGAGCAAGGCCGGATAACCGAAATAGGTGAACGCGATCAGCGCAACCGACAGCATGAAAATCTGCGAAACCATAAAAGTCGGTCCGAGTAGGGCGGTCAGGGTGTCGCTGCTCGAACAGCGTAAGCGGGGCGAGGGAGTTCGTAGTCGCGATATGCACCGGGATTGCCATCGCAGCCGGCTTCCGCCGCCTTGACGATGTTGTACATCTCGCGCGCACTGACATAGTGCAGTTTCCAATCCTTGCCGTCGTTGTAACGTGATTCCAGGTGCGTATAGGCGCGATCCATCGGCGTGCCTAGCAGCGTATCCATGTCTGCCTCCTGGGTGCCATGCGTATGGATCTTCACAAACGTCCATTCCGGACGTCCCTGCACGTGAATACCTGTGCGTACCCACGCGTCGATGCGATCTACGCTGGGCGGACTCGCTGCGCGGATATCGGAATTTTCGATGCGCGGAATCAAGCCGAACTTTCGGCTCTTCCAGCGAAAGCCCAGCGGTCCCTGGATGATCATCAGATCGCCCACGGCTTGACCTCCCACATGGACTCGCTCTCCCTTGTCGTGCGACTTGGGTTGCTCGGCATCGTCGGTGGCGTAATAGATTTGGTTGATCGTGCTGGTCTGGCAGGGGTCGGGTGCCGCCGGGAAGGTGAAATCCGCGTAGCACCCTTCTTCGCGCAACACGATCAGCTCGTTGTTGACGCCGCAGCCATAACCGGTGGGATTGCTGTTGTCCAGCGCCCAATTGCCATGGATGAAGGCCCAGCGCGGCTGACCACTCGTTGCATCGCGAGGCAATGCATCGTGTCGATCGGCGAGGATTGCGGTGAAGGAGCGCAATTTTTCGCGCAATCCCGCTTCGGTGTCTTTGTCATGATGCAGATGAATTTCGATTTCGCCCAAGCCCTGACGGCACAGCTCGACCAAAGCATCCAGATGTTCGGGGCGATACTCTTCCTCCGGATAGAAGAAGGAATGAACCGGTGCACGTCCGTCGGCATCGCGATGATTTGCGCACAGCAACGGCAATTCGTTGCTCCAGCGGGCCACCCGCGCGCATTCGGTCGCATAGTCAGGCTTCTTCCAGCCCGGTTCGTAGTGATCGACAAAACAGAACACGAGATGTCGGGTGGTTCCGGCAGGCACCTCCGAACGCCAGTCCTGGCGTAGCCAGCCGGGCAGCCAGACGGCGACGTTGCGCTTGCGCATTTCGATGGCGACAACCGCGGCAGCGCCGAACGAAAGGACACAGAAAATGATCAGGGCGATGAGCATGCGAAAACCTGGTTCGGTGGTTGAAAACGATTCGATTACTCAGCGCACGAAGGCGTTCTGGAAACGAACGATAAAGTAAACGACGATGATGCTGAAAATGACCATGCGAATGGTGGCCGCTGGCCAGTTCACAGCCGGCGAGGGTTCTTGCTCCGGGATGTCAATCCAGGTCTTCTCGGCACAGTGCCAGCTCGAGATGCACAAGGCCAGCAGGACATAAAGAGTCGGTTGGTAGGTGCGCGAGAGAAACAACGCACAGGTCAGGAATCCGAGCAGAGACAGACGCAACAAGATTGCCCAGCGCCGCTCCTCGCTGTCTTCTGGCGCACGTCTCGCGGCCTCGACCAGCTGCTTGAGAACGAGGACGAGCATGCCGATCCAGAAGAAATAGCCAACCAGGCCGAGTTCGGCAAAACAAAGCACAAACGAGTTGTGTGCCGTGTAGTAAAAATTTTCGGTGAAGTTTCCGAATCCGACGCCAAACAGTGGATTTGAGCGCAACATTTCCAGCCCTTCGCTCCACGCCGCAATGCGTCCGCCGGCCGACTCTTCGCCGGACGAAAATCCGCGCCCGCCAGTAAAGCCGACGACGACAGCAACAAGCGCGAACATGCCGAGCAACAAGCCGGCACGCACCCGACCCAGCTTGCGCATCAAGCCGAACAGGACCACCACACCCAATCCAAGGATCGCGCCGCGCGAATGGGTAAGGTAACAGGCGTAAATAAGAAGGGCGCAGGGAACCCATATTCGGACCAGATTGCGAAATGGACGCCTGCGCAACCAGGCCGCCATCAACATTGGCAGGGCCATGATCAGCGCCTGCGAGAAATCATTGGGATCGCTGAGAAATCCCATGCTGTGGATGCGCCAGAGTCGGGCGCCCGAGTCATCATCGGCCGGAATCACATCGGCCGGAACATTGTCGAGATTGTCATCCTTGCCAACGCCGTGATCCGCCACAACGAGGCTCTGCTGCATGAATCCAGTGTGGTAGGCACCGATTCCCGCCACGGAAAGTATCACCATGCACAAAACGAAAACGCCGCAGGTAATGCGCAACCGACGCATGTTGGTGACAATCAGAACCGTAACGATAAACGGCAGCGCGGAAGCGCTGAACGTGATGAGCGCGGAAATCGCGCCGCCGCTCCATCCCGTCATGACCTGGGATAGCGCGATCGCACCCATGAAGCTTCCGAGCAGGACAAGATGTCTTCCACGTGCGGCCATCTCGCCAGTGCGGAGTGTTTCGACGACGGCGAATGCCAACACCACCAGCGAAAGCACCATGGCCAGACGATATTCCTGGAGCTCCGGTGCGAACGCCTCGATCGGATGCAGAAAGGTGACCGCAATGAGTAGCAGATAGGTTGCAAAGGTCATGGTGGGAGCTGCGCGTCGCGATGTGGCAATTCGCCGGATTTGCCACGTCGTCTGGCGCCCAGGCGATCCTTGATGGCCAGAAACGGTCGTTCGATGAAAAAGTACGAGGCAATCGCCGCCGCAAATGCGAGCACGATGTTTTGTGGAAATGCGGTGGCCCAGCTGGTGCCACGAAAATTCAGGAATGGCTCCTGCCACAAGTAAAGCGAATAGCTCAGTACGCCAATGGCAATGAAAGGACGCGTATTGAAAATACGACCTGCCAAGGCTTGTGGATGTCCGATCACATGCAGCAGTAGCAGAACGATGCCGATATTTGCCAGGGTCTGTCCGGCGATATAAGCCAATGGTCGCGAGACGAATGCGACACCGTAGCCGATCGCGATGCACAGTCCGCCCAATGGAATCGCGGGCCAGCGGGTCAGCGCACGCACAATTCGGTTATCCATCAGGGCGTTGTAGGTCAGCGCGGTCAGGCAGCCAAGGGCCAGCGAGTCGCAAACGGCCTGGAACTCGCGACTCAAGGCGAGATCGGGTCTGCCGGCCAGATACATGCCAAGGCGTATAAATGGAACCACGAGGATCGCCGCCGCAACCCCGCGGACCCCATGACGGACGCCGAAAAAATAGAGCGCGAAGGGCCAGAGAAAGTAGAACTGTTCCTCGACCGACAGCGACCACTGGTGGTTGTAGTACCAGTTGTAGTCAAGCTGGTAGTTGGCGGTAAAAGTGAGCACATGGATCAGGTCGGGAATGGCGCTGTCGGCGTAGGTTCTGGATTGATGGTGGTAGTTCAGATCAATCGCGCCATACAAGTAGAGAATCCACATGACGCCAATGTAAAAAAGCGCTGCAGGCAGGATACGCAGGGCTCGGCGCTGATAGAACGTGCCGAGTCGGATCCCGCCGTGACGGTCGATTTCGCGCAACAGCAAGGTTGTGATGAGAAAACCTGAAATGACAAAGAAGAAACGCACACCCACATTGCCGAGCGACGTGAAGGCTGATTGGTCGAGGAAGGCGGGAGCCAGCCGCGTTGAAGCGGCGTGGGCAAAGATGACCAAGCCAATCGAGACCGCGCGCATGCCGTCGATGGACGGAATATGCAGGGGCAGATTCGGTGCGTGGAGTTTGCTCATGTTGAGGTTCGCGTCAATCCCGATGCCCGTTCATCGCAGCAGACGATCGAGCTGCGGACGTTGGTGAAATCGGGGGCGGTGCATTTGTTAGGCAGCGTGGAGATCACGAAAGTATCCGAAAGGGCGGCCGGAATTCGCCACGCAGTCGCTGACGTAGAGGTCGTCATTAGGGTGCGCCAAGCGCTTGGATGGATTTGCGAGCTTAGCGTTGGCAAGTGGCTACCACCTCTGTGCAGACCGCCAGCGTCTCGGCTGCCACGTCATCCCAGGTTCGGCGCATCGCGGCGGAAATCGCCGCGTGATCCCAGGTTCGATCCAGTGCTTCATCGAGTGCGTGCTCAAGTGCAGCCGCATCGCGGGCGGGAACAAGAATCCCGTTGTCGGGGCCGATGATTTCACGCGTGCCGCCGACATCCGTGGCAACCACCGGACGACCGCAAGCAATGGCTTCGACGACGACATTCGGATAGCCCTCTGACCAGCTCGGCAGGGTCAGCACATCGGCTGCGCCGATCCATTCGGCGACACGCTCTGGCTCACAACCCCCCGGCAGAAGAATGCGGTCACCGAGACCTTGTTCGCTGATCAGCGCCAAGAGTTGTTCGCGCATGACCCCATCACCAATCAGTGCCAGACGTTGTCGTGGTTCGCGCTGGCTTGTCCGCGCGAAGGCTGTGATCAGTTCACGCATGCCTTTGCTTTCGACCAGACGACCGACATAGACGATCAGTTTCGCGTCCGCCTCGACACCGAGCATGTTGCGCATCGCGTGGCGATCGCGCGGTTTGAATATGTCGGTGTTGAAGCCGTTGCTGATCGTGTGCACTCGCGTCGCACTCGCGCCGAATTGTTCTATGGCCGCTGTTCGCATGGCCTTGCTGACGGTCAGCAATCGATCCACGCCGGCAATCGTACGACGTGTCATCAATGCATTGATGCCGGAGCGGACGTGGATATCTGATCCGCGCGCACCGACGATGCAGGGCAGTCCAAGTGCACGTGCGGTGCGCAGTGCGGCGTACCCGTCCGGATAGACCCAGTAGGCGAGCAGCAGATCGGGCGCGAATTGGCGCACGCGCGGGATCAGCAAGTGGCTGGCGACGACGCCGTTGAGTACACGCGACAGTCCGGGCACAGCCGGGTAGCTGAAAGCTTCGACATCGACTCCTTCAATGGCGTAGCCGGATCCGACATCGTCATGCAGGAAGCTGCGCGGAGCCAAGCCCGGAATCTTTGGATAGTGTGGCTGGATGAAATACGCACGCAACTCCGTGAGCCTGGCCAACGCGCGCGCGGTCTCGTAGATGTAGCGGCCACGTGTCTGGTCATGGGCTACCGGTAGCATCGGCGTGACCAAGGCTATGCGGGGGCGCGTCATGCGCTGCACCAACGCGCGCAACGATTCATAGCCGGTGCCTGGGGGCTGCTGGGTCGCGCAAGACACTCAGGCATCGAGTCGCTTCCGTTCCCAAGCCAGCCCGGTGTCGACGATGAAATCCAGATCGTCATGCCGCGGTTGCCAGCCCAGCGTGGTCTTGAGCAGTTCACTTCGCGCAATGAGGATTGGCGGATCGCCCGCCCTGCGCGGCTGCTCCACGAGTTTGAGCGGCTTGCCGCCGACGCGCTCGACCGCATCAATAACCTCACGCACGCTGTAACCATGTCCGTAGCCACAATTAAGCGTGACCGAGACACCGTCCCCGCGAAGATAGTCAAGGGCTTTGAGGTGGGCAGCGGCCAGGTCATCGACATGGATATAGTCGCGAATGCAGGTGCCATCCGGCGTGTCGTAGTCGGTTCCGAAAACGAGCAAATGCGGGCGTTTGCCGACGGCATGTTCACAGGCCACCTTGATCAGCAGCGTCGCGTTCGGCGTCGATTGCCCGATACGCCCTCCCGGATCGCTACCGGCCACGTTGAAGTAACGAAGGATGGTATGCCGCATGGGTGTTGCCCGACCGAGATCGCGCAACATGGTTTCGCTCATCAGCTTCGAGCTGCCATAGGGATTGATTGGCTGCGTCGGCGTGCTTTCATCTGCGATGCCAGAGACGGGCATCCCGTAAACGGCCGCGGTCGATGAGAAAACAAACTTGTCGACGCCTGCGGCCGAGCACGCAGCGAGCAGATTGCGCGTGGCGCAAGTGTTGTTGGCGTAGTACTTGAGTGGATCACTGACCGATTCGGGCACGATCGTGTGCGCAGCAAAGTGCATGACGGTGTCCACTTGGTGCGTCTTCAGCAGCTGGTCGACGAGGTTGCGATCGGCGGTATCGCCGACCACGAGTTCGGCTCCGATGACAGCCTCGCGAAAACCGGTACTTAGATTGTCGAGCACGACGACGCGCTCACCGCGTTCGCTGAGTTGGCGGACAACGTGACTGCCGATATAACCGGCGCCGCCGGTGACGAGGATCGAGTTCACCGGAATCGGATACTCCTAAAACAGGATTGATGCCGCCAAAGCGGCGCAAATCAACGTGAATAAATGACGCGCAGATAGGCGGAATTTTCGTCGTAGGAAAGACCGTCACCCACACTGTGACGCTCAACCCGCGAAAGGTCGGCACGCCACGCCCAATGCGGGTTGACCTTATGGCTCAGAAAGCTCCCGAAACCGTAATCACGAGTATCGGAAACTGCTGCCTGATAATCGCGTCGTGTTGCACCGGCAAAAACGCCGAGAGTCAGCGTGGGGCGAAGGCGATAACCGAGATTCAGACGAGCGCTGTACTCATCGCGATCGAGATCATTGGCCAGAACGCGTTCGTAACGGATCCGAGAGACATAGCTCGTCGCGTCGAGAGTCAGCCGGACGCTGGTGAACGCATAAGTGCCGACCACGCGATGTTCTTCGTAAACGTCAGGACTGATTGATGCGCCGCCGATGACCACGCCGCCGAGCCCCCCATCCAATCCGGCGCTTCCCGCGGCAACGCTGGCAGCCGCATCGGCGAACTCCCACGACGCGCCGAGCCCGAACTTGCTGCTCGCCGTCGCGCGCCAGTCGAGTTGCGCGCGCACAAGCGGTCCACTGGTGTGCTCGCCGTTGTCGAAATCCAGGTATGAATAGCCAAGCGCAGCATCCAGATCGAATTGGGCAAGCTTCTGCGAGTATCCGGCGTACCCGGCGTATCGTGTGTAATCCGACTGCAGCGTATCGTTGTCGAAATCGATCTTCGCCACTTCCAGATTCCCGCTCAGACGTCGCGTCGCATCCAGATCGTAGAGGGCGCGCAGTGCGCCACCGAAGCGCTTGGAGTTAAAGCTATCGGTGGTTTCCGCATAGCTGTCCGTGTAGCGAAGTTCGGCGAGGCCGTTGATCGTCGGCGCGAGACGGAATTGCAGCGTAGGTCCGGTTGAGAACACGTTGATCTGTTGCAGGTTGCCAGGTGTGCCGGGCTGCCGAAAATCAACCGGATACAATCCCAAATTGTCTGCGAACGACCATTTCAGCCGCTGTGGTATCAGCGCCCAGTCGACTGTGCCATCAAACGTGCCACGGAATTCGTTGCCGAATGTGCCGCCCAGATAGTCGCGGTACTCGAGTTGGCCAACGGCTTTCGACTGCAGGTTGGAGCCATCTTCAGTCAGGCTGAAGCCAATGCGCGGAATGAGCAGGTTTTCGGTAACTGGATCAGTGCCGCTGAGGTTGATGTTGTCGCTGTGCAGGAAACCCAGCTCCGTCGTATAGTCGAGCGTGACGGCCATGGCGCCCTGCGTGCAGAGTGCGGGCAGCAACATGGATGCAAATGTGCGAGCGATTCTCATGTCGGTTCGTCCCCGTGCCTGTCCATCAGGGTAATTGGTTGACGACAATTCCAGCCAGCTTGTCGGGATCGAAATCTGCAACGAGTTTACGGATCAGACTCGGCGTATCGTGCCCACTACCGGTTACCAGAACAATGAAATCGGCAAGGTCGGAAAGGATGCGTGCATCCGGCGAACCCTTGACCGCCGGGCCATCCAGGAACAGATATCGGTCCGAGTAGCGGGAACGCACGGATTCGAGCATCGCCCGCATGCGGAAGGATGAAAAATACTCGCCACCCATTTCGCGCTTGTGACCACTTGGTATCAGCCTGAGACGTGGCACGCCGGTGTGATAGAGAATTCGTTCGACACCCAGGGAAGGATGTTCGAGATAGTCGATGAGTCCGCCTTCCTTGGGCTCAACACCTAGAGCCAGATGCTGCGAAGGATTGCGCAGATTGCAATCGATCAGCAACGCGGTTTTGGCTTCATCGAACGCAAATGCAGTGGCCAGATTTCGAGCGACAAAACTACCGCCAGAGCGTGGGCTGATCGGCACCACCATGGTAATGAAATTCTGCTCGCCACCCAAGCCGAGAAGTCGCGTTCGGATCTCACGAAACGCATCCGCCTGCTTGCGCACGGATTCCTCGGGATGGATGAGGCGGCGTTCCTCAAGGACACGTTTGGTCAGCGCAAAGGGCTCGACAATCCGTGCAATCGAACGCGACGTGCTGGCACGCCGAGCAATGTCGCCAGCAGTGGAACCAAGCGCTGTACCGACGTGGTCGGGCACCGAGTTGTCATCCCGTGTAGTGCTCATGAAAGCTTCATTACCTTGGCCCAGTAGACGAAAACGTAGGCAGCAAACACCGCAAGTACAAGCATTCCGGCGAAGGCAATGCGCAGTCGGCCCCGTGTTCGTTCGGATCCGGTGAGATAGGTCGGAACAGTGGCCAGTGCCACCAGACCGGTGGTGCGCTCGAGCTGACGCGCGCTGCGCACGCGCGGATCAAACTGCACCAACGCGAAGAGCAGGCCGAAAGGCACGCCGATTGCCAGAACCATACCTGCCAGGGCGAAATGCATCAGCCGCAGCCCGGAAGGTCTGAGTGGCAGAATGGCTGGATCCTGAATACGGAACGTGAGCCCGCGCTGCTCCTGGTCGAGCACCATTGATACGCGCGCATTCTCGCGGCGCTTGAGTAGATCCTGGTAGATGTCGCGATTGACCTCATAGTCACGCGTCAGTTCGGCCAGCGCACTCTCCGATGCGGCGATGCGCCGACTGCGATCAAGTTCGTCGTTGAGCATGCTCTCGCTGGAGGTCATGCGCGATCGAGTTCCCGCCATCTCTTGACGTAGATTGGCTAGTTGACCCTTGAGCGTCTGGTAGAGCGGATTGAACTGAGCGTCGTCGGAAAGCATCTGTTTACCGTCCTTCGCCCGGCTATTGCGCTCCCGTTCGTTGCTGATCTGTTTCTTGATGTCATCCATCTGCATGCGTGTGCGCACCACATCTGGATAATTGTCGGTGTAAGTCAGCAGCAAACGATCGAGCTGATTCTGCAGGTCGATCAATTGGGCGCGATACAACCCCTCGCGGGTTTGCACGGCGGTCACTTCGGATTCCCCGGAAAGCTGTGCAAGCAAGGCGGATTCGCGTGAGCGCTGCTCCATCAGACTGGTGCGCGCCTCCTCGACCTGGGTGCGAAGAACGCCGATGCGCGTATTCGCATCCGTCGCGCTGCCCGGTTGTGCGTCGGTGTTTGCCGAGCGGTACTTGAGCAGACCATCCTCGGCGGTGGTCAGTTTTTTGTGATAATCGTTGACTTGATTGTCAATGAATTCGAAGGCATCGCGGCTTTCGCGCTCCTTGGCGGCGCGGCTTTCCTGGATGAACAATTCGGCGAATCGTTGCGTGATCTTGAAGGTGCGTTCGGGATCGGAATCGCGATAGCTGATCTGTACCAGTTCTGGACGCGGACTGGTGACTTGGGTGCGATCCTTGATTTCTTCCATGATTCGATCCTGTTGGATCGGACTCGGATGGGACAGCGTCCAGCCACCGGTTTCCAATGCATCGGAAAGCACCTTGCGACCGAATATCACTTGACGAGCCATGCCCGCGCGATCAGTGACGCCAGTCGGTACCGCACGGCCCTCAAGCAGGGGCGTAATGATGTCGCTGCTCTGCGCCAGGATCGAGGTCGTCGCTGAATACGATTTCGGCCAGAGCAGCCCCAAAACAAGCGCGCTGATCGCTATGACGGCAAAAATTACAGTCAGTGCAATACTGTAGCGCCGTCCTTCTCTCAGGAACACCGGCAGCATGTCGATCAGCGTCGGAGGTGCGATAGTCATCATGGAATCATTTCAGGGAATCATTTGCCAGCTCATCACGAGCTTGCCGGTTGGTTCAGAACGCGCGTTCGGGGACAGTAATCACATCGCCGGGTTGCACGGGATAATTGGATTCAAGCTCACCTTTCTGCAGAATCCGATCCAGTCGAACCGCATAGGATCGGGTGGTTTCACCTTCCTTGCGATACAACTCAGTGCGGTCCGCCGCCGCGAATTCATTGGTGCCACCGGCGGCAAGCACCGCATCAAGCACGGTCATGCCCTGCCGATAAGGTACAGAGATCGGCGAACGAACCGCGCCGGTCACGCGCACGCGCGACAAGTATTCGTGGCTGCGCAACTGGTCGATGATCACGGTGACCTGGGGGTTGCGTACAAACTGGCCGAGCGCGATTTTGATTTCAGCCGACACCTCCTCAGGCGTCTTGCCACCGGCCTCGACATCGCCGACCAGCGGAACTGAAATGCGACCGTCCGGACGAACCGGCACGGTTACGTTGAGATCGGGGTTCTGCCAGACAGCAACGCGAATCACATCGTCGACGCCAATTCGGTACGCATCAACCGCCTGTTCCGTCGGGTTGATCGTAGGCGCCACGCCTGGACGTGGACCCGTGGCGCAGGCCGCCAAAAGCAAAATCAACGCACCCGCGAGCAGTCTGCTCATGACCTTCATGGAAGTCCCCTTCTACACATCGCCCTGAAGTGTGAAACGTATCACACTTTCGGGTATTTTTGATGCGCTCAGACGCGGTAATAGTCACGGAACCAATCGACGAACCGGCTTACCCCGTCCTCGATTGTCGTTGCGGGGGCGTAGCCGGTATCCCGCGTCAGCTCGGTAACGTCGGCGAACGTATCCGGGACATCGCCTGGCTGCAGCGGCAGCAGGATTTTTTCAGACTTGCGCCCAACGCATTTTTCAATGACTTCGATGTAGTGGGACAGCTCGACGGGTTGATGATTGCCGATGTTGTAAACCCGATATGGCGCGGATGACGAGGCCGGTGTGGGCTGCAGAGGGTCGTAGCCGGGATCGCCGGCTGGCACACGATCAAGCGTGCGAAGGACGCCTTCGACGATATCGTCGACGTAGGTGAAATCGCGGGTGTGCTTGCCGTGGTTGAAGACCTCGATTGGCTCGCCAGCAAGTATCTTGCGGGTAAACAGGAACAAAGCCATATCCGGCCGCCCCCACGGGCCGTAGACGGTGAAGAAGCGCAAGCCAGTGGTCGGTAGTCCGAACAGATGACTGTAGGTGTGCGCCATCAGCTCGTTGGCCTTTTTGGTCGCTGCGTAGAGGCTGACCGGATGATCGACCGGATCCTGCACCGAAAAAGGCAACTTGCGATTGGCCCCGTAGACCGAGCTTGACGAGGCATATACCAGATGCTCGACACCGCCATGGCGGCAGGCTTCGAGAATATTCGTGAAACCGACAATATTGCTGTCGATATAGGCGTGCGGGTTTTCCAGGGAGTAGCGAACGCCCGCCTGCGCGGCAAGATTGACCACGCGCTCAGGGCGGAAGTCTGCGAACGCTTTTTCCAAAGCGCCGCGATCTTCCAGGGATGCTTTGACAAAACGGAAGCCCTCAGCGGGGGTAAGCCGGGCCAGGCGCGCTTCCTTCAACGTTGGATCATAGTAGGCGTTGAGGTTGTCATATCCGAATACTTCATCGCCGCGCGCCAGCAGGCGCGCACTCAAAGCCGATCCGATGAAGCCCGCGGCTCCGGTTACCAGAACACGCATGCAAGTTCCTTGTTATTCATAGACGATCATCAACCAGT
>JBBSVJ010000052.1:0-17744 GCA_038233665.1 Lysobacterales bacterium
AGACGCGCATGACCAAGAGCGTCGAATCGCTGCGCCAGGATCTCACCCATCTGCGCACCGGACGTGCCAGCGTTGCCCTCGTCGATCAACTGGTTGTGCCGTATTACGGCTCCGATGTGCCGTTGACCCAGGTTGCCAACGTGGCCGTCGCTGATGCGCGCTCGCTGACCATTACCCCGTTTGAAAAACCGATGGTCGCGATCGTCGAAAAGGCGATTCTCGGCTCCAATCTCGGCCTGACCCCAACGACCGTCGGCGTGGTCATCCGGATCAATCTGCCCGCGCTGACGGAAGAGCGCCGTAGAGAGTTGTCCAAGCAGGTTGCTGGCGAGGGTGAAAATGCCAAGGTCGCAATCCGCAATATCCGTCGTGATGCCCTGCATCAGGTCAAGGAATTGCTCAAGGACAAGCAGATCAGTGAAGACGAAGAGCGTCGTGCGGAAGATGATGTACAAAAGTTGACCGACAAGTTCGTCAAGGATGTCGACGGCGTGGTCAAAAACAAGGAAGACGAGTTGATGGCGATCTGAATCGCCCAGCCAACTTCCCTTTCACGATGAACGCCAGCCCCGCGAGTGCAACGAGCGTGCGCCCGCCTCAGCATCTTGCCATCGTCATGGACGGCAACGGGCGCTGGGCGCAGCATCGCCATCGACCGCGCAGTTTCGGTCATCGCGAGGGCCAGAAAGCCTTGCGCGCGACCGTCGAATACTGTCTGCGCCGAGGCGTGGGCTCGCTCACGCTGTTCGCTTTTTCCAGTGAAAACTGGAAGCGCCCTGAGGATGAGGTCGGTGCGCTCATGCAGTTGTTTCTCAAGGCGCTGGATCGTGAGGTCGACGAGCTGCACGGGCACGGAGTGCGTATCGAGTTCATCGGTGATTTGTCGGCGTTTTCGCCTGAGTTGCGCGAGCGCATGCTCAAAGCCATGGAAAAGACGCGTGAGAACTGCGCGCTGTTTGCGAATGTTGCGGTCAACTATGGCGGGCGCTGGGATATGGCCCACGCGGCACGCCTGGCAGCGGAAGCGGTCGGACGCGGCGAGATGACGGCCGAGGCCATCAACGAACAATCGATCGCCCGATTCTTTGCCCTTGCCGGGCAGCCACCGGTCGATCTCTTTGTTCGCACGGGCGGCGAGAAACGCATCAGCAACTTTCTGCTCTGGCAGCTCGCCTACGCGGAACTGGTTTTCATCGATACGCTGTGGCCTGATGTCGATTCAGGCGTGCTCGATGCCTGCATCGAAGAATTCGCGCAACGCGAACGCCGTTTTGGCAAGACATCCGCACAAGTCAGTGCCTCACCCGGTCAGGGAGTCGAATGAAACAACGCATCATCACCGGCTTGATCCTCGCATCGATTGCGATCGCTTTCATTCTGCTGTCGTCGACGCCGCTGTTCGCAGGTATCTTGCTGCTGATCTGGGCCGCTTCGATGTGGGAATGGACTCGATTGATTGGCATGCAGGCAACGTCCTCGCGCATCGCCTCGGTTGCTCTCATCGTGCTATTGATGGCCGGTCTCTGGCTGGTCCGTGGGCAAATCGCGTGGTGGATATCTATCGGCGCTGGCGTCATTTGGTGGATGGTCGCCCTGCTCTGGATGCGCAGTTTCTCGTTTGCCGCCTCTCCTACCGCGCGCAATCGGCTGATCAAACTGGTCGCTGGCCTATTTGTACTGTTACCGGCTTGGACCGCCTTGGTCGAGATACACGATCACGCTGATCGTGGCGCTGCATGGACACTTTTCGCGCTTTTCATCATTTGGGCCGCCGATTCGTTCGCCTATTTCACCGGGAGTCGCTTTGGACGCAACAAACTCGCGCCGCGTATCAGCCCCGGCAAGACATTTGAAGGCGTCTGGGGCGCGCTGATCGGCAGCGCCTTGATCGCATTCGTTGGCGCGTGGTGGCTGGACCAACGTGGTTTGCCGCTGATGCTGCTGGTCGGACTCGGCCTGATCTGCGTGATCTGGTCAATCATCGGCGATCTATTCGAAAGTCTCATGAAGCGCCAGGCCAACGTGAAAGATTCAGGCTCCTTGTTCCCGGGCCACGGCGGCTTGCTCGACCGGCTTGATGGCGTGGTCGCGGCAATGCCGGTGTTCGTCGTCGGCAAGACCCTGATCGATCTGTATTTCCCGACATGATGCGTATCGCGCTACTCGGCGCGACCGGCTCGATCGGCGCGAGCACACTCGATGTTGTTGCGCGCCACGCCGATCGTTTCAGAATCACTGCACTGTCGGCCCATCGCAACGTCGAGGATCTGGCTCGCCTGTGTCAGCAGTTCCGTCCGGAGATTGCGGTTATTGCCGATCCGGCCTGCGAACGGGATCTCTCGGATCGCCTGAAAACGCTCGATGTTGATGCGCGCGTGATGTCCGGCGCTCAAGCTTTGATCGAGGCCGCACAGGGCAGCCATGCCGATTGCGTCGTCGCGGCCATCGTCGGTGCAGCCGGACTTGAGTCCACCCTTGCCGCAGCGCGGGCCGGCAAGCGCCTGCTGCTGGCAAACAAGGAATCGGTGGTCATGGCCGGCAGCTTGCTACGCGACGCACTGGATGCCGGCGGCGGTGAGTTGCTGCCGGTCGATTCCGAGCACAATGCGGTTTTCCAGTGTTTGCCGCGCGGTCGCAAGAGCCTCGCGGATGCCGGCGTTCGGCGCATTCTGCTCACCGCTTCGGGCGGCCCGTTTCGTGGGCTTACGCGCGAAAATCTGGCCAATGTCACCCCCGAAATGGCCTGCGCGCATCCGAACTGGAGCATGGGCCGCAAGATTTCGGTCGATTCAGCAACCCTGATGAACAAGGGGCTGGAGGTCATCGAGGCACATTTTCTGTTCGATGCCGCCGCCAACGATATCGAGGTGGTCGTGCATCCTCAGAGCATCGTGCATTCGATGGTCGAGTACTGCGACGGCTCGGTGCTGGCCCAACTTGGCAACCCAGACATGCGCACGGCGATCGCCTATGCGCTGGCGTGGCCCGAACGCATTGATGCCGGGGTCGCCCCACTGAATCTGCTCAAGATCGCCCAACTCGGCTTCGAGGTTGCGGATCGCACCACCTTCCGATGCCTTGATCTGGCCTACCAGGCGCTGGCCGAAGGTGGTATCGCACCGACCCTGCTGAATGCCGCCAATGAGGAGGCCGTGGCGGCCTTTCTCAATGGGCGCCTGCCATTTCTCGGCATCGAGGCAGTCATCGAAGAGTGTCTGACCCGCCTGCCCTCGGGCCAGGTCAGCGAGCTTTCCGATCTGATTGACAGTGATTTAACGGCGCGACGCGAAGCACAACGTATCATTGCGGGTCTGGCTGCATGATCATCGAGATTTTGGAATGAACGAGTTTTTCGGATCCGTGTGGTGGCTGATCGTCACCCTCGGCCTGCTGGTCACTTTTCACGAGTTTGGCCATTTCATCGTAGCGCGCATGTGCGGGGTCAAGGTGCTGCGCTTTTCGGTGGGCTTTGGCAAGCCGTTGTGGATGCGACGCGATCGCCGCGGTACCGAGTTTGCCATCGCTGCCATTCCCTTGGGTGGCTACGTCAAGATGCTCGACGAGCGCGAGGGCGAGGTTGCCGCGGATGAACTTGATCAGGCACACAACCGCAAACCGGTCGGTCAACGCATGGCAATCGCCGCTGCCGGACCTGCCTTCAATCTGATATTCACGCTTGCCGCCTTCTGGTTGATGCTGGTCGTCGGCAAACCGGACTATCTGCCCATTGTCGCGCCGCCGACCGGCATGGCCGCCGAGGCTGGGATCGAGGCGGGTGACCGTATCAACACGATCAACGGCGATGCTGTCGATTCCTGGAGCAGCGCACTGCAGAAGCTTGGCGAGAACGCAGTCGGACGCTACGACAGCCGTCTCGGCGTCACCACGGCTTCAGGTTCCACGCAGACGCGCACACTCGCGTTCAGCAAACTCCCAGCCGATGTCGGTGAGAGCGAACTCTTTGATCGCATCGGCCTGACCCTGCAACCGCGCGAGCGCGATCCGGTCATTGGCCGGGTCAGCGACGGTATGCCCGCCGCTGCGGCCGGCCTCAAGGAAGGTGATCGAATCCTTCGCATCAATGGACAGGATGTCGCACATTTTTCCGATATCGAAACGCTGATCCCGCAGGAAGCTGCCAAAAATCCTGACCTTGCCTTGCTCATCAAGCGCGGCGACGAGCAATTGGATTTGCATCTGAAAGCCACTGAAATAGCCGCCGCGGATGGCAAATCACGCTTCGTCATCGGAATCGCCAGTACCGATAGCCACGATGCCACCCTGCAATACGGTCCGCTTGAAGCTATTCCGCAGGCATTTGCGAAAACCTGGGATGTGACCAAAAGTTCGCTCGGCATGATCAAGATGCTGGTCGTTGGCCGTGCCAGCCTCGATAATCTGTCCGGCCCGATCACTATCGCCCGCTTTGCCAATGGTTCGGCGCAAATGGGCTTCGCCTGGTTCCTCAATTTTCTCGCTTTGATCTCGCTGTCGTTGGCGATAATCAACCTTCTGCCGATACCGATCTTGGACGGCGGGCACCTGCTGTATTACCTTATCGAGCTGATCAAAGGCAGTCCGGTGAGTGAGCGCACCCAAATTGCAGGCCAATATGTCGGCCTGATGATGCTGGTGGCCCTGATGGGACTGGCGTTCTACAACGATATTCTTCGGCTCGTACACTGAGCCGGTTCTGCCCAATAACAACGGAAGCGGTGTGCCCTCGCCGTCAGCCGACTCTGCCTCAATGGAAGTGACGATGAAACGTATCGCCGCCCTGCTCTTGCTTGCTTGGCTCAGTACCCAGAATGCCTTCGCCTTCGACAGCTTCAAAGTGTCGGATATCCGCATCGACGGCCTGTCTCGAATCGCCTCAGGTACGGTGTTCACCTACCTGCCGATCGAGAAAGGCGACTTACTGACCTCGGACGGTGCCGAACAAGCGATCCGTGCCTTGTACCGAACGGGATTCTTCAACGATGTCAGCTTGAGCCGCCAAGGCGATATTCTGGTGGTTACTCTGGTTGAGCGTCCGTCGATCTCCAAGGTTTCGCTGCGCGGCAACAAGGATCTGAAAGACGAGGAACTCCGCAAGGGCCTCAAGGGTATCGGTCTGGCCGAGGGTGAAACCTTTGATCGACTCAAACTCGACTCGATCCAGCAGGAGCTGACGCGCCAGTACTACAACCGCGGCAAGTACAACGTCTCGGTCAAGACTGCCGTGGTCAACCTCGATCGCAATCGCGTCGAAGTGGCGATCAATATCGTTGAGGGCAAGCCGGCCAAGATCAAGCATTTGAACATCGTCGGCAACAATACCTTCAAGGCCAAGAAAATCCGTAGCGAGTTTCAATCCGACACGAGCAACCTGACCTCATGGTATTCCAAGGACGACCAGTATTCGCGTGAAAAAATGTCCGGCGATCTGGAACGGCTATCCTCGTTCTATCTTGATCGCGGCTATGTCGATTTTGCGGTGGATTCCACCCAGGTATCGATGAGCCCGGACAAGCGCAAGATGTACGTCGTCGCCAACATCAAGGAAGGCGAAGTCTATACGGTCACCGATATCAAACTGACCGGCGATTTGATCCTCAAGGATGAAGACCTGCGCAAGCAATTGACGATCAAGTCGGGCGAGATTTTCTCGCGGCGTCTGGTCGAGCAATCCTCTGACGCGATCACCTCGGCACTGTCAAATATCGGTTACGCGTTTGCCGAGGTCAATCCGGTTCCGGCGATTGATCGCGAAAAACGCCAGGTTTCGCTGAATTTCCAGATCAACCCGGGCAAGCGTGTCTATGTCCACAAGATCACCTTCAAGGGTAATCAGCACACGGAAGATCAGGTCTTGCGCCGCGAGATGCGCCAGCTTGAAGGCGCCTGGTATTCGCAGGCGGCGATCGATCGCTCGAAGATTCGTTTACAGCGTCTTGGCTATTTCAAGACCGTTGAGATCGATACGCCGCGCGTACCCGGCCAAGAGGATCAGGTCGACATCAATGTGGCCGTTGAAGAACAACCCTCGGGTAGCTTCACCTTTGGCGTCGGTTACTCGCAGGTGCAGGGCATCATCACCAGCATCGCGCTGCAACAAAACAACTTCTTCGGTACTGGCGACCGCGTGGGCGTTACCCTGCAGCGCAGCTCGTATCTTAAAACCTACAGCCTCTCGTACTTCGAACCTTACTTGACCGATTCTGGCATCGGTCTGGGCTATGACATCAGCCACAAGGAACTCAACTCCGGTCAGGCGAATATCGCGAACTACTTGACCAACTCGGACAATTTCAGCACCTACCTGGGCCTGCCATTGACCGAAAGCGATACCCTGAATACGCGTATCGGCGTCAGTCAGACGAGTATTCGTACGTTCAACGGCTCGACGCCGCAGCAGTTCATCGACTACCTGTTCGCGCTTGACCATCGCACGTTTCATATCGGCAATATTGAACTTTCATGGTCGCATGACACCCGCAACAAGTTCTACAACCCGACTCGGGGTTCATTGCAAACGGCCTCGTTCGAAACCACCCTGCCCGGTTCGACGGTTGAATACTTCAAGTTCCGCTACCTGTTTTCCAAGTACATTCCACTGACCGACAAACTGACGCTGTTCGGCAGCGCCTCACTTGGCTATGGCGACAGTTACAAGGATGTCAGCCGCACCTCGGTCGACAACGGTCAGGATCCGCCAGTTACCAATCAATACACCGCCAGTGGCTTGCCATTCTTCGAGAATTTCTTTGCCGGTGGCACCTCGGATATTCGTGGTTTCCGCGACAACACACTCGGCCCGAATGAATTCAAGAACGGTTTCCGCCAACCGCTCGGTGGCGCTTTCAAGACCGTGGCCACCGCTGAGCTCATATTCCCGACACCGTTCGCCAAGGAAAGCGACAACACCACGCGGTTGTCCTGGTTTGTCGATGTCGGCAACGTGTTCAAGGATTACAACTCTTTCAGCGCCTCGGAACTGCGTGCATCGACCGGCTTGTCGTTCCGCTGGCGTGCTCCGGTTGGACCGATCGTCATCAGCATCGCCAAGCCTCTGCGCAGCCGCGATGGTGACGAGACCGAGACCATCCAGTTCTCATTTGGCCCACAGTTCTAGCCCGACCGCGGAGATCAATCACCTCACGCAAACGAATCTGGTGTTTTGGGGAGAACAGGCTTGGCTAGTTGGCGGCTCCACTCTATCCTCGACGTTCAGAAAACGCTTGACTGGATTTCGCAATTTTCGGTTCCACACCCGTACGCGCTTGGTGTCGCAAGACGCCAACCGGTCGGAGTTGTCACGCCGAGCATTGCCAAACGCCAAGACCCTGAATGGATCGGATAGGTGAGCAAGGCCAGACGCGCAGCAACGAAGACGATTCCGGGAGCGCTGCTGGCGGCGCTGCTTGGCTTGTTGTCGTCGGCCCTGCTGGCGCAGACACCCGCCATGCGCATCGGCTACGTCGATATGAAACGCCTGCTCGACAATGCACCTCAGGTCGTCGCGGGCCGGAAGAAGCTGGAGCAGGAGTTTGCTCCGCGAGATGACGCCTTGAAAGCCGAGGAAGCCGAGTTGCAAACCTTGCGCGCGCGTTACCAGCGCGAGCAAGCAAACCTGGCCGCGGGCGATGGCGAAAACTTGCGGCGTCAAATCGATGCGCAAGACCGCTCGATCAAGCGAAAGCGTGAAAGCCTGCGTGGCGAACTGAAATCGCGCAGCGATCAAGAGCTCGATCGAAGCTGGCGTGAAATCAACAATGCGGTGGTCGAATTTGCCCGCGAGCAGAATATTGATCTGATCGTACCCAGCCCGGTGATCTATGCCAGTGCGCGCATCGATGTGACCGATCAGGTTCTCGAACGTCTCAAGCAAAAGCTCGACAAGCAGGTCCTGCCATGAGCGGCTCATTTCGCTTGGGCGATATCGCGCAACGTTTTGGCCTTACCTTGCGCGGCAACCCGGATGTAATGATTAGGGGCGTCGGAACCCTGATCCAGGCAGATGCCGAGCAGCTCGGCTTCCTCGCCAATCCACGCTATCGATATCAACTAGCCCATTGTGCAGCCGCGGCAGTCATCGTCCGCGCCATTGATGCGGACGCGATCGGCGAGAGTGCTCCGGCGTTGCTGCTCGCATTGGATCCCTATGTTGCGTTTGCCAAAGTCGCGGCGCTGTTCGAAACGAGAGGTGAGGTATCTGGCGGCGTTCACCCAAGCGCTGTTATCGATCCATCGGCGCGGATTGCTCCGTCCGCGTCAATTGGCGCCCTTTGTGTCGTCGAGGCCGGTGCAGTCATCGCCGAGAATGCCGTTGTTGGCGCGCAATGCCACATTGGCGCCGATTGTCGGGTCGGCGCCGGAACACGATTGATGCCGCGGGTAACTCTCGTATGCCGGGTGCAGATTGGCGAACGTGTGACGGTTCATTCCGGTGCGGTCCTTGGAGCCGATGGTTTTGGTCTGGCCTTCGACAGCGACCATTGGATCAAGGTCCCGCAGCTCGGTGGCGTTCGCATTGGTAATGACTGCGAAATAGGCGCGAACACGACGATTGACCGAGGCGCACTCGAAGACACCGTGCTCGAAGACGATGTCCGCCTCGACAACCAGATCCAGATCGCGCACAACGTGACGATCGGTGCGCACACCGCCATTGCAGGTTGCGCCGCCATCGCCGGCAGCACGCGAGTCGGCAGAAACTGCCTGATTGGTGGCGGGGCTGGCATAATTGGTCATTTGACGATTGCGGATCGGGTCACGATCACGGCGATGAGCCTGGTCACTCACTCGATTCGTGAATCCGGTGAATATTCGTCCGGAACACCGATCCAGGAAAGCCGATTGTGGCGGCGCAACGCAGCGCGCTTCAAACACCTAGACCAGCTGGCTCGGCAGGTTTCAGACATCGAAAAGGAAACACCCCATGAATGACTCGAATGCGTCGCCAGAGAACGGTCCGATCGACGTCCGCCGCATCGCCCAGTTGCTGCCACATCGCTTTCCGTTCCTGTTGATAGACCGTGTACTGTCATGGGAACCCGGTAAATCGCTGACCGCAATCAAGAACGTTACGGTCAACGAACCGTTCTTTCAGGGCCATTTTCCGGGTCACCCGATCATGCCTGGCGTGCTCGTCATTGAGGCTCTCGCCCAGGCATCGGGCACACTCGTGCAATTGTCGGTAGACAAGGATTCAAACCATCCCGCGTTGTTCTATCTGGTCAAGATCGACAAGGCGCGCTTCAGCCGCGTCGTTGTGCCGGGCGACCAGCTGGTCCTTGAGGTCCAGCAGAAGCGCATGCTGCGACGCATGGGTTTGTTCTGGGGCCAGGCCAAGGTTGATGGCGAAGTGGTTGCCGAGGCAGAGTTGCTTTGCGCTGAACGGAGCGAGGGATGATCCACCCAACCGCCCTGATCGACTCGTCCGCACAAATCGGTGCGAACGTCTGCATCGGCGCGTACAGCATCATCGGGCCAGAAGTTCACATCGGCGAAGGCACCAAGATCGGCCCACATGTCGTCATCGACAGCAACACACGCATTGGTCGGGACAACCAGATCTGGCAATTCGCTTCGATTGGCGCAGCACCGCAAGACAAAAAGTTCCATGGCGAGACCTCGCGTCTCGAAATCGGTGATCGCAATGTCATTCGTGAGTTCGTGTCGTTCAACCGCGGCACCGAAGACGGCGGCGGCCTGACTCGCATAGGTGATGACAATTGGCTGATGGCCTATGTACACATTGCGCATGATTGCCTGGTCGGCAACAACACGATCTTTTCAAACGCGTCTTCACTGGCTGGGCATGTCACCGTGGACGACTGGGTCATCCTTGGCGGATTCACTCTGGTTCACCAGTTTTGTCAGGTCGGCGCGCACGCGTTCACGGCCATGGGCGCAATCATCAATCGTGACGTTCCGCCTTACGTGACGGTCGCCGGCAGTTTTGCCGAGCCCAAGGGCATCAACTCCGAGGGGCTACGTCGACGCGGCTATTCCGCTGATCGCATCATGTCGATCAAACGCGCCTACCGAACCCTGTACAACTCTGGTTTGCCGCTTTCGCAAGCACGCTCGGAGCTCGCCCGTGCCGCCGAAGGTGCGCCCGATGTGAAGCTCATGCTCGATTTCATCGAGCGCTCCCAGCGTTCTCTCGTGCGTTGAAAGCCGCCATCTGGGCATCTGGATTTACTGTCGGTTTCTCACCGACTTTGCAGAATTTGACCAACCGGAACTTGACTGACGTCGCCGACGCTTCCGGCTATCGGTACTGAATGTCAGGATGTGCGCATCGTTCCAGCATCGCGAAACAACGTGACCGAACCCCTGAACACGATTCCCGGTTCCCGGCTCTTCATCCTTGTCGCTGGCGAAGCGTCCGGTGACCTGCTTGGTGCTGGGTTGATCGAGGCATTGCGCGACCGCTTTCCCGACGCGCGCTTTGCCGGGATCGGCGGACCGCGCATGATCGCCGCAGGGCTTGAAGCCTGGTTTCCAGCCGAGCGGCTCGCGGTGATGGGTTTGGCCGAAGTGCTGCGGCATTTGCCCGGCCTACTGCGCATTCGTCGCAGCGTGCGTCGACGGACTTTGGCATTGCGCCCCGATGCCTTCATCGGTATCGACGCACCCGATTTCAATCTCGCCCTGGAACAGAAACTCAAACAAGCCGGCATCCGCACGATCCACTATGTCAGTCCATCGATCTGGGCCTGGCGTGAAAAACGTGCACAGAAGATCGGCCAGAGTGCCGACCGCGTGCTCTGCCTGTTTCCGATGGAACCGGCGGTCTATGCAAAACATGGCGTCGATGCGCGCTTCGTCGGCCATCCGCTCGCCGATGCGTTCGCCATGCAACCGGATCAGCGCGCTGCCCGGGAAAACCTCGGTATCCCGCTCGATGTTCCAGTGCTCGCCGTACTCCCGGGAAGTCGACTCGGCGAGATTCATCGGCTTGGCGCGGATTTCATCGCCGCGGCCGCCCTGCTTGCCGAAGATATTCCCAAGTTGCATGTCGTTGTACCGATGGCCAACGCCGCGTGCCGTTCGGCATTCACGGCTGAACTCGCGAAAGCGGGAATCGGCAGTAGCAAAATTCACAACGAGAAGGTCGATGCGGACGCTGGTGCTCTCGCCTCCACAAATTCCCGATTACTTCATTCCGGCCAGCCCGTTGCCGATTCGGCATGCTCGATTCTCCTCCTCGATGGCCAATCCCACGCTGCCATGATTGCCTCCGACGCGGTTTTACTCGCATCCGGCACCGCTGCGCTCGAGGCAATGCTGGCCAAGCGGCCGATGGTTGTTGCCTATCGTCTGGCCGCGCTCACTTATCGCCTTGTCAAGATGTTCGGTCTACTCAAGGTCGAGCGCTATTCGTTGCCAAACCATCTCGCCGGGCGCGAGATCGTGCCTGAATTGATGCAAGCCAGCTGCACACCGCAGGCGTTGGCGGATGCTCTGCGTCGCCCATTGATCGAACGCCGGATCGAGCCTGAACTGCTTGCCGAGTATCAAAAACAACATCTAACGTTGCGTGGCGACGGCGATCGAACCGCAGCCGCTGCGATCATCGATTGATGAGCGCCATCCCGCCAATGCAACCGAAAGAAGCAAATCCTCGCGCATGGCGGAAACTCCGCTTGAGCTCGCTGCGCGGCGTGGCCTTGCTGGCTTTCGCCATTATGCTGATCAGCGTGCCGCTGGCTGAGAAACTCGGTATCGAAAAGGCCTTTGCCACGACCGTTGTTGGCTGTCTCACGCTGGCCTTGTTGGCGGCAACCGCGCGCCTGTCGTTCGCCTTGCTTGCGCCAACCCTGCTGTTCAGCGCGCTGGCCACCGCGAGCATGCTCAAGCTTGGGTTTCTGATGACGCCAGCGCTCGCCCCGGACCTGAAGTATTACCTCAACTGGCGCACGATCGAAGTGATCAGTCGCTATCCGACCCTGCTCGGCTTCAGCGCGTTGGTGATCATCCTGGTACCGCTGATTCTTGTGCCGGCCTGGCGTTGGGAGCGCGTACCAGACCGGTTTCGTCTGCGACACGGGACAGCGCTCGCCGTGCGCGGTGTCGGATTGCTCGCATCAATGGCCCTACTGATTGCGAGCCTCCTGCCAAGCGGACCGTTTGCCAGCGCATTCAACAAGCCGATGTGGGCGACGATTACCGATCGCAGCTACATGACTGCATTTCTGACCTCGTTCAACGACACGGAAGCTAAAATTCCGGCGACTCCAGTGAAGGTCAATCGCTCAATCGACTGGAAAATTGGCCAGCCCAGCGAGGCTCCGTCGAAGCGTCCCGACGTGGTTGCGGTCCTTGAGGAAAGCACCTTCGATCCACACATGCTCGATGCCTGCACGATCCCGCAATGTGATCTCGGCATGTTCGAGAAGGGGGCCTACACGCGCGCGGGTGGTCCGCTCATCGTGCATACCTTCGGTGGCGGCACCTGGACCAGCGAGTTCGCCCTCGAAACCGGTCTTGCCGATGTGCTGTTTGGCAACGCCGGCTTGTATGCACCTTACAGTCTTGCGCCTCGGGTCAAATACAGCTTGCCACGCGCGTTCAAGGCCGCAGGTTATCGCGTGATCGCGATCTACTCGCATAGCGGCGAGTTTCTCAATGCGCGCAACGCCTACGCCAATTATGGCTTCGATGCGTTTTACGACGGCACCGATCACGGCCTCGGCTGGGAAAGTAGCGACGCCGACTTGCTCAGCGTGTTCCGCCAAATTTATGCCGAGGAAACCGCAGCGCATCCGGATCAGCCGCTTTTCATTTTCACGTTGACGCTTCACCAGCATGGCCCGCACATGACGCCGCTGGAACAATTGCCGCCGCCCTATGACAAACCCTTATTGCCAGGCAAATTCAAACCGGCAGCGCTGGATAAATGGCTCAACCTCAACCTAGGCAATTATCTGCAACGCGCGGCTTTATCCAGCCAGATGATTGAATCGTTGCGCACCTTGCTCTGGACTAATGGAAGGCCGACCGTGCTCATGCATTTTGGCGATCATCAGCCTTCGTTCGACGGCGCCATGCACGCGATACCGAAGACTGTACCGAAGAGCGCCGGCAAGAACGATAGTCGGGTGACCTACTATCGCTTGCTCACCAGCTTTCCAAGACCCGCGATGAAAGCCTGGGATGCTCTCGATATCGTCTATCTCGGCTCGATGTTGCTCGATGCGGCCGGAGCGCCGAAAGATGCTTTCTATCAAGCCAACAGCCTGCTGCGCGATCGCTGCGAAGGTCGCTATCTGAACTGCAAACATCGCGATCTGCTGGACTCGTATCACGACTACATCTTCAACACGCTTAAAGATGTTCGCGATGAAGAATGATTATGTCCTCTCGCAACCGGCTCCTTGCGAAAACGGATGGATAGCAGGCGTCGACGAGGCCGGACGAGGACCTTTGGCTGGCCCGGTAGTGGTTGCCGCAGTCATTTTGGACCCGGCCCGATCGATCGACGGACTGGCAGACTCCAAGATCCTCAGCGCGGTGCGACGCGAACGATTGGCTCTGGAAATCCGTAGCCGCGCCCTGGCTTTCGCAATCTGTGTCGTCGAGGCGGAGGAAATTGATCAGCTGAATATTCTTGGCGCCACCATGATCGGCATGTCGCGCGCCGTGGCCGGACTTTCGATCCGGCCCATTCTCGCTCTGATCGATGGCAACCGCGTGCCGAAGGATCTGCCGTGCTGCGGTCGAGCTATCGTCCGCGGCGACGCCACTGAAGCCGCAATCAGCGCCGCCTCGATACTGGCCAAGACCGCGCGCGATCACATCATGCGTGAGCTCGATTCGATTCATCCCGGTTACGGGTTCGCCAAGCACAAGGGCTATCCGACCGCCGCGCATGTCGAGTCATTGCAACGTTTGGGCCCCTGTCCTCAGCATCGGCGCAGCTTTGCGCCAGTGCGGAATTGCCTGGTCGGCTAGTCGTCCTTGCCCTTCGACAGGCTCAGGACTGGCTGGGCTTCGCTGAGACAGCTTCACAGTGACTTTTCACTTTGAAAGCACGCTCCTTCGGAGCGTAACGACGAACCACAGCAAAGTCGCTGGGCCCCTGCCTGCACCGGGACCATGAGCGAGACACCCACATCCCGGTCGGCCGCGCAAGCTTGTCGGCTCAGGGCCACCCGGCTACCCTGTCGACTCTTCCCGTTTGTTGCCGCCATGACCGCGGAATTCGTTCATCTGCACGTTCACAGCGAGTATTCGCTGGTTGACTCGACGATTCGCATCGATCGATTGGTCGACGCGTGCGCGAGCAATGGAATTCCGGCTGTCGCGCTGACCGATCAGGTCAATTTGTTTGCCTTGGTCAAATTCTATGCAGCGGCCGAAAAAGCCGGCATCAAGCCGATCGCCGGTGCCGACGTCTGGCTTGCCGATCCGGATGATCGCGGCAAGCCGAATCGGCTGACCTTGCTTTGCCAGAACCTCGAAGGCTACCGCAATCTCTCGCGACTGGTTTCGCGCGCTTGGGCAGACGGTCGTCACGGCGATTTTGCGCTGGTCGATGCCGAATGGTTGTTCGAAGCGAACCAGGGATTGATCGTTCTCGCCGGACGCGAAAGCGACGTCGGCAAGTGTTTGCTCGGAGGCCGCGAAGAGGCTGCGCGCGCATGCGCTGATGCATGGCGACGCCACTTCCCTGATCGTTACTACTTCGAACTCGTGCGCACGCAACGCGCCGATGAGGAAGCATTCATCGCCGCAGCGGTAAATCTGGCCATCACCCTCGATCTGCCCGCCGTAGCCAGCAACGATGTTCGATTTATCCATCGTGAGGATTTCGAGGCGCATGAGGCTCGCGTATGTATTCACGATGGTCGCGTGCTCGCTGATCCGAAACGACCACGTACCTATTCCGCCGAGCAATACCTGAAAACACCGGCGCAGATGATTGCCCTGTTTGCCGATTTGCCGCAGGCCATCGAGAACACGGTTGAGTTGGCCAAGCGTTGCACTCTGGAACTCTCGTTCGGCACGTATTACCTGCCGGATTTTCCGATCCCGGAAGGTTTTACTCTCGATTCCTGGATCCGCACGCAATCGCGTGAAGGATTGGCGGCTCGCTTGAACAAGCAGTCACCCGCCGAGGGTTTCACTGCAAGCGACTACGAAAGCCGACTCGAAACCGAGGTCGACGTGATCGTCGAGATGGGCTTTCCAGGCTATTTTCTGATCGTTGCAGACTTTATCAACTGGGCCAAGGGACACGATATTCCGGTCGGCCCGGGTCGCGGCTCGGGTGCGGGTTCGGTGGTCGCCTGGGCACTGGGCATCACTGACATCGACCCGCTGCGTTACGGCCTGCTGTTCGAGCGATTCCTCAATCCCGAACGTGTATCCATGCCCGATTTCGATATCGATTTCTGCATGGACAAGCGCGATCAGGTGATCGACTACGTGGCTGCAAAATACGGTCGCAATCAGGTCAGTCAGATCATCACCTTTGGCACGATGGCGGCCAAAGCCGTGTTGCGTGACAGCGGGCGTGTACTTGGCATGCCTTACGGCCAGGTCGATCGGATTGCCAAACTTATCCCTATGCGACCGCTGGACATGAGTCTTGGCGATGCACTCGGGCGTAGCGAAAAATCGAAGAAAGAGCCTGATCGGGTCATCGCGGAATTCTGCAGTGAGTATGAAAACGACGATGCCATCCGCGAGTTGGTCGATCTTGCCCTCAAGCTGGAAAACCTGACCCGCAACGCCGGCAAGCATGCCGGTGGCGTGGTCATCGCGCCGGGGCCGCTGACCGATTACGCGCCGGTCTATAGTGAGGCCGGTGGCGAAGGCGCAGTAACCCAGTTCGACAAGGACGATGTGGAAAAAGTCGGCCTGGTGAAATTCGACTTCCTCGGTTTGCGCACGCTGACGATCATCGATTGGGCGGTCAAGGCGATCAATGTGCGCCGCGCAAAGACCGCCGAGGTGCCACTCGATATCAGCCAGTTGCTGCTGGATGACGCCGCGGTCTACACCTTGTTCAAACGCGCGCAGACAATTGCGGTATTCCAGTTCGAATCGCGCGGCATGCAAGGCATGCTTAAGGATGCCAAACCGGATCGCTTCGAAGATCTGATCGCGCTCGGTGCCCTGTATCGACCAGGGCCCATGGACCTGATCCCGAGCTACTGCAAGCGCAAGCACGGTACCGAGGTCATCGAGTACCCCGATCAGCGCGTCGAACCGGTTCTGCGTGAGACCTACGGCATCATGGTCTACCAGGAACAGGTCATGCAGATGGCCCAGATCGTTGGCGGTTACTCGCTGGGTGGTGCCGATCTGCTGCGCCGCGCGATGGGCAAGAAAAAGATCGAGGAGATGGCCAAGCACCGTGCGATCTTCCGTGAAGGTGCGGCGAAAAACGGCGTCAACGAGC
This sequence comes from Lysobacterales bacterium, assembly GCA_038233665.1. Lineage (GTDB taxonomy): Bacteria > Pseudomonadota > Gammaproteobacteria > Xanthomonadales > Rhodanobacteraceae > Dokdonella. The sequence goes on from JBBSVJ010000052.1 coordinate 16,400, forward strand.
AGTTGGCCGACGCCGTGTTCGACACCATGGAGAAATTCGCCGGTTACGGCTTCAACAAGTCGCATGCGGCGGCTTATGCTCTGGTTTCGTATCAGACCGCCTGGCTGAAAACGCATTACCCGGCCGAGTTCATGGCCGCCGTTCTCTCGGCCGACATGGATAACACGGAGAAGGTCGTCAATCTGCTTGGCGAGACACGCGCACTCGGTCTCGCGGTACTGCCGCCGGATATCAATGCCTCAGGCTACAAATTCCACGCCATGGATGCCGAACCGGCGCGTGGTGTGTCGAAAACGATCCGCTACGGCCTCGGTGCGCTCAAAGGCGTCGGTGAAGGCGCGATCGAGAATGTCGTCGAGGCACGCGAAAGCGGTGGCGCTTTCCGCGACCTTGGCGATTTCTGCGTGCGCGTCGATGCGCACAAAATCAACAAGCGCACGCTCGAAGCATTGATCCTGTCAGGTTCCATGGATGCCTTGGCCAGCAACCGCGCGAGCCTGATGAGCCAGCTGCCCGAAGCCATGCGCGCCGCCGATCAACAGGCACGCAACGCATTGGCCGGGCAAAATGACATGTTTGGTGCGGCCAGCGCAGCCGCGGTGTCGATCGAGCTGGTCGAGGTCGAGGACTGGCCCGCCGAGCGGCGTCTGGCCGGCGAGCGCGATACGCTGGGTCATTATCTTTCCGGGCATCCAACGGACGCTTGGCGCGAGTTGTTCGCACGTGTCGTCACCTGCCCGGTGGGCGAGCTGGAAAAGCATTACAAACCCAAGGAAGGACGCAGCCGCTTCGGCGGCGGGCCGACGCTCACCTTGGCCGGCGCTGTGCTTGGCATGCGCAAACAAGGCGAGTCGCGAGCGTTTGTCCAAGTCGAAGACTATTCGGGGCGTTTCGAGGCCGTGCTCTATCGAGAAGCCTGGACCGAATTCGGCCCCCTGCTGAGCAAGGACGCGATTCTGGTTTTCGAAGGTTCGTTGTCAATCGATGATTTTTCCGGCAACTACCAGTTGCGTACGCAGCGGGTCAGCACGATCGCATCGGCGTGCGAGTCACGCGCCCGGATTCTGCGCGTTCGCGTCAACGGCATCGGTGGCGATTTCGCTACGCGACTTTACGCGGCGCTGGAACCCTGGCGCGGTGGTGGAACCACGGTGCGTATTGCCTTCAGCAATCAGAGCGGACGCGGCGAAGTCGAGCTCGGGCCGGAGTGGCGAATACGCGCCAGTCCGGAGCTGGCCAGACACGTTGCGGCACTCGAAGGCGTCATCGCAGCAGATTACGCCTACGGCCATTGAGATTGCGGCTTCAATCACCTCGTTGCGACGTCCCGACCCGCTATACTGGC
>JBBSVJ010000053.1:0-17658 GCA_038233665.1 Lysobacterales bacterium
AGTTTCGGCCTGCTCGCACAATTGAGCGGGCGAGGCGTCAGCGACGACATTTCCGTGGGCAATGACGACAATGCGATCACACAGCGCACCGACTTCTTGCATGATGTGGCTGGAAAACAGCACGCAGCGCCCCTCGGCTTTCAGGTGACGTAGAAAGTCGCGCATGGCGCGAGTGGCCATGACATCGAGGCCGTTGGTCGGTTCATCGAGAATGCAGTTTTTTGGATCGTGGATCAGCGCGCGCGCAATCGCGGTCTTCACGCGTTGGCCTTGGGAGAATCCATCGGTACGTCGATCGATGATCTCGCCCATATCGAGCGCTTTGCAGAGCCCCTCGATTCGCTTGATGATGAGCGATTCGTCCATGCCTTGCAGACGACCGAAGTATTCGATGTTCTCGCGGGAGGTCAGTCGCTTGTAGAGTCCGCGTGCATCGGGCAATACGCCAAGTCGTTTGCGCACGGCAATCGGATCCATCGCCGCGTCAATGCCATCTACGAGCACCTGACCACTGTCGGGTTTCATCAAGGTGTAGAGCATGCGCAAGGTGGTGGTCTTGCCGGCACCGTTGGGGCCAAGCAGACCCGTGATCTCACCATCACGCGCGGTGAACGACACACCGTCGACTGCTTTGACTTCGCCGAACGCCTTGTTCAAATTTTTCAGTTCGATCATGGTGCGGCTCCGTTGAAATCGATGAAGTGGGGGATTGGACCCAGCTCGTCGACACAATCCGTATCGAGTGTTTTCGGCTTGAGGGTATCCATGAATTCACTGACCAGTTTCGGCATGCAGCCGCGGCCGATGATGTTGTGGCCCTGGCCCTTGGCAATGATGAGTTTGGCGTTGTCGAGATGCTGCATGACCTGCTCGCCGTAACGCGGTGGCGTGACCGGATCCAGCTCACCTTCAAGAACCAGAATGGGTGCGCTGCCGCTAGCCGGTTGGTTGAAATCAGCCGGCCGCGTCCCGTGCGGCCAGACGTCACATTGTCTTTTGAGCACCTCCGCCATCTGAGTACCCAGCAACGTTTTACTGTCGGCATTGTTGCTGGTGAGGCGGTCGGCATCTTCGGCGCAGATGACGGAGAGTTGCATGCCGCTGCGAGCAATTGATTCGATGCCCTGACTGAGAATAGCGATCTGTCCCATCAAGGGGCCGTCATTACCAGCCAATGATTGTTTGATCGCCAAGGGAAGCAAGGCGGCGGTTTCCGGGGAATAGGCAAACATGCGCACCAGCCCGACCATCGAATCGCCGGTCAAGGTTTCGGTTTTTCTGGCAAAGCTGACGGGATCGGAATAGTTGACCTCTCGCGGCTTTGCTTGCAGGGTTTCTCGCAGCGTGAGCAGCGACGCATACGGATCGGGGAATTCCTTCGCACAGGCCGGCGTTTTCGCACAATAGGCAAACTGGGCTTTAAGCGCATCATCGAGATTGCGCGCGAATTCAGCCCCGAGGACAAGTTGATTCGGGGCGACGCTGTCGAGGATGATGCTGCGTACGCCTTCGGGATAGCGCTTCAGGTATTGCTGGGCAACGCGGGTGCCGTAGGAGACGCCAACGAGATCGAACTTCGGTGCACCAAGCGCTTGACGCAACGCTTCAAGATCCTCAACCGCATCGGTGGTCGTGTAGAAACGCGGATCGGCGTGCTTGCTGACTTCATCCAGACAGCGCCGGGTCGCCGCGATGGCGCGCTCAATATCGAAGTCGAGGCCCTCGTCCTCGTTGCCCGCGCAATTCAGGGCATTCGAGGCGCCGGTTCCACGCTGGTCTAGCAACAGCACATGGCGGTGCTTGCGCGCGGGAGTGAGCGAGGCAGCCATCTGTGGCCAGGTATCGATGGCCGATTGACCAGGGCCACCGGCGATATAGACGATGAAATCATCATCGGCTGCTTGCGTGCTCGGGATCAGCGCAAGTTTCAGATCGAGTTTGCGGCCGTTTGCGCCGGCGCGATTCTCCGGCACCTGGAAGGGCGAGCACCAAGCCATCGTGGTGGCCGCCGTATGCTCTTGGGTCAGCTCACAATTGTGGAAGTCCAGCGTGCCGAAGCGGAATGATTCCGCCTTGCTGGCGATTCGGTATTGCCCGCTCGTGGATTCCTTTGCATCGGCGGGAGACGGTTTGTCGCGATATTTCGAATAGCCGAACGCAATCACGGCGAGAAACGCTGCGATGCCTATTCTCATGTTCTTTTTCATGGAAACCTCTTGAGTGCAGATGTCATGGGCTGTGTTGTTGTGACCGAGGTGGAACGCTCGATTCAAGCCCAATAGCGATAGCGAACACGAACCCAGATCTGAGCGCCGACCCAGCAAACGCACATGACCAATGCGGCGATTGGAATGGTTGTTTTCAGGGCGCCGAACATGTCGAGGAAGGTCAGCATCACAATCACGCACAGCGATACCGAGAAAGCGATGCTCATGGCCTCGACCTCTACGCGCTGGCGCAGCTCATCGCGTCTGCGCAGACGACGCATCTCCGCGTACGCCATCCAGATGATCGAGGGCAGCGGGATCATTGCCACCAGAATGCGCGACAGGCCTGGATCCATTCGCTTGCTCACAACAGCGGCAACGACAACGCTGGCGAAATAGAACAGCGTCACTGGGCCCATGTCGATTAAATAGCGCTTGTAGCGGTTCATCACTTCAACGGACCTCATGCATCGGGATTGAAAAGCGTTTCTATCGATTCGCCAAACAGTCGCGCGATGGCGAAGGCGAGCGGTAGGCTTGGATCGTATTTGCCCGTTTCGATGGCGTTGATGGTTTGTCGTGAGACATCGAGGCGATCGGCCAGCTCGGCTTGCGACCAACCGTTGTTGCCACGCAGTTCGCGAACACGGTTGTTCATTGGTAGCGCGACCGTGCCCAAATCTTTGCGCACGCGTAGGTAAGTAGCAGCCCCGGAAGAACCCAGACGGTCGCCATATTTGCGCTGATCTCGATAATTCTCGCGCTCATCAAAAGGTTCAGAGTCAGCGCCAGCATGCCGATGGCGACTGCTGCGAATGCCAAGGCCTCCAAATCGATGCGCCGTTCCAGCTCATCACCATCGCGGACCATGCGAATCACGGCGCGAATCGCAAAGCCGATCGGAATGAGCGGAATGAGGCTGACCACGGCGCGGACCGATGTCCCTGAATCGCTGAGTGGATGCTTGAGCAACCAAACACAGACAAACGTCGTCGCCATATAGGCGACAGCCGAATAAAAGGTTTCTCCAAGCTTTTGCCTGGATTTGGCTGATCGTTTGTCGATGGCTCGCATGTCGCACCACGTGTCAAGTAAGCTTGACACAGCCTAGCGGCGAAGATTGCCGCATGTCAAGCTTCCTTTACATCATTCAAATTGCCCGGCTTTGCCTTGGAAGCAAAGACCGCGAGCAGCATCTATCGCGAAGAAATATACTTTTCTCGGCGAATCTGCGGTACCGGCAGGCCTGCCTCCTTGAGCAGGGCAAAGCTCTGATCAACCATGTCCGGGTTGCCGCAGAGGTAAACGATGTCAGTCCCGGCATCCGGCTTGAGCGCTTCGATGGCAACTTGCACGCGACCAGCCACATCGCCCGCGCGCGGCACGGCGCGTGATTCGCGACTGAAGCAGGGATGGAAAGTGAAGCCCGGCGTCGTCTCTGCAAACATGGCGAATTCCTCGCCATAAAGCAGATCGCCCTCGTTGCGTGCGCCGTAGATCAACTCGAACGTGCAGCCGCGGGTTTGCGTCAACTGGGCGATGAGTGGAAGCATCGCTCGGTAGGGCGTTACGCCGGTGCCGGTGGCGACCAGCAGGTAGCGCGAATTGGTATCGGCATCCATAAGGCAAAAGCGTCCGTAAGGCCCGCTCGCCTCGACCGTGTCGCCAACCGCCAAGCCGCCGAGCAATTCGGTCGCCGCACCACCATCGACATAGGAAACCGCGATCTCGATTTGCTCTATTGGCGCCCCATCAGCCGAGCCCACAGTCGCCACCGAGTAGCTGCGCTTGGTCGGTTTGCCATCCGCGTAGTGGAAATGAATCTGCAGGAACTGGCCGGGAATAGCGCTGAACGGCTCGCCGTCGGCGCGTGTCAGCACCATGTGGCGCACGGCCGGAGCGATCATGTGGGCGGAGAGGAGGCGAAGCGGAAACTGGATGATGGCCACGGCGTAAACGGTCAGATGAGGTAGCCCGCTATACTATCAGCCTCCCTCGCCGTCACTCTGTTGCCCATGTCCATGAGTCAAGCCCCCGCGCTCGAAATTCACGAACTGCGCAAGATCTACCCCGGTGGCGTCGAAGCCCTCAAAGGTGTCTCGCTCGATGTCCAACCTGGCGATTTTTTCGCCTTGCTCGGTCCCAACGGTGCGGGCAAATCGACACTCATCGGTATCGTCAGCTCGCTGGTCAACGCCAGTTCCGGCTCGGTCAAAGTGTTCGGCGTCGACATCGCCAAGGATCGCGAAGCGGCAATGCGTCTGCTAGGCCTGGTCCCGCAGGAAGTCAACTTCAATTTCTTCGAGAAGCCCTTCGACATTCTCTGCAACTACGCGGGTTTCTATGGCATTCCGCGCGCCGAAGCCAAGCGCCGCGCGGAAGAGGAGTTGCGCCGAGCCCAGCTGTGGGACAAGGCACAAACGATGTCGCGGACACTCTCCGGGGGCATGAAGCGCCGCTTGATGATTGCCCGCGCGATGATGACGAGACCGCGTCTGCTGATCCTCGATGAACCGACCGCCGGCGTCGATATCGAGATCCGTCGGGGCATGTGGCGCACCTTGAAAGAAGTCAACGCGGCCGGCACCACGGTGATCCTGACCACGCATTATCTGGAAGAGGCCGAGAGTCTGTGTCGCAACCTTGCGATCATTGATGGCGGGCGCATCATCGAGAACGGACCGATGAAAACCTTGCTCGCGCAACTCGATGTCGAGGGCTTCCTGCTTGATATTGACGGCGAGTTGCCGAACACCTTGCCGCACATCGAGGGCGTCGAAATACGTGCCCAGGACAGCCACACGCTGGATCTCGAAATGCCGCGCGCAATGGATCTCAACAGCGTGTTTGCGAGCCTCGATGTTGCCGGCATCCGCGTGCGCTCCATGCGCACCAAGACCAATCGCCTTGAGGAGTTGTTCGTGCGCATGACCGGCAACAAGGAGCAAGCGGCATGAGCACTTCGTCCAGCCATCCGAACCTCGTCGCGCTGGGAACCATCGCGCGCCGCGAGATCACGCGCATCTTGCGAATTTGGGCGCAAACACTGGTGCCGCCAGCGATCACCATGACCTTGTATTTCCTGATCTTCGGCAGCCTGATCGGACGGCGCATCGGCGACATGGGCGGCTATGACTACATGGATTTCATCGTGCCGGGTCTGGTCATGATGGCTATCATCCAGAACAGCTACGGCAATATTTCTTCAAGCTTCTTCGGGGCGAAATTCGGCCGACACATCGAGGAGATGCTGGTTAGTCCAATGCCGAACTGGGTGATTCTTGGCGGCTATGTCGCCGGCGCCGTGTTGCGCGGCGTGCTGGTCGGAATCATCGTGTTTTGCATCGCCATGCTGTTCACCAAGGTGCGCATCCCGCATCCGCTGGTCACCATTACCACGGTGCTGCTTGGCGCGACCATCTTCTCGCTGGCCGGATTCATCAACGCTATCTATGCAAAGAAATTCGACGATGTCGCGATCGTGCCGACTTTCATCCTGACCCCGCTGACCTATCTTGGCGGCGTGTTCTATTCGGTCAAGATGTTGCCGGATTGGGCGCAGGCGATGACGCATGCCAACCCTGTTTTCTATATGGTCAATGCCTTCCGCTATGGCCTGCTTGGCACCAGCGACATTCCGGTCGTTGTCGCTTTCGCGCTGATGATCGGTTTTGTCATCGTGCTGGGGGCTTTAAGTCTGTGGCTGCTCAAGCGCGGCGTTGGTTTGCGCAGCTAGGCTGCGAAATTGCAGGAGCCTCTTCAGGGGGCGATGCTGTTCAAATCGAACGAAAAACAAAAGGCTCGCCTCTGAAGGAGTGCCTACGCTGAGCGCCTGACGCGTCTGTCGGCGCCACGATATTTCAGATCCCGAAAAACGCACGGCTGGTCGCCGTCGCATTCGCGGCGGTTAGTTCAACCTGTTCACCGCGATCCCGTGCCAGCTCCTCGACGATGTGCTTGAGGTACATAGGCTCGTTGCGTCGGTGGGATGGTTTCGGCAACACGTTGCGCGGCAACAAATACGGCGAATCGGTTTCGATCATCAGGCGCTCGGAAGGAATGTCGCGAACAAGTTCGCGCAGATGGCTGCCGCGGCGTTCATCACAAAGCCAGCCGGTGATGCCGATATGCCAGCCGGCATCCAGATAGTCGACCATCTCCTCGCGCGTGCCGGTGAAGCAATGCACCACCACCTTGCCGAGGCGGCCATCAAAGTTTTGCATCACCGCCATGAAGTCTGCATGCGCGTCACGCTGATGCAGAAACAGCGGCTTGGCGCAGTCGACCGCGATCTGCAGCTGACGCTCGAAGGCGGAGATTTGTGCGTCTTGCGGCGAATAGTTGCGGTGATAGTCGAGTCCGGTTTCACCGACCGCCTTAACCGCATCGGCCTTCACGTGTTCACGCAGCTCGAGGTCGGTGGCGTTGTCATAGTCGACCGCATGGTGCGGATGCACACCGGCCGTGGCAAACAATAAACCCGGATGCGCCTGCGCCAGGGACAGCGCCATGCGGCTGCCGGCCGCGCTTGCGCCGGTCACAATCATCTGTGCCACGCCGTGGGCCTTCGCTCGCTCCAGCACCTGATCAAAATCCGGGCGGAACGATTCATGGGTCAGGTTGGCGCCGATATCGATCAGTTGCATGCTTTTGCTGAAGTCTAAAACCACGAGTATGCGTGGAAGCCGCGTGCTTGCCCAAGCCAACGCTTCATTGAAAGTTCACAACTGATTCACTCGACTGTTGCGAGTATCCGGGTACTCGATTCCTTTTCCGGAGAAGTCCATGCGCGCTGGTCCTGTATTCATTTTCGCCGTGGCCTTTGTCACTGCCAGTATTTCCGCAAGTGCCGACACACGTACCGCTGTTCCCAGTGATTCCACACGAGCGTCTCGCGTGGCTACGGTTCAAAGTGAGCAGCGCTCGTTGCTCTCGCGGCAACTTGGGCCGAAATCTACCGCAGTCATCAACACGGCTATACCCGGCCTACCGGTGGTTAATCCGGTGCGGGCGTATCCGCCAAGCTGCCTCGCCGATCCGCTCCCCGATCAGCCCAGTGGCCCTACCTACACGACCACGGCAAACCTGGCGGCGCTTAATGCGAGTACCGGTGAGACCGTCATCGAGGGAGTCACGATAACCCTCTGGCGGGTCGCCTGCAGCAGTACGCAATTCTTTACGTCGGCAACGCTGATGCGTATCAAACGCCAATCACAGTACGAGGGCGATGGCGCAATCTACCCGCTGTTCCCCGGAATCCGCATCAGTCAGGGTTCGACGGGCTACGCATTTGATCCCAACGGCGGCAACCTTATCCGCGTCGCCCAAGAGCCAAACACTGTTCTCTCGGATACGATTGCCGATACGCCGATTGTCTACAGCACAACGTACGTGCTGGAGAATTATCCGTTCCAAGGCGCTGGTCTGTTCGATTTCAATCTGCCATTCGGACTTCAGTTCGACAATTTCATTCAGACCAGCAGCTTCTATTACGTTGATGTTCCAGCCTACAACCCGACTTCGCAATCCTACCCGGCGGCCTTTCAGAACCTGCCAATCTCCGGTTACATGAGCACCAATTGGTCAAGTGATAATGCTTTCGGGGAAGGTATTGTTCTGCAGGTCTATGAGATAGAAGGCAATACGCAAACGCTGAACGTCTCTTTGGGCTGGTTTGCCTATGACCAGTTGGGCGTGCCTTACTGGCTGTTCGGCAACAAGGCGATCACGCGTGGCGCCAAGATTGCGGCGATCCCCATGCTTTATCTGAATGGTGGCGGACTCGGTGGCGGCAGTGGTTCGGCGACCTCACAACCTTGGGGCTCGGTGACCATCTCGTTCCCGGATTGCAACAACATGATCTTTAACTACGCCTCCAATCCGGGCTTGCCTGCGGGCGTCCCACAGGGAAGCGGAAACAACTTGGCCTGGACTCGTAACGCCAACGTCAACGCACTCTCCTGCGAATAATTGACCTCTTGCTGGCTCTGAAAACGGCGCGATTGAATCGCGCCGTTTTTTTGTGCTTTGCCGATCGGTGACAATGTGCAATCACGCACTGCCGACCTGATTCATTGAACCCTGCCGATTTCCCGATTCACGCGATCCTACCGCCGCTGTGCGAATCACTGGTCGTGCATCCACGCCTCGTGCTTGAAGCGCCGCCAGGTGCCGGCAAAACCACCCAGGTTCCACCTGCTTTGCTGGATGCGCCTTGGCGACTCGGACGGCGCATCCTGCTGCTCGAACCTCGGCGTATCGCGGCGCGTGCAGCGGCTGAATTCATGGCGACGGCGCGTGGCGAGCGGGTTGGAGAAACCATCGGCTATCGCATTCGCCACGAGTCGAAAATCTCGGCGGCAACGCGCATTGAAGTCATCACCGAAGGCATCCTGACGCGCATGCTGCAGGACAACCCCGAGTTGCCCGATGTCGCCGCGATCCTGTTCGATGAATTTCACGAGCGCCATTTGCATGGCGATCTCGGTGCGGCGCTCGCGCGCGACGTTCAGGCCACGCTGCGCGAAGATCTGCGTCTTGTCATCATGTCGGCTACCCTCGATGGCGAACGCATCGCGCGCTGGTTCGACGCGCCGCGCCTGAGCAGTGCGGGTCGCAGCTTTCCGGTGCGCATCGACTATCCGCCGCCGCGACAGGGCGAAAGCTGGCCCGAGCGTGGTTGGGTCACCCATCTCTCACGCGTCGTCGCGCAGGCGCTACGCGAAGCGAATGGCGACAGTCTTGTGTTTCTACCGGGGCGGCGTGAGATCGAAAGCGCGCGGCGAGCGCTCGATGGGCTTGATGCCGAGCTGCTTGTCCTGCATGGCGAGTTGGCCTTGAGTGAGCAGAACGCTGCGCTGGCGGCTTCGGCAAGTGGTCGCCAACGCGTCGTGCTGGCGACCAACGTTGCCGAATCGAGCCTGACGCTTCCCGGCATCCGCGGCGTCGTGGATTGTGGCCTCGCCCGCGAACCGCGTTTCGATCCCAACTCGGGTTTCTCCCGCCTGCAGACCGTGAATATCTCGCAGGCATCCGCCGACCAGCGCGCCGGACGCGCCGGTCGTCTCGGCCCTGGCACCGCTTATCGATTGTGGCCACAGAGTCGGCGGCTCGAAAGCTCGCGCCCAGCGGAGATTTTGCAAGTCGAGTTATCGCAACTTCTGCTCGAGTTGAAAGCCTGGGGCAGCGAGACGCTGGACTGGCTCGATCCGCCACCGAGTGGTGCATCGGCGCAGGCCCGCGACCTGTTGCTTGCGCTCGGTGGAATCGAGGCGGACGGATCGATCACCGTTTTCGGGCGCGAGTTGCTCAGCTTTGGTGCGCATCCGCGTTTGGCCGCCGCGGTGTTGCGCGCGAACACGGACCATCAAGCGTTGGCTTGCGATCTGGTGGCGTTGATCGAGGCGCGTAATCCGCTGCGCGGCCAAGCCAGCCGCGACGATGATTTTCGGCAGCGCTTGCAGGCGCTGACCGGTTGGCGTGCTCGTGATTCGCGTGCAGTCACTGAACTCGGCGCGGATCGTGGAGCACTGGCGGTGATCCAGCAGTCAGCCGATGCGTGGCGGCGGCGTGCGCGCGTGTCGAGCGAGAAATCAGCCCATGAAGGGCTGACCACCGTGGGCGATCTGCTGGTCCACGCATTTCCCGATCGCATCGCCCGACAAGACAGCAACAACCCGCGGCGCTATCAGCTCGCCAATGGTCGTGGCGCGCGCTTGATGGATGAGAGCTCGTTGTTTGGCGAGCCCTGGATTGTCATCATCGATTTGCGCTACGACGAACGCGACAGCCTGATCCTGGCCGCCGCTCCGTTCGACGAATCCGTATTAGAGCGCGATTTTGCCGAGCATTTTAGGCGTGTACGCAAGGAGCACTGGAATCGCGACGCACGCGCTGTCGAGGTATTCGAGGAGCATCGCTTCGCGGGCATCACACTTGAGCGTCGCAGTGTTCCGGCGCATAGCGAAGACACCCATCCGGCGCTGATTGCCGCTGTTCGTGAACTCGGTCTTGAGGTGCTGCCATGGAGTGCATCGGCCATCGAACTGCGCCAGCGCGTGGCCTTTCTGCGCCAGCACTCAGCCGAATCAAACCTGCCGGATTTCTCTGATCAAGCCTTGCTTGCAACGCTTGAATCCTGGTTGGGCCCGGCACTTTTGGGCAAGCGCCGCCTGGACGCGCTGGGTGGCGAGGAATTATCGAACGCGCTGGCCGCGCAGCTCGACTATCAGCAACGCCGCCTGATCGACGAGCAGGCGCCGACAACGATCATGGTGCCGAGCGGACTCGACCGTCGCGTAAGTTATCCGCAGGACGCGCCACCGGTGCTGGCGGTCAAGCTGCAGGAGTTGTTTGGCTTGGCCGAATCACCGCGTGTGGCGAACGGACGTGTCGCGGTGGTCCTGCACCTGCTTTCGCCGGCCGGGCGGCCGATTCAAGTAACCCAGGATCTACGCGGCTTCTGGGAGCGCACCTACCCGGAAGTCAAAAAGGAACTCAAGGGTCGATATCCCAAACATCCCTGGCCGGACGACCCGTGGACAGCCGTTGCGACCCATCGGGCCAAACCGCGACGATGAACCAAACATCAACAGCAGCGGTCGAATAGGCGAGTTCGCCGCTGACATCTACCGTGCGCATGGCATGGTAGATGCCGCGAGATCACACAACGCATGGCGTTGCTGTCGCATCCGAATCTCCGACTCCTTCGAATACCGAGGCGCCAAGCATGACCCGATTCAACCGCGCATTGGTCTGGATGACCGCCTTTCTCGTTCTTGTTTTGGTTCTGGGGACGATGGTCGGCCCCAGACTCGTCGAGATCTTCCGCGCCAATCCCTTTTTCAATGGCGTGATCCTGACCGTGCTCATCGCCGGCATCGTGGTGAATTTTCGTCAGGTCATGCAGCTGACCCATGAATCGCGCTGGATCGAATCATTCCGCCGTTCAAACCCGGAGCGTGCAGCGGTAGGCAAACCACGCTTGCTGGCGCCGATGGCACGCATGCTCGGCAATCGTGAGCGCGGCAAAGCGGCGCTGTCATCAACATCGATGCGGACGATCCTCGATAGCGTGCAATCGCGATTGGAGGAATCACGTGATCTCTCGCGCTACCTGATCGGTCTGGCTATTTTTCTCGGCTTGCTCGGCACGTTCTGGGGTTTGCTGGTGACCATTCGCTCGGTCTCTGAAACGATCGGCACCCTCAATGTCGGCAACGATGCGCTGACCATGTTCAGTGCGTTGAAGGAAAATCTCAAGGAGCCTCTTGGCGGCATGTCGACCAGTTTTTCGACCTCGCTGTTTGGTCTGGCCAGCTCGCTGGTGATCGGCTTTCTCGATCTGCAGGCAGGGCATGCACAGAACCGTTTCTACAACGATCTCGAAGAGTGGCTCTCGGGCATGACTCATCTGTCGTCGGGCAGTTCGTTTGAAGGCGACGCCTCGATACCGGCTTATGTGCAAGCTTTGCTTGAGCAGACTGCCGATGGACTTGAGCGCATGCAGCGCGCCATCGTCGAGAACGAACGTGAGCGTCGCGGTGCCAACGAGCAATTCGCTGAAATTTCCAATCAGCTTGGCCGCCTCAACGATCTCATTGCGCGTGACGCACGCGATCGCCAGGACGCCGCGCAGACCCAGGATGAACTGAAAACCGTGCTGCGCCAGATCGCTAGTCACCCGGCCTCGGAATCGCGATTGTCCGATGAGTTGCGCGGCGAATTTCGACTGCTTTCACGCACAATCGCTGCTGCCGTTGGTGCTGGACGCGAGCCGCGCGTATGAGTGGGATGGCTCGGCGACGCCGTCGCGCATTCGATATCTGGCCCGGATTTGTCGACGCGCTGACTTCTCTGATCATGGTCATGATCTTTGTCCTGCTGATCTTCTCGATCGGCCAGTTTGTGCTGTCCGATACCTTGGCCGGCAAGAACAAGGCCCTCGATGCACTGAATATCCAGGTCGCCGAACTTGCTCGCACCCTGTCGCTGACGGAGGATCAGAAGCGCACGCTCGATGCGCGCGTGAGTGAACTCAGCGCCTCACTGGGATCCACGCAAGCCGAACGCGACAAACTCGGTGCCGACCTCAGCGCGGCAAACACTCAGGCGAGCAACCTGAGTAACGACATTGCCGCGCTGAATGAACTCAAGGCTCAGCTCGAAGCCGAGGTCGCGCGCCTCGTGACTGATCTCGATACCACGCGCGGCAATCTGGTCAAGCAAACCGATCTTGGCAATGCAGCCACCGCCCAGGTCGAATTGCTCAACCGCCAGATGGCCGCCATCCGCGATCAACTGGCCAAGCTCGAAACCGCACTCGGCATCGCCAAGGAAGAGAGTTCAAACAAGGACGCAAAGATCGCCGACCTCGGCAGCAAACTGAATATCGCACTGGCCAATCGCGTCGGTGAGCTTGAGCGCTACCGCTCGGAATTCTTCGGCAAGCTGCGCGAGGCACTCGGCAACCGCAGCGACGTGCAGGTGTCAGGCGATCGCTTCATCGTGCCGACCGACATTTTGTTCGATTCCGGAACCGCCGAACTTGGCCCGGCTGCGCAGGAGCGCCTGGACTCGCTGGCTGCGACCGTGCGCGAGGTCTCGTCTGAAATTCCCTCATCGATCGACTGGGTGCTGCGCATCGACGGGCACACCGACAAGCGACCGATCCACACCGATCGCTTTCCGTCGAACTGGGAATTGTCGACCGCGCGCGCGGTGGCGATCGTCAAGTATCTGGTCGTCCAGGGTATTCCGGCCAATCGCCTGTCGGCGAATGGTTTTGGTCAGTTTCAGCCGATTGATTCGTCCGGTACGCCGGAGGCTAACGCCAGGAATCGACGTATTGAATTACAATTAACCAATCGCTGAGTTTTCTATAGTTATTGTCGTGACGACGTGAGTTTCGTTCGATATGACGGTTCATTGAGTCCGCGGACGGCGTCGGCTTCGCCGAGGCAGAGATCCCATGACCCTGCTGTTGGCTGGTTCGCTCATTCGGAACGCGGCATCTTTGCCGAGATCTGACTCGCCTCCCATCTCTCGTCACCCCTGCGAAGGCAGGGGCCCAGCGCCTTTGCTCGGTTTGGGTTTTCTTGGTCTCGGTTTAGAAACATCCTGTCGTGTTCCACTCGCCATCCCTGGCGAGCGTCCTACCTTCTCTTGCGTGGCCACTGCGCCGCTGGAGCGGCGCGAACAGCGAAGCTGGCCCGCAGGGTGGAGGGCAGGAGCCCGGAATCAAAGAACGTAGGCCAAGAGAAGGCCACCCCCACAATCGCGCCTTACGCACAGTCCCTGTGCTCCAGGTCCGCGAGTCTGCTGCGGGGTTCGCCGCGATCGAGGGCCCCATATAGCGCGCTTCATGCGCGCCAAAGCCAGACTCAAAGGCTCCTCATCTGCCCTGCCGGGCCCTTACTCCCGAAAAGCGGGAGAAGGAAATTCCAGAGCAAACCTGAAACGCGCGGGAAGCCGCTTTGTTTTGGCTGCGCAGCATGCGCAGTAAACGGGCCACCTGAGCGGCGGCGAAGTGACGGAGGAAAGCCCGCAGGGTGGGCGCAAGGGATTGCGCCCAGTTTGGCGCCAGTCCAGGGATGGACTGTCGACAAACCCCGGAGTCGCTTCGCGAACTCGCAGGGCACAAAGCCCGGAGAGCGTCGCTTCGGGGTGGCCTTTCTCTTGGTTACTTTCTCTTTGGCCACGCAAAGAGAAGTAGCTCGCTCGCCTGAGGCGAGTGAAAAAAGGCAGGGATGCCGCGCTCCGAAGGAGCGTAAAAGAGTACATCAAAGTCACTGGGGCCCAGCCTATTAAAGGGTGACGAGCGCATTTACTATTGCGCTTGATACATTGCCGCGAAGTCTGGCAACCGCGACAATTCAAGGACACAACCAAACACTGGCAATCTTGCCCAATCGCCGATTGGACCCCGACAAGAGATCCACCATGCCAACCGAGTCCGAATACCCGCCATTCCAACTAAAAACCAAACGCCTGAGCTTGCGCGAGCTGAACCCCGACGACGCGCCGTTCATGCTCGACTTGCTCAACGATGCGGACTTTCTGCGCAATATTGGTGATCGCGGCGTGCGAACGCTGGACGAGGCACGCCAGTACATGATCAATGGCGCAATGACGAGTTACCGCCAGCATGGATTTGGTCTCTGGGGCGTGGTCGCGGATGGTCTTGATGGTTGTGTCGGTATCTGTGGATTGATTCGACGCGAGAACCTTGCTGATGTCGATATCGGCTACGCGTTCCTGCCTGATGCGCGCGGCAAGGGTTACGCGCTCGAGGCGTCGCAGGCGTGTATGGACTTCGGTCGCGAGCAACTGGGACTGAAGCGCATTGTTGCGATCACCTCGCAAGACAATCCACCCTCGTCGCGATTGCTGGAGAAAATCGGGCTGCGCTTCGAGCGCGTGATCCGAATGACGGATGATGCTGAGGAACTGCGCCTGTATGCCTGGGATGCCTGAGCTGGCAACCCGGCTGAGTGGAGTCTGGCTGTTTGATTGTGCGCGGCGATTCTGGACAGACCGCAATCGGCAACGGAAACTGGGCGGATCATCGAGCGGAGTCTGACGCGTGCCGATTCTTGGATTTGGTCTGCATATCATCGTTGCGATCCTGTGTGCCGTGCATGTGCTGCGCACGGATCAGGAGCGTTGGTGGTTGTTTGTGCTGTTTTTCTTTCCGTTGCTTGGCAGCATCATCTACGCGCTCGCCGTATTTCTGCCTGACATGTCGCGTACGCGTGGTGGGCGTCGCGTCGTTCGCGGCTTGCGCGATACGCTCAATCCGGGTCGCGAATTGCGCGAGGCGGAAGCCGAGTTCGAGCATTCGGCGACAATCGCCAACCGTATTCGTGTGGCCGATGCGCTACACGGCGCCGGTCGTCACGCCGATGCCGTCGCGGCCTATCGCGAGGCCCTGCATGGTGTTCACAGCGACGATCCACATATCCAGGTGAAGCTTGCCCGCGCACTGCTCGATAACGGCGATGCTGCGGCCGCGCGTGAAGTGCTCGAAACCTTGATTTCCAGTCGTCCGGATTTCAAATCGCCAGATGGTCATCTGATTTTTGCCCGGGCCATGGCCGCCTGCGGGGAGCGCGACCAAGCAAAGCAGGAGTTTGATGCGTTGATCGGCTACTACGCCGGGATCGAGGCGCGAGTGCGCTATGTCGAAGTACTGGAAAATTGGGGCGAGCAGAAAGCCGCGGCGAAACTGGTTGACGAGTCGCTACAACACATCAAGCACATGCCGGCTGGGTCACGACGTCTCAACGCCGAGTGGATCCGCGATTTGAAACAGGCCTCATCGCGTCTCGCGGCGGCTTCCTGATTCGCCCGAGCTTCAAGGTGTCGATGGACCACCGAGTGCATGCTGACAAGGCATGCGTATGCATGGCGTTTCAAGCGTGCAATGCAACAATGCACGCGGCCGACCCATGCAGTCGGGTAGAGTAGCTGGATGTATCTTGAGTATTACGGCCTGCGCGAGGCCCCGTTTTCGATAACGCCGGACCCGCGCTATGTTTTCCTGTCCGAGCGCCATCGGGATGCGCTCGCGCACCTGTTGTACGGCGTCGGCAAAGGTGGCAGTGGTGGCTTTGTCCAGCTCACGGGTGAAGTCGGCACTGGCAAGACCACACTGAGCCGTCTGCTCCTCGAACAATTGCCCGAAGATACCCAGGTCGCTCTGCTGCTCAATCCGAAACTGTCGCCGGTCGAGATGATCGAGACCGTTTGCGAGGAGCTCAAGCTCGATATCAGCGGCAAGCAGGGCAGCCTCAAGGGGCTGACTGACGCCCTCAATACCTATTTGCTGGATGCCTACGCACAGGGCTTGCGGGTTGTCCTTATCGTCGATGAAGCGCAGAACCTCTCGCTCGATGCGCTTGAACAGATTCGTCTGCTGACCAATCTGGAAACGCCGACGCAAAAGCTTCTGCAGATCATCCTGCTTGGCCAGCCCGAATTGCGCGATATGCTCAATCGCCCGGAAATGCGTCAGCTCGCCCAACGCATCACCGCGCGCTATCACCTGACTCCGCTCGATTCGGCCGAATCCGAGGCCTACGTGAAACACCGCATGGCCGTGGCGGGATGCCAGCATGTGCCGTTTTCAAGGTTGGGCATGCGTGCGCTTTACCAGCGTTCGGGCGGTATTCCGCGACTGATCAATGTGATCGCCGATCGCGCGCTGATGGCCGGCTACGCACGCGAGCAACAAACCATTGGGGAACGCCTGGTCGATCGATCAGCGGATGAAACTCTGCCTGGCCACGCGCGCTACTGGGTTCGGCGTTATGCGCGCTGGATGGTTGCCGCGCTGATTGTGCTGGCGCTGGTAGCGTTCGGCGTACGCGCATTGACCCGCACGCCCGCAATTCCGCCGCCGGTGGCGGCTATCGTGGCAGTGCCGGAGCCGGTCGAAACCAGTGTCGACACGTTGCAAGCGCTGTTGGCCAAGTCGCCGGAAACCGAATTGTCCACGCTGACCCAGTTGCTTTCGCGCTGGCAGGTGGGTTCCGACGAAGTTTCGGTGCGCGCTGCCGCGCGCTGCCCGGCGATAATCGCTCCCGGTATCAATTGCTTGCGCGGCCAAGGTACGCTTGAACAGGTGCTGCGCTTTGATCGGCCATTGATCCTCGTCCTCGGCACAGCGGAGAAACCATTGCATGCGCTGCTTCAAGGTGCCGGACGCCAGCAGATTCTGCTGGCGATCGGCGGCGACAGCATCACTCTGCCGCGCGACGCACTGAAGCGATTCTGGTCGGGCGATTTCATCGCGATATGGCGTGTGCCAAAGACTCTCACAGGCTCGCTGCGGTTGGGCGATGCCGGTCCCGCGATTGCCTGGGTCAAGCAAAACCTGAATCACCTCGATGGCGGCGCCGATGCGGAAACCGGCCCCGCCTATTTCGATGCTGATCTGGTCGAGCGCGTGCGCAAGTTGCAGCTCGCCTACGCCATTCAGGCCGATGGCATCATAGGCCCGGAAACCCTGTTTGCCCTGTCCGCGCTGGACGAAAGCGGTCCACACCTCAACCGCAACATCGAGTAACCGATCGAACCATGTCGTTGATTCTTGAAGCCCTGAAAAAGTCCGAGCGCCAGCGTCGTCTCGGTGAATCTCCCTCGCTGGGTTCTCCGGCGGTCGCGGTACGGCGTCGCCGCAGCTTGCTGCCTGTCTTCATCCTGTTGATCGCGATCGGATTGCTCGCCCTGTGGTGGCTTGGTCGCGATCACAATGACCCAGCCCCGGCCAAGCAGGCCGCACAGATTGCTACGGCGCCCGTCACAGCGACCAGCAAACCGCCGGTTGCCGCGACAAAAATTTCTGACGCCACCTCGTTCAGCGATGCACCGTTACCCGCAAATCGAGCCAAAGCGGATTTGCGCGTACTGCGCAAGACACCAGCTGGCTCTGCGGATAGCGATCGACAGC
>JBBSVJ010000054.1:0-17652 GCA_038233665.1 Lysobacterales bacterium
CCTCCGTCACCGCCACACCGGCCTCGGCTTCCTTCAAGACTGCCGCGATCTGAACTTCACTGAATTTCGATTTGCGCATAGGACCCTCCGTTGGGGAGAGTCTCTACTTTTCGTTGGCTTCACTCTAGGGGCTATTGACCCTGCCTTCGACGACTTCGGTTTCGGCGCGGGCGAATTCCGCGTCAAACTGTTTAGGCGTCTGGTAGCGGTAGAGGCCGGGATGCAGGGCAATCAGCGCACGTTTCAGGATTTTCAGTTCGCGCTGGGCCTGCGTTGCCGTCAAAAGCTGCGAGCCTGCGACGGTTGTTTCTTCCGCACAGGTGACTGCGATCGGAGTGAGCGCAATGAATGCAGTAAGGACTAGATTGAGAATTCGGGACATGAAGGTTCCGGGCGTGGTCGTGCCATCACCCTAACGGAGCGCCATCACATCGTCGTTCCAGTACTGAAATCACTGACTTCTTTATGATTCGGCACCTGTTCGGGCAGCCAATTCGCGGTAATGGGACGGCGTTTTTCCGATTTGGGCCTTGAAGGTGCGATTGAAGCTGGTCTTCGAACTGAATCCCGCAGCGAAAGCGACGGCCAACAGATCGTCGCCTGCTTCGCCACTCGCCAACTGACGACAGACTTCGACGACGCGAAGTCGGTTAATAGCAGCGTTTAAGCTCAGCCCCAAGCCCTCGTTCAGCGCGCGCGACAGATAAGCGGTGTTGGTGCCCAGGTGCCGTGAAAGCCGCTCCAGGCTCAGTTCCGGGTCGCGCCACCAACCTGCTTCCTCGGTTCGGGTCAACCATTCCTGGCCTTGCGCCTGCCAATCGCGCCCTGACGGCACGATTGGCAGTAAAGCTTTCGTTTTGAGTGATACGACATTGGCCACCGGTGGATAGACGGTGCCAGCATGCCGCCATCCCTCCAATCCAAGATAAAACACCAGCAGGGTGAGGAACACGTAAAGCGGAAAGCGTTGAAAATAATTGAAGTCAACGCTGTAGCTCAAGGCTTCGTAGATTGCCCATACGGGCCAAACTATTAAAAACGCCAGCAGCACGTTTCGCAACCAGACGATTCGGAATTCTTCACGGTTACTCAGGTGCGCGTCGAGCCAGCGCTGGTAGGCGCGATAAATGCGCAAGCTCAGCCACAGATAGATCGCGAACGACATTAGTTCGAGGAAAGTTTCGAGTGGGTCTATCCAAGGCTCGTGGACGATGGCATTCCAGTGATTTTTTATCGCCAACGGCTGCGCGAACACCGACGCGTAGTAGGCCAGTTGCAATGCGCCGGGCAGCAGGTGCCACGCCCAGCCGCAAGGCAGAACCGAGGCCGTGAGTCTGTGCACGTGCAGGTAAATCAGGGGGCCGATGAACAGGCCAAGACCGAACGGCGCGAATGACAGCCAAGGATATTCGTCGTAATAGCCCGCGAAACCCAACCCGTAAGGCACTAGCTTTAGTGCGAACACGACCAGCACCGCAGCGAGCAGCCGGTTGGCCGTGGAGTTAGTGCGGGTGCACGCAAGTAGAAGCGCGACTGTGAGCCCGAAGACGACGCCAATCACGAGCAAGGTGCTCCACGGACCGAATTTGATCATCTTCGTAATTTAGCGCAAGCGGGCTCAGATCGCCGCATCAATCGCTACTACCTCCGCTTGAGTTTCAGTTCCAGCACGCTTGGGCAGCGATATTTCACTTGAGTTGATACCGCAGCAGCTTGCAATTTCGATCAAGGTTCACTATTCAAATTCCGAAGTCTACCGATAGCAACCACCTGACCCGAATGCGCAGCGTATCGATAGGGTTCCACCCCACACGCTCGAAAGCGAAGGCACTGGACCCCTGCCTTCGCAGGGGAGACGAGCGGGAGGGGCAACAGGTCTAGGCGCGGTGACTTCCACGTTGGACGAGATTCCGGTTGGACGAGATTCCGGGCTTGACGAGACTCGGGCATGTTGAGGTTCTGACGCCAAGAGTTTTTGCGCGTTGAGCGATAGTTGAATTGAACTTTATTGATTGGGCCCTTGGTTATCACGGCACTGCTCTTTTCCCTTTTCTTCTCGTTGGAGAAGGTTCGGGAGGGGGATGGCGAGTGCATGGATGCAGGCGGTGGAACGGCGTCTGCAACAGTCGTCGAGGGTGGTGGTTTTTCTGACTCCTAGCGCACTACCCGCTGACGCATGACCCTCAACATCCCGGCGGTAGCTCCTCCCGTCAGAGAGACAAGCTTGGAGTAGCGGATACTATTGCGCGCAATCTACAGGCGCATTGAGCTCATCGGTCGGCGAGTTTTGACGTGCTGCAGACTCAACTCGCAGCGAGTGGTTGAGAGGGTTCGGCGCGATGGGTTACGCCCTTCCAGCGCCATAGCAAGAGAATTACTGCGAGATCGGTAATCATGGCAAAGACACTCGACTCCGGACCAAACTCACCGCCGCTGACCCACTGCGGCAATCCCTGGAATATCGGCTGGAACCAGCCGGTGTAGTCGAACCCGCTGACCCCGAAACCCAGCACGTGGCCTTGGGTCCAATTCCATCCCAGATGCAATCCAATCGGCAAGGCAAGGCTCCCCGTACGCAACCAAGCGAGCCCCAGCATTATCGCGCCGAGCGCCAGATCGAGCGTGGCGAAAACTTCGGTCGTACCGCTCATGCCCGGGTTGCCCCAGTGGCCCGCCGCGAACAAAAGCGCGACCAATATCTGCGCGTTCCAGATTCCGACTCCATCAATCATGCGCTGGAAAAGAAAGCCACGGAAAAGCGTTTCCTCAAACAGCGCAACACAGACAAACACATACAGCCCGTAGAGCAATGTTTCAACGCTGCGCGCCGAATTCAGCTGTAGCCGAACGCCCCCTGCCGCCCAGATCATGCAGACGATCGCGACCATCGAGACGATTCCGATCAACGTGCCAAAGACGAACTGTTTCAACCACGATCGATTGAGATTGAGACCGATGCTCGATAGCGGATCGCCTCGCAAGCGCGTGCAGGCCCAAGTGACCAGAAGAACAAAGATGAAACGCAGCGGTTCCACCCAGACTGCGGGAAACTCGGCCGCTTTGAGTACGCGCGAAAGCGGTGTGTAGACAACGCGACTGGCCAGGAACAACACGATGAAAATGAGAATCCACCAGCCGTTGCGCAGTCGTCGATTGTCGTCAAGGAATAGTCGTTTCAAAAGATCTCCGAATGCGGCGGCGCGCTGCAAGCGTTAGAGCGAATTCTTCCTCGTGGAGGTTTGCCGGGACGCGTGCCATCAGTCGTTGCAACCGTTACTGGCGTTTTCGCATCGCCGCTTTCGGCGCATGGCCATGCCATCAAACCGCGAGTGCGCTTTGGCGTTTTTTTACGTTCGTCCGTAACCCGTATCCAAAGTTTGCCGGCAAACTGTTGGCCAGTAAATTCGGAGCGGCTTGGCGCATCCGCCAATCTTTTCGATCAAGCGTAGGCTGTGTAGGTTGATCAATGCGGAGAGTCGACATGACCTCAGTTTTCGAGAAATTGAATTTGAAGGATCAGCGCGAGATCCTTGTGGTCAATGCGCCCGTTTCGTTTGAAGCCGAACTCGCTTCACTAACGGGCGTTCTCATCCAACGTGATCCTGCCCAGGTAAGCGCCATCAATTTTTCATTGGTCTTTGCGACTCGGCAGTCGGAGGTCGACGAAATGATTCGATTGCTCTTGGCCAAGGCACACGGTGACGTCGTGTTGTGGTTTGCCTACCCGAAGGCGAGCTCGCGGAAATATCGCTGCGAATTCAATCGTGACAATGGTTGGGATGCGCTACGCGCGGCTGGTTTTGAAAGCGTGCGCGTTGTCGCCATTGATGAGGATTGGTCAGCGCTTCGATTTCGCCGGATCGAGTTCATGAAGTCGCATACGCGTGGTAGTCGCGGATAGTGTCGGTCTATCGCCGGTATGTCCTTGAAACAATCGATTTGCTTCTACGCGCTGAGATGAAAAAAGCTGCGTTCAAAATACTTTCACTTTCTGGCCAACTTCCAAACGATTCGCGCTTTCAAACCAGCCGACTGAACCGGAATACGAAATCAAAAGCAGAGGCGCTGGACCCCTGCCTGCGCAGGGGCGACGGGATTTTGGGAGTTTACGGTTTAAATCGGGTTTGAGGCTTCGCAGGCGCTTCAATTGAGAGAAAAATGTCTGATCGAGCGATTGTGCCTTGGCTT
The DNA here is from genome assembly GCA_038233665.1 of Lysobacterales bacterium. Taxonomy (GTDB): domain Bacteria; phylum Pseudomonadota; class Gammaproteobacteria; order Xanthomonadales; family Rhodanobacteraceae; genus Dokdonella. Next base: position 4,189 of record JBBSVJ010000054.1, read on the forward strand.
GGCCGACGGAGTTGCTGGTTTTGGAGGTTCAGAATGGTTTGAGGTTCTGCAGGCGCTTCGAGCCGAAGTGAAAGATCTGATCGAGCGACGGTGTCTGCGCCGGGGCGACGGGATTTTGGGAGTTTACGGTTTAAATCGGATTTGAGGTTTCGCAGGCGCGTCAGTCAAAAGTGAAAGATCTGATGGGGCCTTGGCTAGGCCGCGTTGCGCAAATCTGCATCGACGGATTGGCGGGCGCGGGTCAGCGCTTGATCGAGATCGCTCCACAGATCTTCGACATGCTCGATACCGACTGACAGGCGCAGCAGACCCGGCGTGATACCATGCGTCTCGCGCGCCTGCTCTTCCACCACGCGATGGGTGAGACCCGCCGGATGCTGGATCAGGCTGTCGACCGAACCGAGGCTGACTGCGGGCGTGATCAACTGGACTGCTGCCATAGTCGTCGCCGCTGCATCAAATCCACCATGCAATTGCATCGCCATCACCGCGCCGGGACCACGCATCTGCGCGCGCGCGCCGTCGCCAATCAAGTCGCCGTGTTCGTGATCTGCCAAACCGGGGAAATAGACCTTGGCTACGGCCGCATGTCTAACCAAGCGCTTTGCAATCTCGATCGCATTGGCTTGAGCACGCTCGACGCGTAGTGCCAGCGTGGCCAGTCCGCGATGCAACAGGTAGGCGCCGAGTGGATGCAACAAGCCACCGGTCAAAGCGCGCATCTGGCGCAGCGGCATTGCGTCGACATCCGCGCAGCAGACGACCCCGGCTATCACATCGCCATGGCCACCGAGGAATTTGGTTGCGCTGTGCAGCACGTATTTCGCACCCAGTGATGCCGGGTTCTGCAGGATAGGTGTGGCAAAGGTTGAATCGACCATCACTGGCACCTCCCCTGCCGCCGCAACGACGGCGCGAATGTCGACGAGTTTCAAGGTGGGATTGGCCGGTGTCTCGATGATGATCAGGGTCGTGTCATCGCGTCGCCGATCGGCAATCTGATCGACCGTGACGAATTCGGCTTCGAGGCCGAGCGTGCCGCAAGCAAGCAGATGGTCTGCGCTGCCATAGATCGGCCGCACCACCAGCACGTGCGAACCTGCCGCGCGCCGCGCCAACAGCAAGGCGCTCAGGGCGGCCATTCCGGATCCGAACGCGACACAGCTTTCAGTGCCTTCCAATTCGGCGATGGCTTGTTCGGTGCGCACAACGGTGGGATTGTACAAACGCGCGTAGATCGGATTTTCTGCCTGCGCCGCACCGCCGACCAAGGCATCAAAACTGGCCGTTCCCTGAGCCAGATCATGAACCGGATAGGTCGTCGAGAGATCGATCGGCGAGGCGTGGACGCCGAGCTTGGCGAGATCGTCGCGGCCGGCGTGGACACTACTTGTCTGAATACGGCGCATGAGGCCTCCGAAGCATGATTGTTTCAAATTGAAGCCCATCATGAAACAATTTACGACTCGACGCGCTTCAACCGAATATTATTCTGAAATAGGAGCAATCAACCATGCTCGACCGAACGGATGTCGAACTCTTGCGGCTGTTGCGGAAGAATGCGCGGTTGCCGAACAAGACCCTCGCCGAAAAGACCGGCATCGCGGCATCGACAGCGCTCGAGCGCGTGCGCCGTCTGCGTGAATCAGGCGTACTTCAGGGCTTCCACGCCGAAGTACTGCCTGCGGCCATCGGTATCGGCTTGCAGGTGATGGTTGCCGTACGCATGACCCGGCATTCGCGTGAATTCATCGACAGCTTCGTCGCCCACATGAGCAAGCACTCGGAGATTCTTGCCCATTTTCATGTGGCCGGTGCCGATGATTTTCTGGTCCATCTGGTTGCCCGCGATGCCGACCATCTGCGCGAGCTGACCTTGAGCATCTTCACCGAACGCGAGGAGGTTGCGCATATCCAGACGCACCTGATCTTCGCGTTTCAGCGCAACACTGACTTGCCCGTCTATCTGGCAGCGGATTCAGATTAAACGCCCGTCAGACGCGATACGCATCGAGCCGCGAGCTGATGCTTCGCGTAATGCAGAATCTACTGCTACGCCTTCTTCCCAAGCCAGCCGATCGCTTTGCTCTCGAGCGCACCCATCGCGCGGGGTGTATGCCTCGCGATTAGCGTTCAGCCCAGCAAAGCCCAGGCGACGCACGCTACGACCACCAATGCCGCAGCAGCGATCAAGAGCTTCACCTGCCCGGTAACGCCGTTTTTTTTCGGCGAGGCCTCTGGCAGACGGTTGCCAGACCGACGCGTACCGGTTGCATCATTTTGCAATAGATCGGCATCGGACCCTTGGCGGAGCAAGCCGATCATGGCGGAAATCATCGGTTCATCGAATTTTTCGGGCTCAAAGCGCGTGAGCCCGTGCTTGGCAAGCAAGGCTTGAACCTCATTGGCGTTGGGGATGTATTTCATGGCCCAAACAGAGAAAGATCGCGATTCGATCGGATGACGACCAAGAATCTTCATGCCACTGTGGCGTGGATCCAGCCGGATGGTTTCGCACAACGCATCAATCGCATCAGCCTCACCCTCCAGGCATTGAAAGAAATTTCCGTCGCCAAAATACAAGGCGCCGACCAGGCCGGTGCGAGGATTGTTGCGTCGCGATTGCATGAGAATACGCGCAACATTGCGGTTGATGCCTCCTTCACTTTGCTCTTGCGGAAACGCGGCGTGGCTGGAATAGACGAGACGCTGGAAATTTGACATTCGGGAATGCTCCAAGTTAACAAATCGCTGGATGGGGTCGATCAGCAGACAGTGCTTCGCACAGACCCGGCTCAGCGATCAGATATATCAATACGGTTTTCCGCCGTGCGGCCTATGCCGATTTTGGGCGTGGCGCAAAACGTGACTATTCTGGCGCAGTAATGCCAATAGATGAAATCGTTTGTTTTTATCAATCAAATTGACAGAAGCTATCGAAAATACCCCTCGACTGACTCCGTTGGTAACGCGGATTCGTACCCATCAGCCCAACGTCAGGACGGTTTGGCCGCCTCGGGCCAATAGTAGGAATCCGGATACGCACGCACGCCGAAGATCGCAGTGCCGATGCGAACCTCGGTCGCTCCTTCAGCGATCGCCAGCGCAAAGTCACCACTCATGCCCATCGACAATCGCGGCAGCTCGTGGCCATTCAGCAACGCTTGATCGCGCAGTTCGCGCAACATCCGGAAACACGCACGCACTTTCTGCTCGTCGTCGGAATTCTCGGCAAGCGTCATCAAACCGCGAACGCGCAAGCTGCCGAAGTCGCGCAACGCATCGAGAAAGGCAGGCAGTTGATCGGGCGGCAAGCCGTACTTGGTTTCTTCAGTTGATGTCTTTACCTGGACCAGCACATCGATTTCGCGATCCTCGATCTGCAAACGCTTGTGCAAGGCCTCGGCCAGATCCATACGATCCAGTGACTGCACTTCGCTGGCCAGACGCGCTACCTCCTTGGCCTTGTTGGTTTGCAGGTGACCGATCATCACCCATTCGATTGCCGCATCGGCCAGTGGTTCGAACTTGGTCTTGATCTCCTGCACCTTGTTCTCGCCGAATCGCCGCAAACCCAGCGCGGCTGCCTCGCGGATTACCTCGACCGGAAAGGTTTTGCTGACGGGAAGAATTTCAACATCGGACGGGTCGCGACCGGCTGCCAGACATGCCGCATCGACGCGCGCGCGGACTTCTTGCCAGCGCGCAGCCAATCCGGTTTCGGCGATGTTCTTGTTCATGCTCATTCTTCCGAGGTGGGTGGCGTGGTCATTGCGATCAAGGTTGCGGATGCTCAACCCGGGCCGCTATTGATTGGAAGAATAAATTCGCCGGCCCTGCGCAACTTATTCGACGGTCGCGAAAATGGTGCTTTGGTAGTGAGTATCCGCGGACCCTAAAACAGGACAAGCGCAAGAATGTTTCTTTCACCTAGTTCTTAGTGGAGATACTTGGCGTACCAATCGATGAAGCGTTGCATGCGATCGACCTCGTGACTGGGCTTTTTGAGTCCGTGATGCTGCCCCGGATAGATCACCAATTGCGTCTCGACGCCAAGACTGCTGAGTGCCTGGTACATCTGCTCGGAGTTGATCAAGGGCACATTGAAATCCTTCTCGCCACACAAAAACAGAGTCGGCGTCTTGATCCGGTCTGCATGGAAAAACGGTTCCGATGCGGCCAGATATTTATCCATGTTCTTCCAAGGGGTACCGAATTCCAACTCGTACTGACTGGTGTATTGATCAGTGCCGTAGCCGGTGAGCATATTGGAAATGCCGGCACCGCTGATCGCCGCCTTGAAGCGTGTATCACTGGCGATCGTGTAGTTGGTCATCATGCCGCCGTAGCTCCAGCCGCCGATACCAAGACGATCTGGAGCAGCCAAACCACTTGCGATCGCATGATCAACGCTGGCCAGCACATCGAGAACTTCCTTGTGGCCCCAGGCACCCCAGATCGATCGAGCATAATCGCGTCCGCGACCCGAACTGCCACGATAATTGGGCTGCACCACCACATAGCCGGCACCAGCCAGCATCTGCGCAATGGCGTGAAAGGCGAATCCATCCTGGCCGACAGGCCCGCCATGCATATAGACGACGGCGGGGTACTTTTTACCTGCCTGATAGTTCACTGGCTTGAGCAGCAATCCATGGACGACATTTCCATCCGAAGCGGTTGCCTCATAGCCTTCGACCGGCGCGAGTTGCAGGCGCTTCAACAGCGCGTCGTTTTGCATGGATAGCGGTCGCGAGACCCCTTGTTCAAGCGCATAAACCTCGTCAGGCTGAGTTGATCGCGACAACAACAGCGCGACATGCTTGCCTGCTGATGAAAACCCACGCGCTATCGCCTTGTCTTCACTCAGGCGTGTGATTTTTTCGTTCTTGATCGTGACACTCGCGAGCTGGCGGTTTCGATCGCCCTCGAGCAGAAACATCAGAGACTGACCGTCGCTGCTCCAGGCGAGATCGCTGGCGGCGCGATCAAGCGCGGCCGCAAGGATGCGTGCTTCGCCACCTGCAACCGGAATCAGCGCAATTTGCGCGGGATCGTATTCGCGATATTTGACCGGCCCACCGCGCAAGAATGCCAGTTGCTTGCCATCCGGACTCCATACCGGATCGCTGTCGGCACCGGGGTAATCGGTCAGGCGGCGAGCGCTTGCACCGGCCTTGGCCGCGATCAGGTAAAGATCGGTGTTTTGATTGCGATCAGGATCGCCCTCGCGCTTGCTGACAAAAGCAATCTGGCTGCCATCAGGCGACCAGACCGGTGTCGCTTCATCAAAATCACCCGCCGTCAGCAGCGTGGCTTTCTCGCTTGCGAGATCAAAAACGTAAAGATGATTGCGCAATCGGCGCAGATAGCCGTCCTTGTCCGTCTTGAACTGAAAGCGATCGATCACGATGGGTTTCGGCAGCAGCTTTTTCGCCTGAGGGTTTGCATCGGCGCCCGGCTCGTCAGGATCGGTGTCTGCGCCGATCAAGGCCAAACGCTTTCCATCCGGACTCCAGACAAATTCATCCACGCCACCCGGCAACTTGGTCAACTGCCGCGCTTCGCCACCCTCGCGATCGAGCAGCCAGACTTGTGCTTTCGCATCGTCATCACCGCGCGCTTCGATGAATCCAAGAGAACGTCCATCAGGACTCCAGCGCGGATTCGATGCGCCCTTGCTCGATCGCGTCAGTTGCAGGCGACGCTTGCCATCCCAGCTGCTCATCCAGATGTTGCTGATGATCTTGTCTTCGCTGCCATCGCGAACACTGACGATGTATGCCAACCAGGCACCATCCGGCGCCAACTGCGGGTCACTGACGCCGTGTAAATCCATCAAGTCTTCTGGCATGAAGGGCTTTTTCTCGGCTGACTGTGCCACGCCACATGCGAGCAGTGAGACACCAAGCACCAGTGGAAAGACGACGCGTTTAGCGGGTGAGGCCGTGGTATTCGGCGAAAACGCGAATAGTCTCATCGATGGATTCCTATGTTGTTTGTCGGCTGCGCGATCAGAAACGGCGCGCGAAACATAGCACGCGAAACGACGAGGTCGTGCGTGCGAAACGTCATACGAATCAGCGACGCAATGGCGACTGGTAACCAATTTGGTGGAGTGAAAGCAAGCACCGAGAAAGCCGAAGTTGACAACCAGGCGGGCTCTCAAGGCGGCACCTGTAATCTGTGGTCACGCGATCATCGAGGATCGCCTGTCCGGGGCGCTCACTCGCCGTGCTCGGCAACTCAGACACGGCTCTGAAAATTTCGTTGTTCGGTCCGCGCGCCGCCAGTTCGCGCCCGCTCGTCACGAATCAATCGATACTTTCAGACGAACCAGGTGCCACCCCCGGATCACGATAGAGTCGCAGGTCGAGCATCAGCTTCAGCGCGATCACGATCAAGACAAATACGATGGTGTTGGCAACAACCGGCATCAGGACAATCAGCGCAAGACCGCCGCCAATGGAAAGCAGCAAGGCAAGCGAGCGCTTCAAAGGAAAAAGAACCAGATCGCCGACGCGCGCAAAGCGGAACTCCCCGAGTGCCAGAAACCTCACCAGAAAGTTCCAGCCGTGATTGGCGAAAAACACTGCCGAGGTACCGACGACCAACCACAGATGTTGCAGATCATCGATTTGTGAGTGACTCGCGTTGAGAACATGCTCGGCATACAACACCGAACCGAAAGCAACGCCGGGAATCCAGAGGTATGTCGAACTCGCCACGAGGATGATGGCAATCGATGCAAACACCGAAGAAGCGCGCGACAGATCAAGCCAGCGATTCTGGTAAGGGTCGCCGAGAATCGAGGCGACGATCAATCGCAACGCACCGAACACTGCAATCCAGACTGACTCACAACAATAGACCATTAGGATCTCGATCAACGAGAGATCATTGGCAACCGCAATGATGAGAACCGTCGCGTTTGCAGCCAGCGCACCAATCCACAGCGAGCCCCAGCGTTCGATAAGTGGCGCATCGAGGCTCATCTCGCCCAACTGCGATCTAGATCGGCGAACCCGGCGGAATAACCGGTAAAGGTCGTAGCTTCACCGAGGTCGGATCCTGGAGATATTTGCCGATCAGTGAAGCGGCCTCGGAACGACTGGCGGCATCACGGCCATCCCCTCCACTCTTTGCCAGCGAACGCTGCCAAGCCTGCAAGCTCGCACGCACCTGCGCGTCAACCTGGGCATGCAGACGGCCGTCGTCGAGTGCATGCAGCAGCGCATCAAGCACCACCCAGTTGGCAGACGTCTGCACTGCTTCGCCTGCTGGCAGGTTTGGCGACATGCTGCCGCGTTGCCAGGTGCCACGGAAAACCGCATCAAGCATCTCAGCAACACCCGGCTCATCGGCATTGCGCGCATGTTGCCAGCTGAGTCGATTGAGGCGCTCCGGCGCAAACAGGAACGTGGTCGTCTGCGCTACCGCGGCTTCAACGGCCGCCATGGGATCGAACAGCGGGGACATCCGAGTTGTGAAGTACTCGCGGCTGCGAGTGTATTCGTTGGCCGGCGGTGTCAGCAGGTCAAGCACATGGGCCGGGAATGCGAGTTGCTCTGCACTCACGGTTTCAATCAGGCGATCTAGTGCCGCACGCTGTCGGTCAGGTGCAACGCTCTGCGTTCCCGCCTGATCATCGCTGGCCTCGGAATAGGCATAACTAGAACCGCCGAGGAGTCGTGCGACCGCTTCGGTTTGATAGCGATGCAATAAATATACCGGCACCAGGCGTGCTTCGAGTTCGCCGGCCTGGCGTTCGGGCGGCAGTACGCCGATCGAGAAATTCTCCAGCGCCTTGCGCCGCACGGCGAGCAGTGAATCAAACGTCGCCAGCGAATCTGCGCCCGAATCCCACAGCAATGCATCGATTTCGGCGTCACCGGCACCGCGCGCGTCGCCGTCGCTCAAATAGCGGAACCCGGCTTTCGCGATATCGGCTCGCATTGTCGCGAGCGCTGCTTTTTCTGCGTCCGGCGCGAATTGCTTGTAGGCATGCGCGACGATGAAATCGTCCCATGGCCCGACTCCGACGCCATAGGCATGATCGAGATGAATCACGCCACCGGCATCGAGCTTCAACAAGGGATGCGGATAATCCATGACGGAACCGTTGCCCTGCCGGCTCGCCGCAAAATTGTGTGCGAAGCCGAGCGCGTGACCGACTTCATGCGCAGCCAATTGACGGACGCGCGCGAGCGCCATTTGCTCAGCTTCGTTTTTCAGTTCAGTCGCATTCGATTTGTCGTAGGGCGCGAGCAGGCTTTCAGCGATCAGGATGTCCTGGCGCACGCGTTGCGATCCCAGCGTGACCGAACCCTTGATGATCTCGCCGGTACGCGGGACGATGATGGCTCCGCCATACGACCAGCCGCGCGTAAAGCGATGAGCCCAGGTGATCAAGCTGTAACGCACATCCATCGGGTCGACGCCCTCGGGGAGCAACTCGACCCGGAAGGCATTCTTGTAACCGGCCTTCTCGAACGCCGACTGCCACCAGTTCGCGCCCTCCAGCAAGGCCGAGCGCACAGGTTCCGGGGCACCACGATCGAGGTAAAACACGATCGGCTTTTTGACTGGGCTCAAGCGCGCATCGGGATCTGTCTTGTCGAGCCGGAAATGCGGCTGCAGGCGAACTTCAAGACTCGATGAAAGTGGCTGCGCATAATCGTAATAGGCGATGCTGAAACCACCCGATCCTGGATGGTAGGGACGCGTTTTGAATCCCGCGTCCGGCAAGCGGACCATACTCAGGTGCTGCCTGACGCTGATACTTTCTGGATCCGGCGAAACATCGCGAACATACTCGGCCTCACCCGGTCCCTTGAACGTCAGGATCGCTTCGAGCTCGGTGTTGTCGGGAAAACTTTTCGCGTCGCCTGGCAAGACCGCGCTGCGCTTGTCGTCAATCTCGTACTTGCCCTGCCCTGTCTGACCCAGCTGGCGCGCAACGCCATGACGATCGGAGGCCAACAAGGAACTGACATCGATGACAACCCGACCATTGCCGCCCTTGTTCTCGCCAATGATGTCACCGGCCCACAACACCGATTCAGCAAAGGCCTGACGCACACTCAATGCCTCATCCGGATTGGGCGACACGGCACGAAAACGCGTGTTGTCCTCAACCAGTAAAACGCGCGGACCGACTCGGCGAAACTCGACCAGATGCGATGCGCCACTCTGGCCACGATCGAGGCCGATATCGTTGGACCCGACACCCCAGGGCAGCGAGCTGATCAGCAAGAATGGCTTGTCGAACTCATTGATGCCGAGCAGAACCCGACCTTTCACCGTGTCGCGATAGACATCAAAAAATCCGGCGATATGTTCGCTGCCGCGCGTCACTGTAGCGATGTCGCTTGAGGTCGTCTGGGCCGGCTCAACAGACGGTTTTGCGATAGCCACTGTGCTTGCCAAGACCGCGGCGACAACGGTCAAAAAAGCCTGCTTGCTGAATCGCATTGTTACTTATCTCCCCTGAAAATCCGATCCATTGATGGATCTCGTGGCGCGCCCGTTTGAGGCCACGCGTCAGCCCAGTCGAGCCCTCTCCGAACGCGAGAGGGCATTTGACGATTGAGGTTTCACGCTCGCAAAGACACCGATCGTTTCGCTGTTGCGGACTACTTGGCGCTCAGCGCCATCGTCGCCCGCTCAATGCGCTTGCTGTAGGCATCGAGGACACCAGCGGTGCGCACCACGCCCTGCGTTGCAAGATCCCACTTTCGGTCTTCAATCGACTCGCGCACGCTGGGCAAGGTCTTGACGCCATAGCCGGTGGTCATGCCGGGCGCATAGATAAAGTGCTGAAACCACGGCCGTCCCGGCAGGCCTTTCGTATCGAGCAGGGTCTGCTCCATCCCTTGCAACAAACCGTTGATATCCGATTGCTGTTTGGCACTCAGCTTGAAACCGTTCGCCTGTGCCTTTGCCAGCGCGCTGTCGTAGTTCTTCGCGGTTCGACCCAATCGCGCCAGGGCATTGTCGAGTGGCGCGAAATCGAGGTAGGGCACCTCATCCTCACGCGGTGGCGCAAGCAAAACCTTGGTCGGATCTGCCGCCAGCTTGAACGCACCGCCGTCGAGCAGTTGAATCAAGTCGTTGCTGCGTTCGCGCTCACTGTCAGCAAGCTTGTGAACCTCATCCGCGTAGCGCTCGACGGTGTTGGCAAAATCGCCGAAGCGCAGCGGCAACACGTCGGCATTGGCCGCCCGCAAGACGATGCGCCCGGCCGTTTGCGAGAGCGCAACGCCATAGACGAAACCCGGATCACCGAAACGCTCGTAGTGATCGAAAGAATCATAAATCGAGTGATAAACACCACCCTGCTGATCTTCACCGCCAAAGCCAATGTTGAGCGATGCAATACCGGCATGTTGCAGAAATGCGCTGTAGTCGGAGCCTGATCCCAAGCCACCAATCGGCAAGTCATCGCCGTTCGCTGCAAGTTGCGCCAAGCGTTTGCTTTCCGCACCCGGATTCTCGAACGCATCCACTTGCAGCGCCGCGCGCAAGCGCTTGTCGACGCTGACGCCGGTTTGCGGATCGCGCACATCGGCGGCCACCTGGTTGACCAGATGTTGCAGCGAATGGCTGCCTTCGGCACCGAGGAAACCACGACTGTTGGTATCGGAGTTCAGATACAACACCGCCTTCTGTTTGAGTTCGGCCGCATGCGTTTCGACCCATTCGGTTGAGCCGAGCAGACCCGGCTCCTCGCCATCCCAACTCGCGTAAACCAACGTTCGCGCAGGCTTCCAACCTTGCTTGATCAACGCACCGATGGCTTTCGCTTCGGCGAGCATGGCAACGTTGCCAGCCAGTGGATCCCAGGCGCCGAACACCCAGCCGTCATGATGATTGCCGCGAACAATCCACTGATCCGGAAACTTGGCTCCCTCGATTTTCGCAATCACGTCATAGAGTGGCTTGCGCGTCCACTCCGATTCAATTTTCAAATGGACCTTGGCGGGGCCGGGACCGATGTGATAAGTCAGCGGCAAGGCACCGCGCCAGCTTCGCGGGGCAAGTTGTCCATCCAAGGCCGCCAGCAACGGTTGCGCATCGGCGTAGGAAATCGGCATCACTGGAATTTTCAGGATAGTCACCGCATCCGTCATTGCCAGCCGTTTTGCATTCGGCGTGGAGCCGATGCCAGGTGTCAGCGGATCGCCAGGGTACAAGATCATGTCGAGCACCGAGCCGCGCTGCACGCCATCGGCCGGCCGATTGCCGCCCTTCGGATAGACATCACCGGCGAAGTAGCCATCACCTTGCGGATCGGAGTAGATCAGGCAGCCGACCGCGCCATGCTCATAAGCAAGCTTGGGTTTGAGTCCACGCCAACCTTGGCCGTAACGGGTGATGACGATCTTGCCCTTGACATCAACCCCGTTGCGCGCGAGTTCCTTGTAGTCATCCGGCATGCCGTAATTGACGTAAACCAGCTCGGCGGTCACATCGCCATCGGCCCCGTAAACGTTGTAGGGCGGCAAGCCGCCATCCGTCTTGGATGAGGTCGTATCGCCATCGATCGGCGGCTCTTTCAGAGCGGCGGTGAACCGGGTCGGCTCGATCAGTTCAAGCGTGTGCGATTTCGGCGTCGGATAAAGCACATCGAAGGTTTCAATGCGCGCATCCCAGCCCCACTCCTTGAACTTGGCCAGCATGAACTCGGCATTCGCCTTGTCATGCGGCGAGCCGACATGGTTAGGCTCGGAGGCCATCTGGCGCATCCATTCGCGCTGGTCATCGGCTTTGAGATCCGCGTCGAAGCGTTGCTCAAGCGCGCGTTGCGCGGTGGCTGCCTCATCGCTGAAGCCGAGCATCGAGGTGGCTTTGTCGGAAGTCGGCGCGGCATTTGCGCCACCGACCAAGGTCATCAGCATTGGAACAAGAATGGTAAGAATCGGTGGCGTGGATCGGCGCATGGTCAAGCTCCCCGGACAGTCGATCAAATCGACAAGCGCCCAAGACTACGCCCGCCACCGCCATGCGCAAAATGCCGATTGGCATGGATGCGTGGAACGCCGATGGTTGGATATCACCAAGGAGTGCCTGAATTCAGCATTCCTTTCGGCCTGTTGAGGGCTAACCGCCCCCGTTGTGTTTCTTCGGCTCGGTGGGTTTCAGCAGATCGTTCTTCGTGACGCGCCTGGATTGAGCCTGCGGCGGATTTGGCGATTTCCTGGAGCCTTTGGATGAATCCGGGTTCGCCTTGTCCGCGGATGCTGGTTTGTCTTTCGCAATCACCGGCTTGTCCGCTTTGTCGATCGTGCGCAGACGAACGTGGTCGGCCCAACCGGTTCCCTCGTCCATCAACAAAAATCCAAGCTCGATCAAATTGGTCGAAGCGGGCGCGATCTTCTTGAGGACAACTTCCTTCCACGCCGTGTCACCGACAACCGGTTCGGCGCGAACCTGATCAAGAATATTTCCGTGATCCTTGAAGGTCATCACCATCACCCAGCCGAGCTCGCCTACCTCGAATGTTTTCATCATCGCGCTCATCTCGATCTCCTTGCCACCGAGATCCTTGCTCTCGACCCGCTGCATGATCAGGCCATAAACCTGCTCGGTCGTGCGATGCATGCTGATGCTGCTTTTCCCATGCCCGGCATCTTTCGTATCCGTGGTTACCACGTAGGCGCCGACACCTGCGTGCTGGGTACGCGACCATCCTGGGATACGCGCGCCCACAATTGGCTTTTCGAAATCGGCATTGTTGAGGGGAATTTCAGTAGCCAGCGCACTCCCGGCAATCAACAGGCTCGAGAAAAAAAGAACAAATTTCGCCATGTCAACTCCAACATTGGCCGCCAACGCGACCGTCAAATGATCAACCCGAGTCCGGGTCACCCAACCGGTGATCTTGGCTGGGAGCCCTTCAATAAACAAGTAGCCTGACGCGACGCGCACGCCAGGCTGAAGAGAACATCGTCGCATGCGCCCTGGAACGAGTCGCGACGAATCATCGATTTGACGGGCTCAACGCAGATCGTATCGATCCAGGTTCATCACCTTGTCCCATGCCGCCACAAAATCGCGAACGAAAACCTTGTCCGAATCGTTGGCCGCGTAAAACTCGGCGATGGCTCGCAACTGAGAGTTGGAACCGAAAACCAGATCGACCACCGTGCCGGTCAACTTGAGCTTGTTGCTCTGGCGATCGCGTCCTTCAAGCACATAGTCGTCATCCGCCGATTTTGACCATTTTGTATTCATGTCGAGAAGCTTGACGAAGAAGTCGTTGCTGAGCTCGTCTTCGCGCTCGCTGAACACGCCATGCTTTGCGCCACCGACATTCGCCCCGAGCGAGCGCAATCCTCCAATCAAAACGGTCATCTGCGGAGCGGTCAAGGTCAGCAGGTTGGCCTTGTCCACCAATATTTCTGCTGACGCACCTCGAGCACTCTCGCTGACGTAATTGCGAAAGCCATCGGCCTTGGGCTC
>JBBSVJ010000055.1:0-17455 GCA_038233665.1 Lysobacterales bacterium
GGTGCGCTGGACCGGGATCATGGGCGCCTTGTTCGGGTTGATGCAGTTTGTGTTTTCGCCGGTGCAGGGCGCACTGTCGGATCGCTTTGGTCGGCGACCCGTTATCTTGAGTTCAAACCTCGCACTTGGCCTCGATTTCATCCTCATGGCCGTGGCACAGACCCTGCCAATCCTGTTCATCGGGCGGATCATCTCCGGTATTGCCAGCGCCAGCATCTCGACCGCCAACGCTTACATCGCCGATGTCACACCGAAGGAAAAGCGTGCCGGCGCTTACGGCCTGCTCGGCGCCGCTTTTGGTATCGGTTTTATCATTGGCCCGGCACTCGGAGGATTCCTCGGCGACAATTCGGTACGCGCGCCGTTCTGGGCTGCCGCCGCTCTCGCCCTGATCAACTTTCTCTACGGCCTGTTCGTGCTGCCGGAGTCGCTGCCGAAGGAACGCCGCAGCGCACGTTTCGATGTGAAAAATGCGAATCCGCTTGGTGCCTTGCGCATGCTGCGGCGCTACCCGCAGGTGTTTGCCTTGACCGTGGTGTTTTTCCTGGTCGCCCTCGCCCAGTTTTCGCTCAACTCGACCTTTGTCCTGTACACCGATTTTCGCTTCAACTGGGGCCCGCGAGAGGTCGGTTATGCGCTCGCTCTGGTCGGCGTGTGCAGCGCTATCGTGCAAGCCGGACTCGTACGGCGCGTCGTACCGAAATTTGGCGAACGGCCGGTCATGCTGGCCGGATTGTTTTTCGGCATGTGTGGATTCCTTACCCTGGGCTTTGCTTCCAACAGCACCGTCTTCCTGCTTGGCATTCCGCTGCTTGCGCTCGCCGGTCTCGGCGGGCCGACCACCCAGTCAATCATCACCCGCCAGGTTGATCCGGGTGAGCAAGGGCGCTTGCAGGGTGCAATTACCAGCTTGTCGAGTCTGGCGACGATTTTTGGACCGTTTGTTTTCAGCCAGACGTTTGCGTATTTCATCGGCTCGTCGGCGCCCATCCATTTGCCGGGCGCAGCATTTTTGCTATCGGCCAGCCTGATCCTGCTCGGCTTCATTCTCGGTTGGCGAGCCACCAAGGGTTTGCAACCGATGGCTGCCGACGCGCCCGCGCTGGCTGAACCGGGTCCTCCCGGTGGCGGTGAGTTGCCGATATTGGCGGATGCGGAAATCAAGCAGTGACTGAGGCGATCGAAAAGCCGTTTTCGCCATCCTGTGAGCGCAACCGTGAGCCGATCTTGGACATTCTGCGTGACACGTTTTCTGATCGCCAGCGCGTGCTTGAGATTGGCAGCGGGACCGGCCAACACGCCGTATTTTTAGCTGCCGCGATGAGCCATCTGCAATGGCAAGCGTCGGAGCGACGCGATTACCTGGCTGGCGTACAACGTTGGCTTGATCAAGCAGCGCTTGCGAATACACCGCCAGCGATAGAATTCGATGTCGGTCAGACGCATTGGCCCTCCACACGATTCGATGCGCTGTTTACGGCCAACACGCTGCACATCATGGCGTGGGCGGAAGTCGAGCGCCTATTCTCTCGATTGCCTGACATCATGAGTGATGATTGTGTTCTCGCCTTCTACGGGCCGTTCACTATCGATGGCCGTTACACCAGCGAGAGCAACGCGGCATTCGACCGCCAGCTCAACGAGCGCGGCACGCACATGGGCATTCGCGATCTAGCCGCTGTCGACGCACTGGCTACAGCCACGGGCTTGCGGCGCACTACGCTGCATCAAATGCCCGCCAACAACTTCTTGGCTGTCTGGCAACGACACGCTTCTTAAGCCGCCCTGATCCGGTGCTTGGGCAAGTGGGCACAGATGCAGTCGGCCATTGCCTGCCCGAAAACCACGTAGCTCTTTTCCGAGGGATGAAAGCCGTCGTCGCAGAAGCTGTCTTCGCTCATTTCGAAGTTCACCGCGACATGGAATACGCCCGCACAGTCCTGCACCACGCTGCGCGTGATCCTGTCCAGGGTTTCGCCACGAAATCCGACCAACCAGCGCAACGGCTGCGGAATCAGTGGAAAAAGACGCAAAGGGGGCAGCCCGGCGATGACGATGAGCGCATCGGGTGAATGCCTGCGCAAGCCATCGATAAGCGCAAGCAGATGTGTCTTCCACGCGCTGAGGGTCGACAAGCCCACCACGTCATTGACGCCGACCGAAACGACGATCGCATCAACTGCGACCGGACCAAGCATCGGTAGCAGATCGTTGAGAACGTCTTTCGATGAAGCGCCGCTGCGACCATGTGCCTGCCATTCCACGGCGCCACCGAGACGCGCGATAAGCGCGTCTGCGGTGCAGCCGACCAGCGCACGCTCAAGTGTCGTCGCTCCGACACCGGCGATGATCGAGTCACCGATCGCGACCAGGCGGATGGCATCACCCGAGCCGAGGCTAGCCGATGAATCGCCCGCTGCCGGCTGCAACCGTGGCGCGGTTCGACGCAAACGAAGGGCCTGCACAGCGACAAACGGCAGCAACAGCCAGAACACCCATCCGCGAACGGCCGTCGTCAACGCGATCATCACTGATCGACTTTTGGATCAGCGCGCAGCCTGGGTGACAATCCAGGCATCGATATGCCGCTCAAGTGCGGCCAGCGGCACCGAACCGGTTTCCAGTACGGCATCGTTGAAGGCACGCAGATCAAATTTTTCACCGAGCGCATTGGTCGCTTTCGCACGCAGCTCCGAGATCTTGAGCTGGCCGATCTTGTAGGCCAGCGCCTGTCCGGGCGTGCCGATATAGCGATCCACTTCGTTGACAATATCCTGATCGGTCTTCGCCGCGTTGTCCTTGAAATACGCGATCGCCTTGTCGCGACTCCAGCCCATCGAGTGCATGCCGGTATCGATGACCAGACGCACCGCGCGCCACATCTCGTAGGTGAGCTGGCCGAAGTGATCGTAGGGATCGTCATACATTCCCATATCAAAACCGAGTTGCTCGGCATACAAACCCCAACCTTCACTGTAGGCGACAAAATAGGCGGTTCGACGAAAATTTGGCGCACCGGGCAACTCTAGGCTGCGAGCGAACTGGAAGTGGTGCCCCGGCACGGCTTCGTGCAGGCTCAGTGGGACCATCTCCCACGTCGGCCGCACTTGTGGCTTATACAGATTCACATAGTAATAACCAGGCCGACTGCCATCGGTAGCACCGGGTTGATAATAGGCGGTGGTGGTATCGGGCGCGATGTTGTCGGGAATCGGTCGCACACCGTACGGCAAGCGCGGAATCGTATGAAACACCTTGACCAGTTCGGGATCAATCGTCTTGGCCAGCGCTCGATAGCGCTCGAGCAACGCCTGCGGAGTCTTCTCGAAAAACTTCACGTCGCTGCGCAGATAATTGAAGAATTCAGCAAGACTTCCCTTGAAGCCCGTCTCGCCCTTGACCGTTTCCATCTCGGCGCGGATGCGTGCGACTTCCTTGAGTCCGATCTCGTGAATCTGTGCTGCGGTCAGATCGGTCGTCGTGTAGTAGGCCGCGAGAAAATCGTAATAGGCTTTGCCGTCGGGCAATTCAGCCGCCGCGATCGAGTTGCGTGCCTTCGGCAAATACTGCTCGTCGAAGAACTTCGCGAAGCGTGCGTAGGCGGGAATCACCTGCTTGCTGATGACTTTTTTCGCGGCCGCCGTCAAGGCGACACGATCAGTCTCAGCTACGCTGGCAGGGAATTTCTTGAAGGGTCGATAGAACGAACTCATCTGCGGATCGTCAACAACCTGACCCGCAATCTGCGCGGGCACGCGCTGCATCAACACCTTGGGCGGCATGTTCTTCTGCTTGATGCCCTCGCGCATCAAGGCCATGGTCTGATCGATGACAAGCGGCAATGCCTCAAGCCGCTTGATCCAGTCGCGATAATCCTTTGCGCTCGCGAACGGCAGAATTTCGCTCAGGCCGTCTGCGGTTTGCACGCCACCTTGATGGCTGACGGGTTGCAGAAATTCATGGAAACGCTGGCGTTCGACGGATTTTTCCAGTTGCCACTCGAAGGTGTCGTAGTTCAGCTGGTCTGCGGTTGAAAGTTCGACACGGTTGATCGCATGCAATTGCTGCAAGGCACTGCGATCCTCCGCTTGTCGTTTGGCAATGGCCTTCGCACTGAAATCGGTCCAGCGATCGTTGAAGCGCGCATCGCCGTTGTAGCTGGCGTTCTCCGGCGATTCAACGAGGCCACGCTCCCACTCGCTGTCGAACAAGGCATGCAAGGCTTTTGCCGCATCGGAATTCACCGTCGCGGGGGCGCCGGCATGCGCGGGGAGTGCAATCAACAGAAGCGCGGCAGCGGCGCAGGCGGTGATACGATTCATGGCTATTCACTTGGCGTCTGGTTGAGTCGGACAGTCTATCGCAAGGTTTTCATTCATCGCATTGAACATCTCATTTCACGCTCACTTCATCGCCCTTTTGTTCGCGACGTTGACTGGCAATGCGACAGCGACCGAAGACCGCCGGGATTTCCCGCCTGTACAGATTGTCGATCACCAGGTGACGTATCGAGTCGCCGGAGATTCGGTCCAGCGCATCAACGAGGACCTCATCGAACAACGCGCGCGATTGGAGAGCGCCGGCAACGGCAGCACACGAAGCCACTTCACCATCGACAGACGTCAACGCAGGGACGAGGGTCGCTGCGAATTGGCCTGGTTGCAGATTCACTTGTCGATCACTACCACTTTGCCCGTATGGCAACCTGTTCAATCGGTTTCATCCTCGTTGAGGCAGCAATGGCAGGAAGCGGAAGGCATTTTGCGTCGCCATGAGAAAACCCATCGGGACCACGCAGTGAGCGAAGCACGCCAACTGCGTCGAGTGCTGCTTGGAATCGGCGCAAGGCGAAGCTGCCTCAGCCTTGATGCGGCGATTGATCTTGCACTGCAGTCGAGTATTCAACGCCTGAATCTTAGAGACACCCACTTCGACCATCGGACCTGGAACGGGCTGCGTGATGATCCGCTCGCGCTTCAGTTTTCGACCTCACTCATCGACAAGCCTGCTCGTCGGCAAGCACGTCAACCCGACAAGAAACTGCAGGATTTTTATATTCATTAGCCAGAAATAGTCCAAACTCCCTATCTTCACCGACATCGTTCCGCGTGCACCAGCACCCACGTTGCGGGCTGCGCCTTACCGGAGTCTGATCGTTAACGGCGCAGGGCCATCCGTTCAATCGGTGGCCACCTGCAAACTGGCCATGAAGTCGCGCAACGGAACCGGGCGACTAAACAGGAATCCCTGATAGTTCGAACAGCCCAGGCGTTCGATGACCGCGCGCTCGGCCTCCGTCTCGACGCCTTCAGCAATCAGGTCAATCTCCAGACTTCGACTCAGGGCAACGATCGTCTCGACGATCGCGCGTTTACCGGAAACAGAATCGATATTGCGCACAAAGGTCTGATCGATCTTGATTGATTGCGCTGGCAGCCGACTCAGATAGGCCAGCGATGAGAATCCGGTGCCGAAATCATCGATAGCCACTTTGATACCCAGTTTGCGCAAAGCGGTCATTTTTTCGATGGTCGATTCGCTGTTGCCGATCAAGGTGCTCTCGGTCAGCTCGATCATGAGCAGGCTGGGCTCGACGCCAGTTTCCGCGATGATTCCGATCAGGGTTTCAACGAACTGGCGATGATTGAATTGTATGGCGCTGACATTCACCGAGAGACGGCGAAAGCTTGATGGCAAACCATGTCGACGCATTTCACGCAGATCAAGACACCCACGTCGCAGCACCCAGGCACCCAACTCGAGCATCAAACCCGCTTCTTCGGCGATCGGTATGAACTGGGCCGGGCCGATACCGTCGCGGAACGGATTGTGCCAGCGCAATAGCGCCTCGGCACCGATACATTCTCCGTCTGACCCATGCTGTGATTGATAGTGCATCTCGAATTGATCGCCTACCTTCAAGGCAAGCTGCAATTCCTTTTCGATATCGCGGCGACGTTCAAGCTCGAATGAGAGATGCCTGTCGTAGAACACCGAGCTGTTGAGTCCAAGCGCCTTGGCCTGATACATCGCTGAATCCGCGCGACGGAGAATCTGGCCGGCCGTGCATTCCTCATCGGGGAAGAGCTCGATTCCGATGGCAGGGGTGACATGCAGTGAGTGCTCACCCGCGCTCAAGGGGTCAACAAATCCAGCCCGAATCACGCTGAGCAACTCATCGACACATCCTTTGGCCACGGCGTGCTCACAACCAAGGTTGCCAATCAGGATGATGAACTCATCACCGCTGAGTCGACTGACCATGCCCTGATTTCCGACCAATTCATGCAATCTAACCGCCACGGCAATCAACAGCCGATCACCAACGGCATGACCCAGCGTATCGTTGACAAGCTTGAAGCGATCCAGATCAAGAAACAGCAGCGCACCGAAACTTCCGTCACGCTGACCGATCTGCAATTGTCGCTCAAGCTCTTGCATCAAGCTGCGCCGGTTCGGTAGCCGGGTCAGGTCATCGTGCAGCAACTGGAACAGGATGGTTTTCTCAGCCTCGGCGCGGGCTGCGACAGCCTGCAACAGATTCTCATGTTCAATGGAAGCCTGGCAGCTCAGGCCAAGTCGACGAATCAAGGGCTTGAGCAGTTCGAGGATGGGCGGATCGAACTCGATATCGAGACGCTGAAGGGTAATCACGCCGAAGCCACCGAGACTGAACGAATAGTGGTGCCAAGCGTGGTCCTGATCACTGAGTTTTCGGTGAATGCAGCTGACCCGATTGATCTGATCGGTCGAAAATTGCGCCGCTGATATCACCTTTGACGTTTGCGGAAAACTACAGAAGTGATCGAAACGCCCGCTACCGGGACGTCCTTGCAGAGCGGGTTCGCCATCGCCACTCTTGAGAAAATGAAAATCGACGGCCGCAAGGCCCAATCTGCGTAGACACACAAGCGAAAACGCATTGAGCATCGGCTGCAGACGCAGCGCTACACCGATCGACATGCCGAGTTCGTGCTGGATGGATACATACTTGAGCGTATTCGACATCATGGATTCGCCACTCAGCTCAAGCCAACCAGGATGGATTTGTTCATCAGTTCGATCAGGCCACTGCGCGAACTGACAATTTCGCCGATGGTCAATGCACCGACGACGCAATCCATCGGTGGTAGGGCGCGTTCGATCGCACGCAGCTCATCGGAAAAACCTTCGTCCAGGAACAGCGCGCGGCTGATGCAGTCAAAAATAATCGCCGCTTTTGGCGCAGCTGAAACTCCCCTCAAACGCGTTTCGCGCATCGCAAGCGCGCTGGTAGCCGCTTGGGCGGCCGCGGCGACGAGCGCGCTCGCTTCTCCCTTGAGCAAATAGACCGTCGCGTTTTCGGGCAGCTCGCCGACGCAAATCAGTGCGCCGCCCACTTGCTTGATCGGATCGCGCACCAGAAAGTCGCCATCAATACTTTCGATGCCAAGCGGATAGGTTTTGGAGATCGAGAAAAAATCTGTCTGCGAAAATCGTGATGTGGAATGTGCCTCGACTTCCTGCTGGTAGATTTCGATGGCCGGTCGATAATTGAGCTCTTCAAGCACGTTGCCATTCGAACGGGTAACCAGGAACGGCCCGGACAACATTTGCCAGCCATGGCCGATACCCCGATCGACGCGCATCGGCAGAGCCACCAGCAATGCGCTGTCAACGATCACACCTTGATTGCTCAGCAAACAAGGGCGCTGGAGCAAATCCAGATAGCCTGCGCCGCCGCCCATGACCGCTGCTCGCGCGCCAAGCACGCCGAATAGACTCTCAATGAACGATTCGAGGTTCGTCGACAACCCATCAACGAGAACGAAAACCGAGCGACAATCAGCAAGCGTTTTGCCAAGTCTTCGTAGTTGTCGGTCGATACCTGGCTGATCTCGCAGGCGCGAGATCACGGCCACCTCCAGAGTCAACGGAAACCCGATCACGAGAGTACCGTTTCGATGAAGCGTTGAGCCATGGATGATGCTGGGGAAGATTCCACCAAATACCGGCAGATCGAGCGAGCGCAAATACGTTTCGAGCTCGCGTATCGCCCAGTTGTCACCTTCACAGGCAAAAATCATCAGGCTGCGCGCACTGGTTTTCCGTAGCGTATCGATAGCGCCACGCAATGCTTCGATAGTCGCGCTTTCTAGATATACCGCCTGCTGCCCCGAATTCATTGCCGCTCCACACGCTTGCTGGACATGGCCGCGCCAACTTGGATAGCGCTGGCCATTGCATGATCCCGCTGATCAACGACCTCGAAAGCGTCGCCACGTCATTTGCGGGTTCGCATCAAAATTTCTCAACCTTTTCGAACGCTATCAGATTCCATGCCTTTCGGCACGGCGAAGCTGAAACCTTGTGAGATTGTTTTTTCTGGATAATATTCCGCTGCAAAGCTCTTCCGCGGGCGCTAAAGAAAATCACCGTGGGCGGGCGCGGCGGGTGATGGCATGAGTCCAGACGGAGCGGCCGTTCCCGGCAGCCGGAAAAGCTCGGCAGAGGATGGTTTCGCGCGGGCTCATGCCAGCGCTGGATCAGGCTCAATCCGATTACGCCCGGCACTCTTGGCTTGGTAAAGACGCCGATCGGCCTCGGCTAGCGCCTTGTCCACAGTGGAAAAGTCTGCAGCATTCACCCAGCCGATGCTGATCGTGGCGCTGATCGGCTGATCCTGAAAATGGATGATCGGCGCGTGTGCGATAGCGGCGCGCAATTGTTCAAACACGCTTGCGCCGGTTTCCCCGCCTGGTTCGGTGATGAGCAGAAACTCCTCGCCGCCGATTCGGGCGCACCAAACCCCGGCCATTGCGCGCATGCACGCCGCAAGCGCAGCAAGAACCCGATCACCCGCCTGATGACCATGCTCATCGTTGATCCGTTTGAAGTGATCCACATCCATGATTGCGATGTACAACGCGCCGCCGCTTTCGCGCATCGCCGCGAAACACTCGGCAAGGTGGCGATCGGCATGATGACGATTGGGAAGGCCGGTCAAACTGTCGTGCAAGGCTTGATGGCCGAGCTGCTCAAGCAGCCGCGTTTTCTCATCGTTCGCCGCATCGAGCGCGAGCGCACGCTCCTGAAGTTCGAGTGTGCGTTCGTTGACCATCGCAGCGAGTCGGCGCTCATTGCTTCTCAAGCTGGCCACTCGCCGGGTATAGATGAGAAATCCAAACAGCACGATCAAGCCCACTATCAACGCCTGAATCCAGCGCGTCTGCGCCCAGGTTGCCAATACCGTGAAGGGCAAATCCAGCACTGTGCCGAGCTCGCCGCGCTCACCATTGCGTGCCTGGGTGTGCAACACATAGCGACCGGGCGGCAAGTTGGTATAGCCGATGCGCGCCTCGGGAGTCGCTGCACCGAAGTCTGCATCAAATCCTTCAAGCCAATGGCGATAGCGCAGATTGTCCACGCTGGAAAAAGCCAACCCTGCGATATCGAACTCGATGCGTCTTGCACCAGCGGGCACCTCAAGCGGAAGCGTGGCCTCGACACCATCGACCTCAATACCTTCGATGCTCAGGGGCACGGCTGGACGCGGCGGCATTGGATAGCGGGCGGGCTGCAAATGGCTGACCCCATTGGAGGTTGGAATCCACAGACTGCCATCCGTGGCGAGCATGCCGGCCGCACCGGTTCCGCCGTTGACCTGAGTCGCGCTCATGCCGTTTTCTGCATTCAACAGGGTTGGCACAAGCGTGCTCGCAGCGCCTTGGATCACGGCATCAATGGCGCTGCGCTCGACCAGCGCGAGTCCTCGGTTCGAGGTCAACCAGAATGCCCCGCTGTGATCAATCAACAGCCGAAAAACGGTGTCGCTGGGCATGCCTTGGGCGCGGCCGATCGCATGAAATTGTCCGTCGTGCATGGCCAGCAAACCGGCATCGGTCGCTAACCATGCATGCTCGGCATCCTCGAAATGGATATCGAAGGTATCGAGTGCGGGGTAGCCGGCGGCCTTGTCGAAAATATGCACCTCTCCATCGACGGCGCGATGCGCGAGACCAACGGCGGTGCCAATCCACACACTGTGATCCGGCGCCAACGCAAGACTCAAGATGAAATCCGGCGCGGGCTTGGGAAACAGATCGACCACTTCACCCTTGCCGTCAGCGTAGCGAACCAGGCCTTCCGAGGTCCCAAGCCAGAGCGTTCTCTCCGCATCGAACAGCATGGTTCGAATCGACAATTGATGCAGGCCACTACCGCGATTCAATTGCGCGATGACCCGACCATCGTGCATTCGGCTGACGCCGGCATCGTAAGTACCTACCCAAAGATCGCCCAATGCATCGAACAGCAAGGTGGTCACGCTGCTTGAACCGAGCGTTCGCGCATCCCACTGCGCCTTGAGCGCACCTTTTCTATATTGGTACAAGCCGCCACTGGTACCGATGTAGGTATCGCCATTCGGAGCCTCGGCGACGGTTCGCGCAAAAGCATTGTCGAGACCTTGGGCGCCGCCGATTCGCGCGATACCGGTTTCAATCACCTGGCTTAGCCCGCCATTGGTGCCGACCCACAAAGAACCCTCGTGATCGAAACTGAGAGAGAGCACGCGCAGATTCGGCAAGCCCTCATCGATGCCGAGTTTCTCAACCAGCGAGATGCGTCCGTCGGCGGCAAACGTGGCCCGGAACAAACCTTCCGATTGCGTGCCGAACCAGAGTCGGCCTTGGTCGTCATTGAGCAAGCTGGTGATCGATGCCGATTTCAGGGATGCGGGCAGCGCGACGCGACGCAGGGAATGGCCGATCAGCTCCTGCAGCCCCTCATCGCCGCCGGTCAGGATGCGACCGTCGAGATCGAGAACCGCGCGCATCTGTCCGCCGTCGAAATTTTCGATTTGGCCGCCTTCGACGTCGATTCGCTGGAGGCCAAGATGGGTGGCCAGCAACAGACGCTCATTGGAATCAAGCGTCATGCCGAGCACACGCCGGCCCGGCTCGGCAAGCTGGCGCACCGCGCCGTGATCAATTTGCTTGACGCCGTGATCAGCCGTCCCGGCATAAACGCGATGCTTCGAATCCTCGATCAGGGCCAGCACCTGATCCGTGCTGAGATCGGTATCCAGAATCGCATTGCTCCATTGACCCTTGGTCACGCGTGCGAGGCCATTTTCACTTTGCCCCAACCACAGGCCGCCATCGCTCGTGGCCAGCAGCGAGCGCACGCCTCCGCCATTCAAGGCCGAAACCGACGCCGCATCGAAGACCTTGAAGCTGCGACCGTTGAACCTCGCCACCCCTTCCCAAGTAGCCGCCCACAGGTAACCGTCTCGGGTCTGCGCGATGGCATGCACGGTGTTCTGCGGCAAGCCATCATCGACATCAAAATTGTGTACAAGAACCGTATTGAACGCACGCTCCAAAATGGCCGGCGGCTCAACCTCGGCCTGAGCATTCGATGCAGCCAGAATCAAGCCGCAAAGCGTCAGCGCGCGGATGCATCGGATCATCGTCAGTGTTCGAATTGCAGGATCACACTTCAGCTTGACGGAATCTTTCGCGAATGGACACAGGCCAACCGATAGATCGGCCAACTGACGAGGATCATGCCGATGGCAACCAGACTGTTTGTGCGATCACTCCAGATCGAGGCGAGCAGAAATGCCACGGATCCAAGCAAGGCAAGCGCAGGCACCAGCGGATACAGCGGGACTCGAAACGGTCGCGGAACATTCGGTGCACGCCGACGCTGTACAAATAGCGAGGCAAATACGAGCACGTAGTTGGCGACAAAGAAGAATGCGAGCAAGGCGATCAAGGTATTGAAGGTGCCGGTCGCGATCAACAGCAAAGACACCAGCGCCACCGAGAGCATGCCGGCGACTGGCGTGCCGCCCGCATTGACGCGCCCCATGACCGCAGGCATCAGCTGATCGCGGCTCATCGCGTAGGGAATTCGCGAGCCGCCCAGCAACAGCACGTTCACGGAGGCGAGCAACGAGATGATCATCATCACGCGCAAAATCGTGTCACCGATCGGCCCGAACAATCGAGCGGCCATGGTCGCCGCGACAAAGGGATCACCGGCCATCGTTTGAATCCCGACCACGCGCAGGAAGGCGATATTGAGGGCGATGTAAATCACCATCACCAGCAGTACCCCGCCGATCATTGCGCGTGGAATTTCCCGACCGGGATTCTCGATCTCCTCGCCAAAATAGGTCGGCGCACACCATCCATCATAGGTATTGATCGCCGATTGCAGGGCGACGACAACGGCTGCGAAAAGCAAAGCTCCGGTCGGCAATCCACTCACTCCTTGAGCCAGCGGCTCCGTCGCAGTGACAGGTACGGTCATGACTAAGGCCGCGACGAACAAAGCAATCAAGGCGATGCCCTTGATCGAGCTGGTCACCAATTGCACGACGTTGCCGACGCGAATGCCGCGCCATTGAACCAGGGTGAACACCATCACCACGACCGATGCACTGAGATTTTCATGGCCTTTGAGTGCGGGAATCAGCGGCCCCACATATTCGCCAAGCACAATCGATACAGCAGCCAAGGTGCCCACATAGCCGAGCCAATCGGTCCAGCCCGAGACAAACCCGGCAAACGGTCCCAGCGCGTCGTGCACCATCGGATACACGCCACCCGAGCGCGGTCGCAGGGTGGCCAGTTCAGACATGCTCAGCGCACCGAGCAAGGCGTAACCGGCACCGAGTATCCAGATCAGCAAGAACAGTGTTTCCGACGGAACCCTCGCCGCGACTTCGCCGGGCGTGCGCAGAATGCCCATGCCGACGGTCAGACCGACCATGGCAGCCAGACCGAACGCCAGGCCAAGTACGCGCAAAAGTTTTCCAGCGGTCGATGCCGGCTTTTCAGTTGTCACTGATTGCATGCGAAACCTCCCCCGAGTTCGCCCTTCCGTTTCCTACTTCACTTCTTGACGCTGATGCGGGCTCGTTCATCTTAGCCCACACGCTGCGCTTCGGTTCGAGGCCGTGAAAAGGGCTGCCCGCTTGATCCTGATCAATGCGGCAATGTGACGATGCATCGATGATTGACTTCCGCCATCGATCGCTCGATGCGAATCCATCTCATTCAGATTTCAGGAAATTATCCCATGCTATTCACAACCAGCGACCCGATTACCCAATCCATTGCCACCGCCATCATGCAGGCCGTTCGCGAAATCGACCCGGATGCGATGGTTCGCAGCGAGCCTTCCAGCTACGAGATCAAGATTGACGGCGATATCTCGCTGGATCAGGCCAAGGCTGCCCTGCTCAAGGCACGTTGCGGTACCGCCGAACTGCAAGACGAAACCAACCTGGTTCATATTCAGGGCAGCCACAGCTGCTGCGGTCAGTGCACCTGATCGAAGCCACATGCTCGCCCGTATTGCGAAACGCCAGCTGCTGATGAGCTGGCGTTTTTCTATGCCAATACTCTCGGATGCATCACGCTTTAGATGCCTGGCCGCGAGTCACGGTCAACCGTCAACGTTCGCACACGTTGCTCCAGATATTCAAAATATAGATCGATATAGCTGATGCCATTTTCCACGTCGATCAGATAAGGATTCATCAAGGTGTGGCGCAGGATCATCAATCGATCATTGCCGTGGTCACCACTTTCCATTGATTCTCCATCGAGTCCGAGCGCGTCGACGATGCGGCGCATCTCGATTTCGCCGAGCGCCTCAGGCCGCAAGGTCGTCACCGATCCGAAAAACTGCTTGAGTTGCAGCGGCTGACGTGGATCGGCACGCATCTCATCGTGTAGGCGACGGATAAACGCATTGGCCACGCTGACGTCGGTATTGCCGCATGGATTCAAGGCGATGCAGACCAGATTGCTATCCGGTGCAAACGGCACCATCGCTAGAACGTGCTCGCGCATATCCTCGGCAAAGCGCAGCGCACGTCGATGAAAAATTTCCGCGGACTGCAAGGTCTGCCGGGTCAGGCGACCAAAGTTCTGATAATCCAGCGGCAGTACCCGATGAGTGACAAAGACCGCCGCCGCATTCGCACCGGACTTCGAGCCTTCCGGGATGAACTGGCCGAGGCTTCGGTAGCGCTCGAGATAGCCTTTCGGCGTTGCGTTGTGGAAAACATAATCAGCCTCTTCCGAGAGCAACGCGGTGACCCGATGATCGCGACACAAAAACGCACCGGTTCCGAACGGCAGGTAGCCCAACTTGTGCGGATCGATCGTGATCGAGTCGGTTTGCCCGAGTGCGGCGAAGGCTGAATAGACCTCGTCGCTCGGAAACGATTGATAGTCCACGGCAATCTCGCAGCGATCGCGCAAGCTGCCATCCTCATTGCGGAATACGGTGGCGAGATAGCCGCCCCAGGCCGCATCGACATGTACCGAATGACCGAGTCCTTCTTCGCTGCTGCGCTCGCGAATGGCCAGCATGCGGTCGACCGGGTCAATCGTCCCGTATTCGGTGGTGCCGAGCACGGCGACCGACATCAACACCGGCTGTTGATCGCGCCGACAACGCTGCAACGTTGATTCCAGTGCATCGGTATCGAGACGCATGCCGCGCTCTGGCAACAATTCGAGTTGGGCACGGCCAAGGCCGAGCAACTTGAGCCCCTTGCTCCAGGAGTAATGCGCCGTGATCGGAGCGAGCACAATGGGCACACGGAGCGTCAAATGACGCGCGAAGAAACCAGTCAGACCAAGATGCTCAATGCGTGCCATCTGTACGCGTTGTCGCCATGTCCGACGCTCACCTGGCGTCTGTTCAACCAGCCAATGCTGAAACTGATCGAGCAGTTCGGTAGCAGCGCGCGGATGCAGATTGAACGCCTGCCAATCATCCTCGGGCAGTTGCAGATCGGGCACGCGCGCCTCGCGCAAGGCAACCGGAAACGCCTTCAAGGCCAGGGCCAGACGCAAGGCCTGATAGTTGGCCACGGTGCCGCCTGAGGTCAGATGGCCGAATGCGCAATCGGGCTGCAGCGGATCATGCGCATAGCCAACCATTTTGGCGAGCTGCAAACCCACCTGGACTTCCATGTCCACGGTCACCGGCGCGGCATCTTCGCTGACGTTGTTCGGGTTGTACGGCAGGGTCAAAATCTGTGCGACCAGCCCCGGCAGCAGCAAGTCCGAGACCATGTGACCGAGATAGCGAGGACTATGGAACGGCACGGATTTTTTTAGAGCTGCCGAAAGCTGATGCAACTCACGACGCATGCGCGATTCGAACTCCAGATAGTCCGGATGACGTGACGCCTGAGTCGATATCGCCGGAGGATCTTCAGGATGGAAGTTGCGTCGCCAATAGATGTGATCGCGTAGAAACTCGACAACGAGTTTTTCCAGCAAGGCGTCGTTCTCGCCGTAGGGTCCAAGAAAGCATGCATCAAGTCGGTGACGGGTCAGAGCGGATTCTGCGGGCATTCGGTCATCATTCTTTCAGCGGGTTCAGGAGTCGAAAGGTCAGTGATCTCCGAGGCGCGGGCAGAGCCGCCACAACGAGTTGTCCATCCGGCCGCAAAGTGTGGCTCCAGGCACGAATGGTGGTCTTGATCCAGATCAGACTTTGCCGTTCAAAGCTCGCTGGCAAAGCGATCCTCGCCGCTGATCTGACTCGATTGAAATCCTCTGCAAGTCAGTTCGCAATAACCCGTCGTGTCAGCGCGTTTCTTCCGCTCTATCAATCACGGGATCGACCACCGCTTGCCTCGCGTTTTGAATCGCAAATCCGCGCTGAATTCTGACAATCGCCAGAACGGTCAGCATCGCGGCAACCGCGAGGCCCACATACACGTGCACCGTGGCCGTAGCGATGGCGCCGCGAAGATACTCGGCCAGCAGTGGCGACGTCGCGGGGTCGTGAACCGCGCGAATCACTGCATCCATATCCGCTGGAGCGCGCGCAGCCGCCGATGCGGGAACATGCTCCAGCGCATCGCGCATCGCATGATTGAAGATCGCGCCGACCAACACCGCGCCCAGGCTCATGCCGAGATAGCGCGAGAACATGTGGGCGCTGGTGATCACGCCACGCTGGCTCCAGCCAACTGCGGACTGCAGAGCGACCAGGATCGGCGTCGACATCAAGCCAAAACCAGCACCCAACACGGCATGAATTGCCACCAATACCGGAACAGACTGAGGTTCCGGCAACAACACGAAAGAGAGCGTCGCCAGCAAGGCCAACACGGCGCCAATCAACGCGGTATTGCGGAAGCCGATGCGCAGATACGAGCGGCCGGACAAACTTGAGGCCAACGGCCAGCCGAGGCTGATCGTAGCCAGCAGCAGTCCGGCAGCGATAGCACCCAAACCCAGCACCGACTGGCCAAACGTGGGCAGGTAGGTGTTCGGCCCCATCAGCACGATGCCCAAACCGACAATGGCCAGATTGCTCAGCGCAACGTTGCGTCGCTTCCACAGCCAACCTGGCATGGTCGGCTCGGCAGCGCGCCGTTCCACTCGCCACGCAGCCAGCAGCAGGATGCTCGCGACGGCGAACGCCGCTAGGCTTTGCCATGATCGCCACGGCCACGCCTGACCCCCTTCGAGCAAGCCAAGAAACAGCACCGCGGTGCCGAGAAGAATCAAAAATGCACCGGTGAAATCTATGCGATGTTCGCGGCGCTCGATCTGTTCGTGCAGAAAGCGCATGAGCAGCACCAGCGCGATGGCGCCGAGCGGCAAATTGACGAGGAAAATCCAGCGCCAGTTCGCATACTCGACAAAAGCACCACCCAAGGTCGGTCCGACAATCGCCGCCACGCCCCAAACACTGGACAACCAACCCTGGATCGCGGCGCGCTCACGAACCGTGTAAAGATCGCCGACCAAGGTGGCGACCGTGGCCATGATCGCGCCCGCGCCAAGCCCTTGCAGACCTCGAAACGCGATAAGGCTTGGCATGTTCCAAGAGAACGCGCAGCAGGCCGAGCCGATCAGAAAAACCGTCGTTCCGAAAACCAGAATGGGCTTGCGTCCGTGCACGTCGGCGAGCTTGCCGTAGATCGGAATGCACACCATTTGCAGCAAAAGATAGATTGAGAACACCCAGCTGATCAAGGAAAACCCGCCCAGATCAGCGGCAATCTGCGGCACCGCCGTGGCAATGATCGTGCTGTCCATCGCCGCCAACAGCATCGTCAACATCAGCGCGCCGAGAATCCAGCGCCGCTCGATCCGGCTCACCTTGTGCTCGCTCATGGATCGTAAGCCCTGTCGGGGCGAATGTTGGCAATTCGAGTCATAGGACGAGTGTAACCGTGCACCCGAAGCCATGTTCAGATGCCGCGATGGGTGGCGGCAACCGAACACAGCAACAATAGAGCACCAGCGATCACTGCCTTAAAGCAGGAAGCGCCGACGACACCTACGACAACTGAGTCTGGATCTGGAATGGCGACAGCGCGATCGGCTGCGCCAGCAATCGCTACATCGCTTACAACTCAGCCTATGGCAACTCGGCGATCCTGCCAACGAACAACACGGTTTATACCTTGTTCGGCAAC
>JBBSVJ010000056.1:0-17275 GCA_038233665.1 Lysobacterales bacterium
ACAGTGCGTTCGCCGACGCGTTCGCCAAGGCCAAGCGTTGAGCCATTGTTCTAAATGAAAAAGGCCGGCAATTGCCGGCCTTTTTCATTTAGAACAATGGCTCAACGCTTGGCCTTGGCGAACGCGTCGGCGAACGCACTGTTGCTTGCAGGTGTCGTTGTCTTAGCAACTTGTGGCTGCCGAGGTGGTCGATTCTCGCGCCCTTGTTGCGCGGCGCCTGGTGCGGTTGCTCCGGGCTCATCCTCTAGCCGCATGGTCAAGCCAATGCGTTTGCGCGCCACATCGATATCCATCACCTTGACCTTGACGATGTCGCCGGCCTTGACCACTTCGCGCGGGTCCTTGACGAACTTGTTCGACAGCGCCGAGACATGTACCAAGCCGTCCTGATGTACGCCCAGATCGATGAAAGCGCCGAAAGCCGCGACGTTGCTGACCACGCCTTCGAGCACCATGCCTAGCTTCAGATCTCGAATATCCTCGACGCCTTCGGCAAACGTCGCGGCCTTGAACTCGGGACGCGGATCGCGACCTGGCTTTTCAAGTTCCTTGAGGATGTCTCGTACCGTGGGCAGGCCAAAGATCGCGTCGGTGAATTGCTGTGCATCAATCGAGCGCAAGAACGCGCTATCGCCAATCATTGATTTCACTTCGCGGCCGCACTGCTCGATGATTCGTTGCACGACCGGATAAGCCTCCGGATGCACGGATGACGCATCAAGCGGATCGTCACCGGCGGGAATGCGCAAGAATCCGGCACACTGCTCGAAAGCCTTGTCACCGAGACGCGGCACCTTGAGCAAAGCCTTGCGCGTGCGAAACGCACCATTGTCGTCGCGATGACGGACGATGTTCTCGGCAACCGCCGCACTCAATCCCGCAACGCGGGCGAGCAGCGGCGCAGAGGCGGTATTTACATCGACACCGACCGCATTGACGCAGTCTTCCACGCGTGCAACCAGCGCATGCGCGAGCTTCACCTGATTGACATCGTGCTGATATTGGCCGACGCCAATAGACTTCGGATCGATCTTGACCAGCTCGGCCAATGGATCCTGCAGGCGGCGCGCAATCGATATCGCGCCGCGCAGCGAGACGTCCACATCGGGAAATTCCTTCGCGGCGATTTCAGAAGCCGAATAGACCGATGCACCGGCTTCGCTGACTACGATCTTGGAGAGTTTCAGATCCGCGTGTTTGCGCATCAACTCGGCGGCGAGGCGATCGGTCTCGCGTGAAGCGGTGCCGTTGCCGATCGCGATCAGGTTGACATCGTACTTGCGGCTCAAGGCGGCCAGTTCGGCAATCGACTGGTCCCAGAGCTTCCTCGGCTCATGTGGATAAATCACTGAGGTCGCGAGCAATTTTCCGGTGCCATCAACAATAGCCAGCTTGACCCCGGTGCGGATGCCAGGATCGAGGCCCATGACGGTTTTCGGGCCCGCCGGTGCGGCCATCATCAAATCCTTGAGATTGTCACCGAATACGCGAATCGCCTCAGCCTCAGCCGCTTCTCGTGCACGTCCAAACAAATCGAGGCCAAGATGCAGATGAAGCTTGATGCGCCAGGTCTGGCGAACCGTATCGAGCAGCCAGCGATCGCCGGGTTGGCCTTGGTCCACAATGTCGAAGTGTCGGGCGACGCGTCCTTCGGCCTCGGCATGACCGGCAGCCGCAGCCTCATCCAGAGCGGCTGCCGGATCTTCGCTGCTTGAGGAGGTTCTTATCGCCGAGGTGGGGCGCGGCGCAAGCTCGAGATCAAGGATGCCTTCGTTACGCGCACGAAACAGGGCGAGTAACCGGTGTGATGGAATCGTGCCGATTGCCTCCACATGCTCAAAATAGTCGCGGAATTTGGCGCCTTCCTGCTCTTTGCCCTTGACCAGCTTGGCGCGAATCACCGCCTTGGCGGTCAGCCAGTCGCGCAAGCCACCGACCAGGGCCGGATCTTCCGAAAATGATTCAAGCAAAATTGCGCGTGCACCATCGAGCGCGGCCTTGACGTCGGCAATCCCTTTTGCATCGTCAATAAAAGCGAGGGCTCTATCTTCGGGGACTTGTGATCGATCCTCACGCAGAGCCAGCGCCAGCGGCTCAAGCCCGGCTTCGCGCGCGATCTGTGCCTTGGTCCGACGCTTCGGTTTGTATGGCAAATAGAGATCTTCGAGGCGCGCCTTGTTGTCGGCCGCGAGAATGTCGGCGCGCAGGCTATCGCTGAGCTTGCCCTGCTCGTCGATGCTCGCGATGATGGCAGCGCGACGATCTTCAAGCTCGCGCAGATAGCCGAGACGCTCTTCCAGCAAGCGCAACTGGGTGTCATCGAGACCTCCCGTTACTTCCTTTCTATAGCGCGCGATGAATGGCACGGTAGCGCCACCATCAATCAATTCAACGGCGGCGCGAACCTGTTGCGGGGCTGCGTTGATTTCCTCGGCAATTCTCGTTTCGATGCTCGACATTCGTTGCTTGCTTTCCTGGGTGGTTTGAACGGAAACACGACGAAACGCCAATGCGCCTCATCGTCATGTTGATACAGCGGTGTTCAAGCGACGCGCTTGTGTCGCTTGAGATGGACCAGCAGCAGCGAGATAGCCGCCGGGGTGACGCCGCTAATGCGCTGCGCCTGACCGATCGTGGTGGGCATGGCAGATTTAAGCTTGATCAAAACTTCCGACGACAAACCTCGCACACCATCGTAATCGAAGGCGTGTGGGATGCCGGTGCCTTCGTGGCGACGACTGCGCTCAATCTCCTCGCGTTGGCGATCAAGATAGCCCGCATATTTGGTCGTAATCTCAACCTGCTCGGCCACACGGGCATCGCTGACCGCCGGCCCAATCCCGGCAACGGCTGTCAATTTGGCGTAATCAAGCTCGGGTCGACGCAACAAATCGAGTGCGCTGGCATCCCGGGTAATCGGTACACCGAGCTCGCCGCTGACCGCCACACCTAGCGTGTTTGCGGGCGTCACCCACAGCGCACGAAGCCGTGCCTGCTCTTTGTCGATCGCCTCACGCTTGCACTCAACGTGTTGATGACGTTCGTCAGAAACACAGCCCAGCGCATGGCCGATTGCGCTCAGGCGCAGGTCGGCATTGTCTTCACGCAGATGCAGGCGATACTCGGCGCGCGAGGTGAACATGCGATACGGCTCGATGGTTCCGTTGGTGGTCAGATCATCAATCAATACGCCGATGTACGCCTCATCGCGGCGTGGGGTCCATGGGGATAACCCACGCACGGCGCGTGACGCATTGAGTCCGGCGATCAGGCCCTGTGCGGCGGCTTCTTCGTATCCCGTTGTGCCATTGATCTGACCGGCAAAATAGAGGCCCTCGATGGCCTTGGTCTCGAGCGACGGTTTCAGCCCACGCGGATCAAAATAGTCATATTCGATGGCATAACCGGGCCGCGTGATATGCGCATTCTCGAAACCGCGGATCGAACGCACGAGCTCCAGTTGCACATCGAATGGCAATGAAGTTGAAATACCATTCGGGTAGACCTCGTAGGTATCAAGACCTTCTGGCTCGATGAAGATCTGGTGCGAAGACTTGTCTGCGAAGCGCACGACCTTGTCTTCTATTGATGGGCAATAGCGCGGGCCGACACCCTCGATTTCTCCGGTGTATAGCGGAGAGCGATCGAGCCCACCACGGATGATTTCGTGGGTGCGTTCAACTGTGTGGGTGATCCAGCAACTGACCTGGCGCGGGTGTTGGTTGCCCGAGCCCATGAATGAAAAAACCGGCGTCGGGCTATCGCCGGGCTGTTCTTCCAAACCGGAATAATCAATCGTGCGCCCATCAATGCGCGGCGGCGTACCGGTCTTCAGACGATCCACAGCGATCGGTAATTCGCGCATGCGT
Source organism: Lysobacterales bacterium (assembly GCA_038233665.1). GTDB lineage: Bacteria > Pseudomonadota > Gammaproteobacteria > Xanthomonadales > Rhodanobacteraceae > Dokdonella. The sequence goes on from JBBSVJ010000056.1 coordinate 3,870, forward strand.
TCGGCCAAGCGTTGCGCCGGGGCATCGCCCGCGCGACCACCCGCATGATTGCTCATGCCGATATGGATTTTGCCCGCGAGAAAGGTGCCTGCGGTCAGCACGACGGTCGGTGCGTAGAAGCGCAAGCCCATCTGTGTCAGTACACCGGTCACTCGGCCGCCTTCGATGAGCAAGTCATCAACGGCCTGCTGGAACAGCTGCAACCCTGGCTGGGATTCGACGATCGAACGAATGGCCGCCTTGTACAAGGCGCGGTCCGCCTGAGCGCGGGTTGCACGTACTGCGGGTCCTTTTGAAGCATTCAAAGTGCGCCACTGGATACCGGCGCGATCCGCTGCGTGGGCCATTGCGCCGCCAAGCGCATCAATCTCGCGCACAAGGTGACCCTTGCCGATACCTCCGATGGCCGGATTGCAGCTCATCTGCCCGATCGTTTCGATACTGTGACTGAGCAACAGCGTGCGCACACCGCTGCGCGCGGCAGCCAGTGCCGCCTCGGTGCCGGCGTGTCCGCCACCGACGACGATGACCTCAAATTGCTGAAAAGGATTGGCTGACATGGGCGAATGGGACTCGAATCTAGCGCGCAATTCTAATGGATTGCCTCGTTGCTGACAGGACTTGATCAAAATGCCCTGGCCTAAATCGGCCAAGTGATTCGGCACAGCATCCGCAGTCTATTTGAGACGAACTCCAAGGCGGCAAAGAAATGGGTACCGACCGGCGCAGTGATTACGTTCAAGCGGGCAACAGGAAAATACGATGGTCTTACAGCGGCGGCGAGGAGTTTGGCACGGATTCTGCTGCTAGGAGTTTGCACTCCCACCGGTGCTAGGCGTATGCGAGCACGCCGAAGGCCGGAATTCAGGGGCTGGCCATGTGCCGGTGGGAGCAGCACTTTTACCAGCAGCAAACTGTTTCATTGATTGCAGGGCGCGGGCCAGGAAGACTGGCACCCGGCGGTCATAGGAACAGGGGGGATCCAAGAGGACCATATGCCGGATGCCAGGTTGACTGGCTGCGGACCGATCAAACAATGCCACGCCTGAAAAGGGGTGGCATTTGTTTTTCGGCCGCAACGGAACCTTATCTTTAACCGCGATTGACAGACTGTGACCTGAATCGCGGAAAAGGATCAGTGCCCGTTGCTGTCGATCATTGTCGGTCAGTTTACGACAGGAAACGTCAATCTTGCGTCATCAATATTCGGTTTTCAGGCAATTCTCATATTTTTGGCGACTTGGCATGGCCTTTGCTTCTATCTAAACATCCACCCCAAGCCCAAGGAATCTACCGCCATGTTCACTTCCGCCACGATGAGTCTGAACCCGCTCTTCCTCCGCCACGATCTGATGATCGAACTTGGTCGCCTTGAAATGGCCATGCAAGATATGCGCGGCACCTCCGCAGCAGACCAAACCACCTCACAACTGCAACAGCTGGAAAGCAGACGCGCGCGCATCAATGAAGCGCTGAGCCGCCTTCCAGCCTGAAGCGACACACCAGGCAACATGCCTGGGGGGGATCTGAAAGACCGCGCACTGCGCGGTCTTTTTTTTTGCGTTGTATTCGCACACCGAATACAACAACTTACTCGTCAAGTGTGCTGAAACGCCCAGAACATGCGTGCTTGTACAGCGCGTCGATTACCAAGCAACCGTTACTGTCGACGGGGCGACGGGCGTGGCGCAGGGGTTGAGCGCATCGGCGCGGACTGCGGTGCGGAGCGAATCATCGGCGGCGGACTCGGTCGAAAGGTTCGATTTTGCATCGGAGCCGAACTGCGTCTGGCCGGCGCAACGCGCGGCGAAGACCGATCGCCAACGGATTCCGCTCTACGCGTAGGCGAGCCAAAAAACGGAGCCGGAGAGCTTGGCCGGGTACGCTGCCATTTCGCGGATACCGGTGCTTGCACCGTATCGCGCCGAACAAATCCCGCACGTACTACCTGATCCCGCTGGACGCGTTGATCACGAACAAAGCCCGCATCGTGTTGCGGATGCGATGGCACAAACCAGATCGGCCGATAGCCATAATTGGAGTAGGAATAAGGCCAGCCATAGCCACCTCCGTTGGCATACCCGCCACCGTAGCCGTAGCCGTAGCCAAAACCGGCGCCGAGACCATAGCCGTACCCGAAGTTCGACCCCGCCGAACCGTAGCCATAAGGCGATGCGCTGATCACGGCATCCGCTGCGTTGGCGCCATAGTAATAATCGCCACTGCCTTCATCGTTGTAATAACGGCTGCCCGTAGTGGCACAACCTGACAAGAGCAGCAGGGAAATCAAAGTCGGCAGGGAGCGTTTCATGAAGTTCTCCGGACGCGATCGCGCGAATGCGCACCTATCCAACATGCTCCCGCGGACCCGTGTATTCAAGTTTTCAGTTCGATTTATTGTCCGAAGCCTCCAGACTGCGCCGAAGAATATCGGCGAGATCGGCGGAGAGTGGCGTGCTGCGTTGTATTTTCTGCATTTCCTCGCGCATCAATTCTCGACGGTGCGGCTCGATCCTCGGCCATATGCCAAACGAGGTTGCCACGCGTGCGGCCACCTGCGGCATGATCTTGTCGATCCGAACAATCGCATCGGCAACAAACCGATAGCCCGCGCCATCTTCGCGGTGAAAAGCCATCGGATTGCGCAACGCCAGACCGAGCACCAAGGCATACACCTTGTTCGGATTGTTCCAGCGAAATAATTCGTGGCGGATGAGGGCCGTGATCCGATCCAAGGTATCAGCGCTCGGAATCGTGGCTTGTACCGAGAACCATTTGTCCATCACCGTTGCGGCGCTGCAATACTCTGCGGCAAAGTCATCGAGCCGTTGCTCTGAACCCGAGTCAGCGCCGTGGACCAGACAGGTCAGCGCAGTCAGCTTGTCGCTGAGACACCGGGCTTCTTCGAAGTGCCGGTGTGCGAGCGCATGGTGGTTTGCATCGGCCACGCACAACAACGCCAGACAGCGATTGCGCAGACGCCGCCGTGATTGCGCCTGCGCGGACATGCCCTCGATCGAGGCCGCAGCCAACGCCTGGTATTTATCAAGCAACTCTGACTCAAGGGTTCGACCGATCGTGACCTCAAGCCGCGCCTTCGCATTGTGGACAGCAATCGGGTCGATACTTTCAAGCGATTCGCTCAAGCTTCCCTCATCGGCGAGTGTCAACATTTCGGCAAGCGTTGCGGGATCGAGCGCGCTTTCCTGGAGCGCGCTGCGTAACCCGGTCATCCATGCATCACGCGCGACAGCAGCTTGAGGATCTCCGCCGAGGCTGGCAAGAAAAACGCTGCGCGCCAGCGCGTCACCGGCAAGCCATCGATTGAAGCCGTCGCTGTCGTGCGCGTGCATCGTCGCCAGTGAGCGCCAATCCTGGTTCTGGGTCACGCGAACAGGCGCCGAGAATCCGCGCAACAAGGAAATTATCGGCTCCCGATCCAGGTTCGTGAAACGAAATGTCGAGGAACGACTCTCAAGCAACAACACCGTTTCGGCCTGCGAATTCGGCGCTCCTTCGAGCTCGATTTGCTGCGGCTTGCCTTCGCTGTCGAACAAGGCGACTGACAAGGGAATCGGCAAAACTTCTGCCGGCCCGGATTCCGCCTTGAGATGCTGGGTCACGAGCAAATCGGAGCATCGCGCGACTGGATCGTGGCGTGCCTGAACCGCAAGAGTCGGCGTACCGGCTTGGGTATACCAAGCCAGCCAAGGCGTCAGATCGCGCTCGTTTGCATCGCCGAGAGCGGCGAGAAAATCTTCGACCGTCACGGCTTCACCGTCATGCCGATCAAAATACAGATCCATGCCGCGACGAAACCCATCCTTGCCAAGCAAGGTCGCCAACATGCGCACAATTTCGGCACCCTTTTCGTAGACAGTGGCGGTGTAGAAATTATTGATTTCGCTATAGCTGGACGGTCTGACCGGGTGCGACAGCGGACCGGCATCTTCGCTGAATTGGGCTCGCCATAGCGTGCGCACATCTTCGATGCGGCGCAGCGTCCGCGAGGTCTGGTCAGCCACGAACTCCTGTTCACGATAAACCGTGAGACCTTCCTTCAGGCACAACTGAAACCAGTCCCGACAGGTCACCCGATTGCCAGTCCAGTTGTGGAAATACTCATGCGCAACCACGGCCAGAACGTGTTGATAATCGTCATCGGTCGCATGCAGCGGATCAGCCAGCAAGTATTTCGAGTTGAAGATATTGAGACCCGTATTTTCCATCGCCCCCATGGTGAAATCGTCGGTGGCAACCACATGAAAAACATCCAGTTGATAATTGCGCCCGAAGCTCTCCTCGTCCCAGCGCATTGCCGCCTTGAGGCAAGCCATCGCGTGGCGGCAGCGCTCGATAACGGAAGATTCGGCCCAAATCAGCAATCGCACGCGGCGGCCCTCGGCGGTGACGTGAACATCTTCGAGCGCTTCAAGATGCCCGGCGACAAGCGCGAACAAATACGTCGGTTTGGCGTGCGCGTCCACGAATCGCGCCCAGTGACGACCGTCAGCGAGCTCACCGGATCCGTCCGGGTTTCCGCCGGCTAGCAACACCGGAAAACGGGCGCGATCCGCGCGCAGAGTCGCTGCATAACTGGCCAGGACATCCGGCCGATCAATCGACCAGGTGATATGCCGAAATCCTTCGGCCTCACACTGGGTGAGCAGGAATCCACGCTCCAGTCCGCCGCTCAAATACAATCCAAGCATCGCGCTGTTGTCGATCGGTCGAATCAACGAACGCGTTTCGACAGTGATATCTCCGCGCAGGCAGGGTATGCACAACGAATGCGCATCGAGCTGAAACTCTTGCTCATTGAGCACGCGCCCGTCGACCGAAACCTCAATGAGCTCAATCCCCACTCCGTCGAGGCGCAACTCCACCTCTGCTTGTGCCGGATCCTGATGCAGCGACAAACACGCATGCACGGTGGTCGCTTGAGGGTCGAGGTCGAAGACCAACTCCAGCGCGCGCATGCGCCATGCCGGAGGTCGATAGTCTTGAAGATGGATTAGCGGCTTGGTCATGATCTCGAGGGAATTTTCAAGAATGCAGATCGACCATGAAATCATGCGCACTCGATGCTGTGAAGGGCTACACCTTGGCTAGCGGTGCCGTGTATCGTTCAGGCTCTGCCCGAAAATCCGTGAAAACCGATGACAACTTGCCCGCAAGCAGTGGCTTTTGCCGACATCGAAGGCGCTGCCGCTCGTATCGCTGAGCACGCCACAGTGACGCCGGTTTTGCGATCGCGCTCGATTGACGCCCAGGTGGGCGCCCAATTGCTGTTCAAGTGCGAAAACTTCCAGCGCGTCGGTGCGTTCAAGTTTCGCGGCGCTTGCAACGCGGTCTGGTCGCTTTCAGACGAAGCGGCGATCAACGGCGTCGTTACCCATTCCTCCGGTAATCACGGCGCCGCTTTGGCTTTGGCGGCGCGGACGCGCGGGATTCCCGCCCATGTGGTTGTTCCCGAAGGTGCGATCCGTTCGAAAGTCGAGGCGATCGCCGATTACGGCGCAAGGGTGCATCGCTGTGCCGCGACAATTGCGGCGCGGGAGCAAGCGGCCGAGCGCGTGCGCGAGGAAACCGGCGCAATCCTTGTCCACCCGTATGCGAACACCGAGGTGATTGCCGGGCAAGGCACCGCGGCACGCGAGATGATCAACGAGACCGGGCCACTTGATGTCTTGATCGCCCCGGTCGGCGGAGGCGGCCTGATCTGTGGTAGCGCCATTGCTTGCGCGGCGCTTGCCCCCGATTGCAAGGTGATTGGTGCCGAGCCTGCCGGCGCCGCCGATACGTTCGAATCACTCAAACGCGGTGAACGCGTTGGATCGTTCACGCCCAACACGATCTGTGACGGCCTGCGTACGCTGGTTGGTGAGATCAATTTTTCGATAATGCGCGAGCAGGCAGTTGAGGTGCTGACGGTTGACGATGCGGCGACCATCGCTGCGATGCGATTGATCTGGCAGCGCATGAAAATTGTCGTCGAACCTTCGGCGGCGATTGTTCTTGCGGTGGCCATCCACTATCGCAAACGTTTCGCCGGGTTGCGTATCGGCCTGATCCTGAGCGGCGGCAATGTCGACCTGGATGCTTTGCCCTGGCAAGCGCATGGCACGATGTCGGCAAACCACCGATGACCGAAAAACCACGCGCAAAAGCTGTGGCTGGCCGATCGAAAGAGCGACCTGTGCTCGCTGATGACGGCAAGTCACGCTGCGACTGGGCAGTTGGCAAATCGGTCGATCTCGCTTATCGCCGCTATCATGATGAAGAATGGGGGGTGCCGGTTCATGACGACCAACATCTGTTCGAGTTCATCGTGCTTGAAGGCGCCCAGGCCGGACTGAGCTGGCGCACCGTACTCGACAAACGCAACGCCTATCGCCGCGCCTTTCATGATTTTGATATCTCGAAAGTGGCGTCGATGTCCGACTCCGAACTTGAGATGCTGCTGCTCGATCGAGGCCTGATCCGCAACCGGCTGAAGATTTTCTCTGCACGCAACAATGCGCGTGCGCTGCTGCCAATAATCGGCGAATTCGGCAGCCTCGATGCGTGGTTGTGGTCGTTTGTCGAGGGCAAACCACTACTCAATCATTGGCAGTCACATGCCGATGTTCCAACGACCACTGGCATTTCCGATGCGCTGAGCAAGGCCATGCACAAACGCGGCCTGCGTTTCGTCGGATCGACCATTGTCTATGCCTTTATGCAGGCCACCGGCATGATCAACGATCATTTGACCAGCTGCTTTCTTCATTCCGGAAATCGCAAAGGATAAATCTCCGCCATGATCGTTACCGACTCCAAGGCATTTCTCAGCGCTGTTGCCTCCCTTTCAATAAAGCCAGACCGTCCGGCGACCGCCAAAGCCGCGTTTCTTGTCAGTCCGATCCAATTCAGCCTGGCCGAGGAATCCGCAAGTGACAACCGCTATATGGATCTCGATCGCAAGCCCGATGCCTTGCGTGCCTTGGCAGAACACGCAGAACTCGCACGTTGTCTCAGCGAAGATGTCCCTGTAGTCACTTTTCCAGGTGACCCGCTGGCCAGCGATGGCGTGTTTCCGAACAATGCCTTTGCGACCACACCTGGCCGATTGATCATCGGCCGCATGCGCCATGCTGTGCGTCAGCGAGAAACGCTACGCACCGACATTCGCCAGTGGCTTGGCAGTATGCAAAATCGCGAAACAATTGATCTGTCGGGCAGTGAGCTGGTGGCAGAACTGACCGGGGCGCTGGTTATCGATCGCGCACGTGGTATCGGCTATTGCGGTCTTTCCGAGCGTTGTGACATGGCCGGCGCACGCGCCATGCACGACGCGTTTGGCTTGCGCCTGAGCTATTGCTTTGAGCTCGCCGAGGGCGAGTACCACACCAATGTCGTACTCGCCATCCTCGCCGGGCGCGCGGCTATCATCGCGGCATCCGGATTCCGCGAGCGCGCGACAGCCGACGCCATTGCTTCGATCTACGAGGAAGGGGCAATCTTCATCAGTGATGCGCAAAAGCAGGCCTTTGCGGCGAATGCGATCAGTCTGTCATCCGAGCGGGTCTGGATGAGTGCAGCCGCCGCGGCGACCCTCACATCGAGTCAACGCCATATCCTCGAACGCTTTGGCCTTTCGATCGGCAACGTCGATCTGGCTGAAATCGAGAAGGCAGGCGGCAGCTTGCGCTGCTGCGTCGGAGAGATATTCTGAACTGCCACAGACTTTTATGCGTCATCTTGCTTGGATCCGTTCATCAAGTTCAGCGGGAATTCAATGCCCGCCGTCAAGACTGCACGAGTCGTGAAACCTTGAGCGACCACTCATGAACCCATAGCAGTAGTGATGATCGCAACATCAGGAAGCAATCACTTGTCCGCGCTTGCCTTGGCGGTCGCGCTCATGGCGACGAGTTCCTTCGCCTTGGCTGAGGAACTCACGGTTCAACAAGCGGTCGAGCAAGTGCAACGCGAAACGCTTGCAAAGGTTTTGAGTGTTCAGACCCTTCGTGTCGGCAAGCGAAAGATTTTCCGCATCAAGATTCTGACCCCGCGTGGCCAGGTGCGTGTACTGGAAATCAAGGCAGACCAATAACAGGAGATGGCAATGCGTGTACTACTGGTTGAAGACGAAGCGCCGTTGCGCGAAACACTCGCAGCACGCCTTAAACGGGATGGTTTTGCGGTAGATGCGGCCGGAGACGGCGAAGAAGGATTGTTTCTCGGCCGTGAAGTGCCGTTCGACATCGCCATCATCGATCTCGGTTTGCCGAAAATGTCTGGCATGGATCTGGTCAAACAGTTGCGTGAAGCTGGCCAGAGTTATCCGATCCTCATTCTCACTGCTCGCTCGTCGTGGCAGGACAAGGTGCAGGGGCTCAAGTACGGCGCAGACGACTATCTGGTCAAACCGTTCCACGTAGAGGAGCTACTGGCCCGCATCAACGCGCTCGTGCGTCGCGCCAGTGGTTGGTCGCGCCCGCTGCTCGAATGCGGTCCGATTGCGCTCGACACCACAGCACAGACGGTGAGTGCCAACGGCAGCCCGGTCGATCTGACCAGCTACGAGTACAAGGTGCTTGAATATCTGATGATGCATGCTGGCGAGCTCGTCTCGAAAGCGGACCTTACCGAGCATATCTACCAGCAGGATTTCGATCGCGATTCCAACGTGCTTGAGGTATTCATCGGCCGCCTGCGCCGCAAACTCGATCCTGAAAACACGATCAAACCGATCGAAACCGTTCGAGGTCGGGGCTATCGTTTCGCGCTTGAGCGCACTGACAGCGGTGCCGAAGAAGCCGAAGCCGCGCCAGCCGTTTGATCCGGTCGGTCAGATGACTCGACCGCTGTCACTGCAGACACGTTCACTGGCCGCGGCGGGCTTTGCCCTCGCGGCCTTTCTCGGTCTTGCCTTCTTCGCCCTCGATCAAGCCTTTTTCGATGCCGCGCTGAGTTCGCAGCGCGATCGACTGCAAGGCTACTTGCATGCGTATCTGGCCGGTGCGGACACCAACCGTGCCGGCAACTTGATACCTCCTGAAGTTGGCCCCGATCCACGCTTTGATCGCCCGGTCTCCGGACTCTATGCGAGCGTCGTTGGCGATCATGTACGCAACGCCAACGATCGCCAGTGGCGATCCCCGTCCGCGATCGGCCTTGACCTGCCGTTCAACACTGAGCTTGATCAAGGTGCGAGCGTATTTCTCGGCCCGGTAAAAACCAAGCACGGCAGTCTGTTTGTGCTTTCCCAAGGGATCGCCTGGAGTGTCGCCAACCGCCCTGAGCTTCATCTCACGGTCAACATTGCCGAAGACGCCACTGCCCTGGAGAAGCAGGTCAAGGTGTTTCGACGCACCTTGTTGAGCTGGCTTGGCGGCTTGGGTGTGTTGCTGGTGCTGCTGCTGCTCGCCGTGCTGCGCTGGAGCATGGCGCCCTTGCGCAAAGTGGCCGCCGATCTCAATAGCGTAGAACGCGGCGTTTCCGAGCATCTGGGCGATCGCTATCCGACCGAACTTTCCGGCTTGGCTGCCAACCTCAATACCTTTATCGATTCCGAGCGCGATCGCCTCAAACGCTATCGCAATACGCTTGCCGATCTGGCCCACAGCTTGAAAACGCCGCTGGCTGTGATGCGCACTCAACTCGAAGCCGAAACTGACGAAAAACAATTGCGCTGGACCGTACTCGAACAAGTCGGGCGCATGGACGAAATCGTTGCCTACCAGTTGTCTCGCGCGGCCACATCGGGTCGCCAAACTTTCGCGGCACCTCTGCCACTGGAGCCGTATGCCGAGGAAATCGTGCGCAGCCTTGAGAAGGTATACGCGGCGAAACATGTGCTTTGCGAATTCGAAATTGATCCGGACACCCGCTTTCGCGGCGATCAGGGTGACCTCATGGAGCTGCTTGGCAACGTACTCGAAAATGCCTTCAAGTGGGCCAAGCACAAGGTGTTGTTCAGCGCGCGACCTGCCACCGGCGGTGAATGCCGTTTCGGCGGATTGGAACTGGTCATCGAGGACGATGGTCCGGGCATCCCGGAAGACCGCGTTGAATATTTGCTGCAACGGGGCGTGCGCGGCGACGAGCGCGTCAAGGGGCACGGCATTGGCTTGTCGATTGTCCAGGACATCATCAAGGCCTACAAAGGCAGCCTCCAGGTCACCAGGTCATCGACTCTGGGCGGCGCGCGGTTCGAAATTTGCTTGCTCGGCGACTGAAAACGTCGTCAGCTCGTCGCCAACGCCTCGACCTCAGCCATCAGTCGCTCAGTTACTTTATCAAGACTATAGTTTTCCAGAACATACTCGCGCGCCGATGCTCCCTGGATTTCACGAGTTTGCGCGCTGAGCGCCAGCATGCTGTCAATCGCGGCGAGAAATTCGTTTTGGTCGCGATAGATCAGGCCGCTACCACTTGCATTGACATGATCAACCAGCACTTCGCAACGGCCGTTGACGATGGCGGGTGTACCCTGCGCCATCGCCTCAAGAAGAACGATGCTGAGGCTCTCGTACGGTGAGGGCTGGACAAACGCCACTGCGCCGGCCATCAACTCGAACTTGCGTTGCTCCTCGACAAAGCCGAGATAACGCACATCCCGTCGATGGCCCACGCCGAGCACATCATTGCCGGTCAGGATCAACTGCAGATTGGATTGCGGGTTGGTCGATTTGTACGCTTCAAACCCTTCTAGCAATTGCGCGCAACCCTTGCTGACGTCGATGCGCCCGCAATAGAGCAGGTATGGCTCGGCTTCGTGCGCGGGACTAGCGCGTTGAGTAGCCACCGTCATCGCCACGACGCGGCCTGTTTCAATATTCCAGATGCGCGCACCGAGGCGCCGTTCCGCTTCGGCGTTCCACAATACGCGAGGTGCCGTGCGCGCCATCCGAGCAAACGTTTTCAAGTAGGCGGGGGGCTCATCGTGCAGCGCGGGAATCAAGGCCCAACGCCGATGCGAAAGCGCGCGACTTCCGTCGAGGATCGGTGGATATAAATACGGCAGAAAGAAGATCGCCGCGTAGTCATCACCATGCAACGTCAGCCAATCAGTAAGATCGGGACAGTTGGGCCCCTGCGCTCGAATGAACTCCTCTTCAAGCGCCTCGGGCCACGTATATCTCTGATCCGGGGCATTCGCCTCGGATCGCTTGAACGCATCGAGCATGTTCCGGTGCAAGGCATGGAAATAGGCACTACGACCCCGCTCCACATGAAAGCGGCGAATGGTTATGCCGTCGCGCTCTTCGACGCCGGCCTTGAGATCGTTGTCCCAGCGCATGTAGTCGAATGCGGTCGAGGTGAGAACCTCGACCTGATACGTGCTGGCGAGCAATTGCGCGTATTGCCAGGCCAGCGCTTCGGCACCGCCGACCAGACGCTCGTGGCAACGAGGCACAACGATGGCGATTCGCGCACTCAAAGGATCGGCTCCAGATACTTGAGAAAGCACTTGCGCAATACTGGATTTGCAAATTTTTCGCGGTAGCGACGGCGGCCGCGATCGAGCAGATCACCACGCAACGTGTCATCAGCAAACAAGCGCGCCGCACTGGCTGCATAAAGCCACGGATCCTGCTCCTCCCAGGCAATACCGGCATCACCCAGGGTTTCCGGAATCGCACTGGATGCATGCGCCACGATCGGCGTACTCAACGCCATCGATTCGATCAAGGGAACGCAGAAGCCCTCGTGCTCGCTCATCAGCATGAACACGTGGCTGCAAATGTAGGCCGCCTTGAGTTGCGCTTCGGTTGCGGCATCAATCCATACCACCTGAGCGGCCAGGTCGAGTGTATCGATGCGCTGCTGGATCGCTTGTGTGTAGGTTTTAAGGCGAGCATCGATCTTGCCCACCAAGAGCAATCGCGCCGGTTGTGAATGGCTCCTCACATAGGCCGAAAAAGCATCGATCAGATTCAGATGCCCCTTGTTCGGCGCCACGCGTCCGACCATGAGAAAATTTTTCGCGCCGTCGGTCAGGGCATCGAGCAGGGGTATGTCCGCCTGGGCGGCGACCAGTTCTTCGACCCGATGGAATGGTGGAAGAATCCCGCTGGCAAATTTCTTCTTGGCAACTGCGATCAGTTCATCAAGGTTGTAGGCCGAATCGCCGAGATACAACTCGCAGCCGAGATCGGCTATCAACGCCAGCTCCCGACGCCCTTTTTCGCAGCCTCCGTGATACTCCGCAGAGTAGGGCTCGAAATACCTCGCCGGCGTGATGTTGTGGTATTTGACAATTCGATAGCCGCGACAGCGTTTGAGCAGATTCACAGCATCCGGCCAGCCGGTCGAAAAATGATAGATGACCAGATCGTTCGGTCCGCCGGCAAACGCGTGCAACTTTTCCGCGGGCCAGGTTTTTCGTTCCACGCCACTCGATGAGTTGCAGAATATGCGCACATCGATACCCAGATCATCGAGAATCGCCGCCATCGCCAACGCATCGGCGCCGACCGCATCCTTGCTGGTCAATACGGGAATCAGAATGGCCGCTTTCATGTGCGGTCAATTTCAGCGTTCGAAGCAATCAGGCAACGCGTGCCGTCACTCGCGGCCTGGCGCTGGATCGCGACAAAGCCAGCAACACCCATTGCCTGCTCGATCAATTCCGCATCCACGAAAACACGAGCGATTCCCTCGAGGCGATCGATGAGTGAACCGTGTTCCTGGGCAAAGCCAACGAACAATCGGCCTCCCGGTCTCAGTACACGCCGCAGTGTCTGCAACAGACCAAAAACCGGCTCGGTGCGCAACATCGGTGACAGATCCAGGATACTCAACGCATCGAGAGAATCATCGGCGAGCCGTTCGAGCACCGTGTTCGGCTCAGAAACGGCCAGCGCAATGCCAGCCGCGCGTGCGCTCTTGCCGATGCTTTCGCTTGGATCAACACCTGTCAATTTGAGATTGTAGGCCGTCAATGCCTGCAGCCAATCAATGCCGCTACCGATATCCAGGGCTTCAGCGCCGGCCGACAGGTCTGCCGCAAACCACTGTGCCCATTCATTGATACGAGCTGGGCGAGTGGCGTCTTGCGCGATCAGGCGCTTGGCCGCATCAACATTCAATGCATCGCGCTGACGCAACTGATCCACCTCAGTCTGCTCCCACTGCGACAGGTTCTGACGCAGTGAGGCTTGCCAGTGATTCAAGCTCAGGAGCAGATGACGGAGTTCACGAATTTCGTTGAAGGCTTGAGCGAGTTGCGCATCCGTCGCCACGACGCGCTCGTCAGACTGTTGCAACTGAGCGCCCAGGCGGATGCGATCCTCATTCAATCGCTCGGCTTTCTCATGCAGGGCAGCAGTCTGGGCGATTTCGGCTTCAAGCGCATGCCTGAGTTGGATATGGCTCGCGGCGCGGTCTGTATCGGCGGCACGCTGATGGTGCAG
>JBBSVJ010000057.1:0-17268 GCA_038233665.1 Lysobacterales bacterium
CCATCGTGCGCTACGAATCGCACTCGAAACCAAGCCCTTCGACTGCATCGTCGTCAGCAGGATCGATGACCACCGCATCGCCTCTGCCATCTCGGATCTCGCCTGTCGCATAGCGCCCTGCGCGGAGGCTTCGCGTGGCATGGCGGCTTCGCTACGTCATGGGCTGCGGTTGCTTGACGCTCAATGTTCCGCAGCCTTGATCGTGCTGACCGATCAGCCCGCACTTGACTCCGCACACTTGTGTGCGTTGCGCGATGCATGGCGCAATCAACCTGGCCATGCGGCTGCGAGCGCCTACGCCGACACCGTGGGTGTTCCCGCCGTGCTGCCGAGAAGCTGGTTCGAGACCCTCACCGGCAACCATAGCGATCAAGGCGCGCGCGAACTGCTGCGCGCTCGACCTGATGAGGTTTGCATCGTCGCAGCGCCGAATCTCGCCTTCGACATCGACACCCAAGCCGACCTCGCGCGGCTGCAATCGACGACCCAGAGCGCACCGAAATTGTAGCAGCCCGTTTGCGGGCTAGTTCCTCGTTGACCCACACAAAAGCTCGCCCGTAAACGGGCTCCTACATTTTTCCGACACTCCCCACGCTTTTGTAGGAGCCCCGCCAGGGGCGAGCTCTCCATCACGCTGCGAAAAAGCTCTCCCGAGAACAGGCCCTACATTCCACACTCCACAGCTTGCGGCGCGAGGTCGTTGCCTGCCAATTGATGGAGCGCCTTCCGGCGCGATGCTTCTGGCAACCCAATCAAGCGTCGGACCGTGGCCATACGCTGCCCAATGGATCGAACTCGACTTCATCAACGAGCTCGCCGCGCCAGCCAAAACCGCTGACCGCGAGGACACCTTCCAACATTGGATCGAGGCCGAAGATTTCTTCGATATCGCGCTCGTTGACGGCGGCGGTAATAAACGCCGCGAGCCCGCGTTCGGCGGCGGCGAGGTACAAGGTCTGCGACAAATGTCCGGCATCAAGAATCACCGCCCGATAAGCCTTGGCGTGATTGCGATATTTCCAGAATGTGCGCCGGAAGCGGCTGGCGAGCACGATCAGCACATGTGCTTTCATGAAGTGGCGTTGTCCGGCAACGATGCGCAGGGCCAGGGCAGCGCTCTCGTCTGCCGCGACATCGCCGAGCGGTTCAAGCGCATGGTCGATCGGGTGGTAGTGGTAAAGCCCCGGGGTCACGCCTTCGACGTTCTGCACGAGCAGGTAGGCTTCAGTCGGATGCAGGCCGCCCGCCGATGGCACCGCACGTTTCATCACCGTGATGCCGGGCTCGTCGCTGACCGCGCGCGCGGCGAAGGTTCGATAGAGCGTGCTGGAAAAATCTTCGGCGGAAAGCGGGCGTGAGGCATCCCAGTTGCGGCAGGTTACCCGCTGACGAATAAGCTTTTCGAGTTCGCTGTCAGCAGCGGGTCTGAGGCTAATACGCTTGTCCGACTCGACACGTTCGCGGATTGGCGGCTCCGGCGCACCGAGGCGATCGAGAAATGGCCGGTCGGTTTCCTTGCCGAATCGACGCTCCGCTTCAAGCGTGTCGATGGCTTGCCAGCGCGTATGTCGGTGCATCGCGGCAGAGATTCCGCGCCAATGGCTGGCGCGGATTTTATCGTCCTGCTCGCGCACGATCGCGTGGTTCTCGTCATCGCAGACGATCAGTCCTTTGCTGATCATCCGATCAAGCAAACCCATTGGAAGCAACCCGGCTGCCTCATCGAAGCTAATCCATTGCTCGGGCGATAGCGCGCCCAGTGCTGCTACTTCGTCAGCATCGAGATGCTTCTCATCGTCTTGATGGGCTGCGAGCGCAATCCATTCACGCACCATCTCGACGCCGGTGCCTCCGGATACCAGCCGCGACAAATCGAAGTCCAGGCGCTCGCGCGGTTCGACGAAAACGACAGCGCAACGACGTACCAGCATGGATGAATTCCGCAACAGGAGGATCTGCTAGCCTACGCAGCACGAGGTAGGGCAGACAAGGGCCGTCTCTGTCTCGCGTTGGCCAACGGTTGCGGATGCATGGACGTAACCCGACCCGATCGCCGTCATGCAGTCAATCCAACCAGAAGGGGGAGTAGGACATGAGCGCATCACGCTTGCCGAAAGAACAAGAAATTCAGCTGATGAAGAAGCTGTCGACCGACGACGACTATCGCGCGCGCTACGAAAAAGATCCGACCGCGGCGCTGAAAGAAATCGGTGTATCAGATGATCACCTTTCCGCTCTGGATGCCGCCGCACTTAGACCCGGCAAGCTGGCAGATAAAGCCGATATCGCCGCAGCGCACGGCAAGCTGGCTGAAGCGAATATCAGTGAGCACGTCTGCCTGATCTTTCCGTTGTTGCGTCTCAACTACGGCGACGCGGATTCTGACAAGAAAGCCTGAAGTCTCGAAATTCGAGCTGCAAGCGCCGGGTGCGTTTTCGCATCCGGCCATGCTTCGAGAAATGCCTTCAACAGGGTTCCGGCTTCTTTGCTGGCTTTGCGATCAGTGGCCAGCTCGGCGCCCCGCAACAGCGCAAGATTCGCCTGCTGCACATTGATTGCTACCAGCAAATATCCTGGACTTGATTCCGCGTAGGCGCGGCCGCGATGTCCGGCCAACCAACGCGCTTCGCCGATGGCTTTGTCCGACTGTTTCTGGTCGGCGTAGGCCTCAAGCAGTGCGGCGTGGGTCAGAAACAATTCGCTGCCATCCAGCAATGGTTCCAGCTTCGCGATTGCTGCCGAGGCATCGCCCTGCACACGATCAAGCTCCGCCTCGGCGATCGTCTGCAACTTTCGGATCACCGAGTAGTGGGGACTCGAGCCCGACTTCAATAACGAAAGAGCAGATCGAGCGAGGTTTGCCTCTCCGTGTCGCGCGGCCTGGAATGCGATCATACCGATTCCGCTGTCGACCAAGGCTCGCCCTCCCGTCGCGGCCTTTTGTTGCGCCTTCGACACAACGAGCAGCGCCTTGAGCTTGCTGGAGCTTGCCTTCTCGACCTCGGATTTCAAGCCGAGCGCCGCGATCTCGTAGAGCTGGGCCTGAGGGCTGGACTCCATGGATTCCCTGGCGGCAGTCGCCAGGAGGTCTTGTGCGGAATCAATCTTGCCTTGGTCAACGAGAAACGATGCAGCAAGCATTTTCCGAAGAGTGCCGACGGCAGGATTTCCCACAGCGGCCGTCTTCGCTGATTTCGAAAGCGTGGACTCTGCCTTGCCGAACTCTCGTTTCGCTGCCTCCGTTGCTGCATGGTATTCGGTCAGCACGAGTCCCGTAGCCTCAGCATCGGCAAAATTCTTCAACGCGTCTGCAAATTTCTCAATGCCGAGGTTCAGGATTCCAAGAAGGTGCAGGGCCGGAGTGCGGTTCGGGTTCTGCGGAGCAGCGGACGATTGAGCGGACTCCAAGACACTTTTGTCGAAACGATTGGCGTCACGCCAGGCGACATAGGCATAGCCGCCGGTTCCGGCGAAGAAATCGGGATACGCAGCAGCCAACGCGGCCCAGCGTGGCAATGCATCTGTCACTGAATCAACGGTCGCCAGCATGACCTCCGCATACAGCGCATCACGCGTCGTCAATCGTTCACGCTTGGTCAGTGCCAACTTGAAGGACTCTGCCGCATCGTCGCTCTTGCCCATGGCGGCGGACATCCTGCCGAGGGCGACGTATGCCGACGCAAAGTCTGAATCGATAGAAATGGCCTGCCGACAGAGTACGACGGCGGTTGCAAAACTTCCTCGGCTACCTTCGGCCGTACACAAAGAATAAGCTTTCAACGCATCGAGATTCTTCGTCGCAACCTTCTCCAATGGTGTTGATTCATTCGATACCGTCGCCAGCGCCTCGCCGAGCCGAACACGCAAGCGATCGTTGATCGTATCCAGCGAGGGCAGTATCGATTCCTTGCCAATACCATCAGCCGTTTCCGAATACACCGTGGTTTGCGTTTGCGGATCGATGACTTCGGCGGTGATTCGCACGCGCCCACCAATCTCGGCGATGGTCGGCAGGATAAGCGCCCGCGCGCCATCGCGGATCGCCACTTCCGAGCCGACTTCACGATCGACTTCGGTCTTGTCCGGGTCGCGCTGCATGCGTGTGATCGTGTCGCGTACTTTCAGATCCGGCAGCACATTGACGAAGCGCGATTGTTCGAGGCCGATGCGCAGGGCGCTTTCGAGGGCATCATCGAATACGGTCTCGCCTGTCAGGTTGTGCAGGCTGCCGACCACGACCCAGTCGCGGCTGGCAAAGGCAATCGCCGGATCCGGGCGTAGAAACATGACCAGAGGAACCACGATCAGCGCGGCGATGACCAAGGCCTCGATGACCACGCTGGCCGGGCGTCGCCAGAATGGCACTTCGCGATGCGCTTTGCTCGACCACGGTGGCGCCTTGAGCGGAGCCAGGCCTTCTTCCCCCACTTCGAATACCGCGACCGGATCGGGTACGCCGCGAAAACGGTATCGCCCGTGCGTCCGCCAACGCGCCGTTTCAAGATACTCGCCCAGTTCGGCTTGGGCGCGATGGGCCAGCGAATAGGCAATATTCGATAGCAGGATTTGACCGGGCAACGCGAGATTCATCAAACGTGAGGTGACCGGTTTGACCAAGCCTTCAACCTCGATCGGTTTGGCGCCTTGGGCAATGTCTTCGGCGCTGTTGTCCCAAACCACCACGTCACCAACGTGGATGCCAACCCGTGCGGCCAGATTCGCCTCCTCGGCGGCATTGAGCTGCTTGAGGCCACGCTGGTAATCCAGTGCAAACGCAACCGCTTCAACCGGACGATTGAACATCATCATGAAACCGTCGGTCTTGTCGATTTCGCGACCACCGTGGCGATTGGCCAGCGTACGCGCCAAACGATCGTGCTTGCGGATCAACTCGGCTGCCGAAAGATCGCCCATGCGCTCGACAAGGCAGGTCGAATCGACCAAGTCACAGAGCAGCAATGTCCGCAGCAAGGAACTGGTGGCACTTTCAGGACGGGAATCTGGAGCAGCTGAAGTGTTCAAGAGATCGGTTAGTCCGCGCAACAACGCATATCTTCACATAGTGCGCTGCATACGCGGCATACGCCACTTTGCCCCCGCAATCACGCGAAGCCCGCAATAGGCACGGCACCCTGATCCTTGCGGATGGCATGATTGCTGCTAATACTTCGGACGAAGCCAAGCCATGATGGCTTGCTCGATCAAACTAGGGGGGAAACACAATGGATGATGCCATTCTTACCGACA
Source organism: Lysobacterales bacterium (assembly GCA_038233665.1). Classification (GTDB taxonomy): domain Bacteria; phylum Pseudomonadota; class Gammaproteobacteria; order Xanthomonadales; family Rhodanobacteraceae; genus Dokdonella. Next base: position 5,248 of record JBBSVJ010000057.1, read on the forward strand.
AACAAGCAGCGGAATTGCTTCACAGGCTGGGTACTGACCGGGAATTTCGCACATTGTTTGAAACGAAACCTGCCAAGGCACTCTTCAAGATGGGAGTTCCCCCTGAGACTATTGTGGATTTGAACGCCGCCTGCTTGTGCCCAGCCTCGCTGGCAAGCATGGAAGACTTCAAGAAAGCTTCGGTCCGGATGGATAGCGCTGTCTTACAAGCAACTGCGGAAATGGCTGCTCCGAAAATGTCGTAACCGCGATTAGTTCGTCGCCAAACGCTCCAGCCGCAAGACCCTATCCTGCAGGGATTGCGGCAGGTTTTCCCGAGGCCATATTTTCAGGAATTCGGCCAACTCTCGTTTGCGATCTTCGTTTGCGTCCAATTCGCCGGAGTACTCGGCAGCATGAAGCCATGCAAGATTGGAATAAGCAACATTGAAGGGCATGAAAACTTGTCCCATCGCAACCTCGGTATAGGCTCGACCGCGATGTGATGCCAACCAGATCGCTTCCCTATGGGCAGATTGAAAATCCTTCTTGAGCGCCAGCGCATTCATCAATGAGATATGCGTCGCAAACAATTCCGTCCCGTCGACAGACGCGTTGAGCTGAGTGATTGCCAGCTCCAGATTTCCATCATGAATTGCGATCTCTGATTTGATCGTCGACAGGAGTTTGGCGAAAACTGGATACTTGCCTTCTTTAGTGTCCACACCAAGTCGGCTCAGCAAAAGCGCTGCCGACTTCCCATCGCCGAAATGGGCGGCCACCCATGCCTTGAACAGGGTGTCCTGATCGTTCAGCGACGCGAGCGTGTCAGACCCGGTAATCGTGGGCTCTTGCAAAGCAATCTTTTCAAGTAGTTGACTTCGCTTTGAGTCATCCGCAATGACTAACTGCGCACCCAATGAAGCACCTTGGAACTGCGCCGCAAACTCTGCCGGCAACCGGGGTTTTCGTTCTGCCGTCTTTCCGAGAGCACTCTTGATCTCATCCCACCGCCCCTGATCCAACGAGAGCGTTATGCGCATGATTTCTGATTCAAGGGCGTCACTCGCCGAAGCGTCAGGACGAGATTTGCGATAGATCTCATGAACTTTCGAGAAATTTCGTTGCGCTGCAAATAGTGAAGCATAGAAATTCCCCTGCAAACGCGTTCCTACGCTCTCCGATTGGGAGAACTGCGACGAGGATTCAGGGTATCGCTCCATCCCCAATTCGAGCGTGCCCAGTAGATAGAGACCGAGTCCGCGATTTGGATTCTGGCTTATTGCGTTCTTCTCGGCGGCTTGAATGGCGCTGGGGTAGTCATTGGCATACTTCCACAGAAAGTACGCATAGGCACCCTGTGCCTGGAACAGGTCTGGCGCAAGATTGGTAACTGTTTTCAACTCTTCCAAGGCGTCTCGCGGCGATGTGAAACGCGCAAGCCAGGCATTGACCAGCAACTTGTCGGTAGGGGACAAGCGGTTTTTTTCTTTGATCGCCAGATCAAATTGCACTCGTGCTTCTTGGTCACGGCTGTTGTCCATATACAACACGCCCAATGCGATTCGAGCTCGGGCAAACCCTTCGTCGAGCGAAAGCGCATGCTTGTACAACGCCTCAGCTTGATTTATGTCACCCAAGCTATCTGCCTTGAGTGCAAGCGAATAGGCTCTCAGCGCCTCCAAACTTTTTGTTGCAACCTTCTCCAGCGGCGTCGATTCGCTCGACACCGTCGCCAGCGCTTCGCCGAGGCGCACACGCAGGCGCTCGTTGATCGTGTCCAGTGAGGGCAGGATCGATTCTTTGCCGATGCCGTCGGCGGTTTCCGAGTACACGGTGGTTTGCGTTTGCGGATCGATGACTTCAGCGGTGATTCGCACGCGCCCGCCAATCTCGGCGATGGTCGGCAGGATCAACGCTCTCGCACCGTCACGGATCGCCACTTCGGAGCCGATCTGGCGATCGACCTCGGTCGTATTCGGATCGCGTTGCATGCGCGTGATCGTGTCGCGCACTTTCAGCTCCGGCAACACGTTGACGTAGCGCGATTGTCCGAGCCCGATGCGCAAGGCGCTTTCCAGCGCGTCGTCGAATACGGTCTCTTCGGTCAGGTTATGCAGGCTGCCGACCACGACCCAATCGCGCTGGGCGAAGGCGATCGCCGGATCCGGCCGCAGAAACATGATCAGCGGCACCGCAATCAACGCGGCAACCGCCATCGCCTCGACGACCACAGTGGCAGGGCGGCGCCAAAATGGGACTTCGCGATGCGCCTTGCTCGACCAAGGTGGCGCCTTTAGCGGCGCCATACCTTCTTCGCCGACCTCGAACACCGCCACCGGATCGGGCACACCGCGAAAACGATAGCGGCCGTGGGTACGCCAGCGCGCTCTTTCCAGATAGTCTCCGAGTTCACTTTGCGCGCGATGGGCCAGTGAGTAGGCGATATTCGAGAGCAGAATCTGGCCCGGTAGCGCCAGATTCATCAGGCGTGAGGTGATTGGCTTGACCAAGCCTTCCACTTCAATCGGCTTGGCGCCTTTGGCGATGTCCTCGGGACTGTTGCTCCAGACCACGACATCACCAACATGGATGCCGACCCGCGCGGAAAGATTCGCGTTTTCCGCTGCGTTGAGCTGCTTGAGACCGCGCTGATAATCCAGCGCAAAGGCAACCGCTTCGACCGGGCGGTTGAACATCATCATGAAACCGTCGGTCTTGTCGATTTCGCGACCACCGTGGCGATTGGCCAAGGTACGCGCCAAACGATCGTGCTTGCGGATCAGTGCCGCCGCCGACAGATCGCCCATGCGCTCGATCAAGCCGGTCGAATCGACCAGATCGCAGAGCGCGAGCGTACGCAGCACCGAGCTGGCACTGGAACGAGGTACATCGGTGGCAGCGAGGCTTGCGTCCACAACCCTCCCATGATTTGTGCGACTCGTTGATTCTGCGCCCAGCAGTGCACAGTTTCCAGTCTTACCCAAGACGTGGTCTGGTCGAATCAACGCGAATGGATGACCAACGCCGCCCGCTTGCTACCCGACAAGGCCTTCACCGTGCAACGGCTGATCAGTCTCTCGATGCGACCATGAAGGCCGGCGCAAGCGTTTCTTCGCGGTCAGTGGCGCGCATCGTGAGCTGCCAGGCGCCCGTATGGCGGATGCCTAGTCCTTCATGCGTCGGAAAGCGAACCAGGGTAGGCAGCGGATGATCAGGGCAATCAATCCCCACCAGCGCGGCTCGTAGCGATCGAATGATCCACGCGTCAAGGCGGCAACAACCTTGCGTGCCACATCTTCCGGCTCGGCGATCGGCAGGGGCAGTTTCATGCCGAACGTGAGATTGCTGCGCAAGAATCCCAAGCGATAGAACTGGACGCGCAAGGCCGAGGGAAGATGACGATGGCGCAGACTTTGAAAGAACGTTTCAAGGCCACGCTTGGCGGCTGCATACACGATATTGCGGCTACGACCGCGGGCGCCGGCGATGCTGCCGAAACCGACGATCGACCCCTGCGTTACGAGCAAGCTTGGCAGTAACGCGTGGGCAATAGCGATCGGTGCGTGCAGGTTGATCGCCAATAGTTGCCCGATAGCGCCGGCTGACAATGATCCATCGTCATCGCTGCGCGACATGCCGACCGGCAACAGCAGGGCGCTCACGGGCGGCAGTTTGGCAAGCGCCTGAAGCGCTTCGGCTCCGGGATCGGCACTGGCCGCCAAATCGAGGGCCAAGGTTTCGATTTCAACCTTGCAGCGCAGTCGGAGATCGCTGGCCAGCGCTTCGATGTCGCGTGAGTCCGAGGCAATCAGCAGCAAAGGATGGCCAGTGCGCGCAAGTTCCTCACTGAGAGCGCGGCCAAGGCCACTGGAAGCGCCCACCACGATCGCGGTCACAGGCCCAGTCTCCGTGTCAGTTCCGATTGCTGCAAATGTTTCGGATCGAACAATCGCAAGCGCTCTCGGTGCGATTCGAAGCCCGGGATGCCGCGTTGCACGCTCGCAGCGGAGAGGCTCGAATCCTTGATCAGATTCGGGCGGCCGCCGTGGATCAGTGCCAACTCGGTCAACGATTCGATGAACGCCGCTTGCTCTTTCGCTTTTGGCTGCGGCATCTGGATAGCCAGCGAGATGCCCTTGCCATCGAAGCTCAAGCCCTCGGCGAGCCCATCAAACAGCTTGCTTGCAATAAGTGCAATGCGCGGGCGCACGCGCTCTACTTCGGCTTCGAGCGAGGCGACAAAGTCCGCGTAACGCGAATGCGGCAGCAGCCACTGCGACTCGATCAGGCCTTCGACACCGAAGCCTGCATAGTAGGCGCGCGCATCATTGAGGGGAAACATCGCCGCTGCGGCGGCAACGTGGTTCTGACCCGGTCCATAGCGATGGCGGATAACGTGATTCATCGCCGCGATGCCGCTACGACTCCAGGCACACAGGGGCCAAGGTTTGATCGTTGCGAGCAGATCAGCGATGAGTCGAGTGGAGCGCGCCAGCGGTTCTTTGGATTCAAGTCCGTAGCGGATTAAACCGCACCCAAATCGGCCTGGCCGACCATCGTGCCAGCCATACAACACCGGTGCTCCGGCATGTGCGAGCAGCACATCGCGCGCTTCTATCAAACTGGAGACGGCAACGCTTCGCAGGGAGTATCCAAGCGCTGCGGGAACCAGTCGCAACGTGGCAGTTGCCATGAGACCGGGAATTCCAAAACCGGCGAAGCAGGCGGCGAAGCGCTCGGCATGTTGCGTGCGATCAAGCGTGAGCCAACCGTCGATTGGATCGAATAGTTCGATCGCCTGGACATGGCGGTGAAAAGTGCCATCGCGAGCCGGGTTCTTGCCGTGAACGTCGGCGGCAATACATCCACCGACGGTGGCCCGCGGATGTCCCGGTGCGACCGCCAGCAACCAGCCCTGTTGCAGGACGAATCGCACAATCTCGCCAATCGGTGCGCCGGCCTCGACCTTGATCAATCCTCGCTCGCCATCAAAATCGAGGATTCGATCGAATGCGCTGAGATCCTGGGCCACGCCGCCACTGCAAAAACTGGCGGCAACGTAGGAAACGCCGGCGCCGCGGCTGATGCGCGGCACATCGCCAGGCAACGCTTCGATCAGCCGGTAGCGATCTGGTTGTTGAACATGACAGCGCGCCGACAGACTGCGATCGAAGCTGCGAAGCTCGGTTTCAGCCAATGCAAACCCACGACGGCGGCTCACGTGTCGGCCTCGCGTTTCGTTTCGCTCTCGCCGGCCATGTCGGCCTCGAATAGACGATCCAGATCGAGTTGAGCGTCGCGCGCGTTCTGCACGATCGCCGCTTCGTCGTCGTAGAACAGGTGTTGCTCGACCAGCAGATTTTCGTCGAACTCCTTGAATTTCTGCACACGCCTGGCGGCAACCGACGCATCGAGACCCAATTGTTCCAGCACCTGTTGCGACATGACAAGGCTCGAATGAAAGGTTTCGCGCACGATCCGTGCGCCGAGATCCATCAATCGGAATGCATGCTGGCGATTGCGTGCACGGGCGAAAACCTTGATCTCGGGATACATGCGCCGGATCAAACGCACGGTGCGGATATTGGTATCCGGATCATCAGTGGTGACGATGAATATATCGGCCTTGTCGACGTTTGCTGCGCGCAGCAGATCAGCGCGTGATGGATCACCGTAGTAGATCTTGCTGCCGAAGCGCCGAGAGAACTCAACTTGGTCGATCGAGCTTTCGATGGCGGTGAAGGAAATCTGATTGGCACGCAGAATTCGCGCAATGATCTGACCAAAGCGTCCAAAGCCCGCGATGATGACGCGCGGATGTTCGTCTTCGTCGATGTGGTCATAGTCGGGCTTGCTGGCGACCTGCTTCGGTACGAGGTTTGCGAAGCCGATGACCAGCAGCGGAGTCAACGCCATCGACAAGGTGATCGCCACGATCAACACGTCGCGCAGATGCGCATCGAGCAACTGGTTCTGCATCGCCAGGGTAAACACGACAAAGGCGAATTCGCCCCCCTGGGCAAGCACGCCGGCGAGCTTGAGCGAACTGTCATTGGTTTCACCAGCGAGTCGACCCACGCCATACAGGATCAGGCCTTTTGCGATCAACAACCCGGCCAGGATGACGACAATCAGGATCGGCTCGCGAATCGCTAGATGGATATCCGCGCTCATGCCGACGCTCATGAAGAACAGGCCGAGCAACAAGCCCTTGAACGGATCGATGCGCGCTTCGATCTCGTGGCGATACTCGGAATCGGCAAGCAGAACACCAGCAAGAAACGCGCCCAGGGACATCGAGATGCCGCCCAGCTGGACAAACCATGCGGTTCCCAGAACCACCAGCAGCGTGCAGGCGGTGAATACTTCGGGCATTTGCGTTCGCGCCGCGATGCGAAACATTGGCCGCAGGACCAATCGGCCACCCACGATGACAATCGCAATGGTGGCAACAACGCGCAGCACAATCGCCCAGGTTGGCAGGCTATTGTCGGTACCGTGGGCGACCGCCAGCAGTGGTACCAGAGCAAGAATGGGAATCGCGGCGACATCCTGAAACAGCAGGATGGCAAATCCGAGGCGGCCATGCGGACTCTGCAACTCCTTGCGTTCGGCAAGAATCTGCAAACCGATCGCGGTGGAGGACAAAGCCAGGCCGAGGCCGATGATCAGCGCAACTTTCCAGCCAAGGCCAAAGGCCAGGCACACGCAACCGATCGCCACGGCGCTGAGGACCACCTGGATGGTGCCGAATCCGAATACCTGACGACGCATCACCCAGAGCCGCTGCGGCGAAAGCTCAAGGCCGATCACGAACAGCATCAGGATGACGCCTAGTTCGGAGATATGCGCGATTTCATCGGCATTGCCGATCAGGTTCAGCAGCGAGGGCCCAATCAGGGCGCCAGCGGCCAGATAACCGAGCACCGCGCCCAGCCGTGACCGCTTGGCCAACGGTACAGCGATGACAGCAGCAAGCAGCAAGACCACTGCGTACTGGATAAACGGACTGGATTCCACGCATCACTCCATTGAAAGCGGGCGGATTATCGCATGCGAGGTGTAAAGGACGGGTTGTCGCGAGCGCCGAAAATTCTCGAATCCGCAAGCGCTATCGATCGGTTCTCACGTGCTGAGATCAGCGCACTGCATGCTCGTTTAACCCACTGGAGATACCGCATGCTGCTCGCCCCGTTCACCTTGTCCGAAATCCGTGGCCTTCGACCTGCCTCGATTCAATCGGAAACACCTTCGTTGCCAGTCTGGCTGCAGCTTTGGGCGATTGGCGGAATCCTCGGCTCCGCCATGTTTCCGCTGTTTCGCGCTGGCGAGATGACCGGCTGGAGTCTGCCGTTCTGGCTAATCGCTGCGCCGTTGATCAATATCCTCTGGCTCAAGCGTTCGCATGGCTGGATAGCAATACGCAATCTCGGTGTTTGGATTTTCGAACCGAAAAAACCGCTGAGTCGGCGAACCCGATAGACGGCGCATCGTTCACTCAGCCGCGGGTTCCGAGCCGCTTGCCTTCCATACGGCGCAGGAATTCGGCCATGATCCGTCGATAGAGTTCCGCACCGAGATAAGCATCCTCGACACCGGCATCGATCGAGGGATTGTCGTTGACCTCGATCATGGCCAGACGCTGACCGTCTTTCTTGATATCGACCCCATACAAGCCATTGCCGATCGGCGCGGTCGCTTTGAGAGCGAGCTTGACCACGTCGCCAGGCGCCTGTTCAACCGGCAGCGTTTCAAAGCCGCCCGATTTTGCCGTTCCCTTGGCGCCGTGGTTGTAGATTTGCCAGTGTCCGCGCGACATGAAGTATTTGCACGCGTACAACGGCTCGCGATTGAGCACGCCGATGCGCCAGTCGAAATCGGTGAACATGAATTCCTGAGCGAGGATCAGTGCCGAATGCTGGAACAGCGTGTCGGCCGCTGCCTTCAACTTGTCGGCGCTCTCGACCTTGACGATGCCGCGCGAGAACGAGCCATCGGGAATTTTCAGAACCAGAGGGAAGCCTAGACGTGCGGCGCTTTCCTCGAGATTTTTCGGATCGTCTCGATAGAGGATTTCGGTGCGTGGAATCGGCAGTTTGCGTGACTGCATGAGGTCATGCAGATAAATCTTGTTGGTGCATTTGAGGATCGACTCGGGATCATCCATGACCACCATGTCTTCCTTCTCCGCACGGTGAGCGAAGCGATAGGTGTGATTATCCAGCGCGGTGGTCTCGCGGATGAACAGACCATCGTACTCAGCCAGCCGCTGGAAGTCGTTGCGGCCGATCGGATCGACCTCGATACCGAGTTCGCTACCGGCCTCGATGAATTGCTTGAGCGCCTTCTTGTTCGATGGCGGCATGACCTCGTTGGCATCGACCAGCATGGCCAGATCAAACCGATATTTGCGCCGCGCGCGCGGTTTGCGCCAGAGCTTGCGCGAGAAGCGATCGAGAATCTGCGCGAAAGCATCTTCCTGTTCGTCGGACAGCGTGTGCAGACCGGTCGGCTTGATGGCACTGATCTGCCAGACCCGATCGCGCTCGAATTCGATACGCAGTATCGGGCTCGGAAACGCCTCGAATACCTGACGTGCGATGTCCTCCAGGGCGGGATATGACGTTTCACCGAAATAGACGAGGATGCCGAAATCGGTGGTGTCGCGTCCGCCAGCTGGCAAAAACTTGCCGAGACGGCTACTCAGATCCTCGATGTCGAGGCCGTAGAGCGAGCGCCGACGCAGATCGTTGATCGTTCGAACGGATGGAATCACCTTGTGCCCGCGCGCCTCGGCGAGCAGCGAGACGTAATATCCGGTGCCGAGATACTTGTAGCTTCGGCAGAGATTGATGACCTGGGTACGCTCGTCATCCTCATTCAGCGGTTGCTTCAGGTACTCCTGCGCCGTGACAACATTGTCAGACGGATAATACGAGCCCCAATCGGAGGCTTTTTCGACAACGATGACAAGGCGACTCATGCGGCGGGGCCATTCTGGTAAGTGCGGGAACGATTGATGCTTCGAGGATCTTTCCCAGTGCCGCGAAGTTTGCCACGGCGAGCGGGTGTGGCGATGCCTGGAAAAGCCCAGCGGGGGTCCGATGTTCAGCTTGTCCCGCAGCGTTACTAGTTCTGGCTACTTGCAGACGCGGCGATGGCGGGCATCCCTAACCGCCTAGTGTTGGGGTGAAATGGCCCACGCGACAGGATAGTCTTGGCAATTGAAGCGACGGCGGATTCACGATTGGACAAGCTTGCTGAAAACGGCTTTTGCATACGACGCGCAACAGCAGCCGATCTCGATGCGTTGATTGTGCTGGAGAACGCGACATTCAACAGTGATCAGCTCAGCGCCCGGCAATGGCGGCGGCATCTCGCCAGCGATAGTGTGTTTATCGTTGTCGCAGCGGATTCGCAGTCAGTGCGTGGCGCTGCGATGGTGCTGTTTCGTCGAAACAGCCGCATCGCGCGCCTGTATTCGCTTGCCGTTGGCTTTGAGACGCGCGGGCTGGGCATCGGCGATTCGCTGATAGCTGTCTGTGAACAAGAGTCGCGCCAGCGCGGTTGTAGCCGGCTCACTCTGGAGGTGCGTCGCGACAACGTCATTGCGCAGCGGCTTTACCAGCGCCGTGGCTATCAACTGTTTTCGACGAGACCTGGCTACTATGAGGATGGCGAAGACGCGCTGCGCTTTGAGCGCTCATTGCTGTCCTGATTGAATGTCAACGCACGCGTTCGGCGCGCACAAATGAGGCCTGCTTGACGCCTTGTTCAAGCCAGCCGCTGCGCAGGTAGCGACGTATCTTGATGACGCCGTTTTCGATGCCGACGATTTCCACGCGAACACGCGGCTTGCCTTTGACGTAGAGCATGAAGCGTTGGCCGACTTCGTGGCGGAGTTTCGCGTAGTCCTCGATCAAGTCGGGACGCTCTTCAACGACCTCGGTTTCGGCGTAGAGGATCTCTTGCTCGGACGGTGCCTTGAGCGCGACTTCGGGTGGCTCCTTGTCACGTTTTGCTAGCGCCGCAATCACCGCGGGCGGCGCCTCGGTTTCGTTTGAAGTAGCGGTTGCCGAGGCGACCACTTGCGCAGCCTGTTCCGCGCTCAGAATCTGCCAGACGCTGGTGTACTGATCGGTTTCCGGGAACGGTCGTTCAACGATAGTGCGCACGCTCAGCGCCGTACTGCGCCCCGCAACTGACAATTGACCCTGGGTCCGCGCCAGCCAGCGACTCCAGTCGTCATCGTTGCGGACCGATCCATCGATGGTTGGCGAGTAGTTGACAACAAGATCCAGGTTGCCGCCTTGTTCGACAAAGTGACGGTAGCTCGATAGCGTCGACTCCCTGGCTTGCATGCCCACTGCCGCAAGCGTGCGCTGGGAAGTGGACAAGTGGCGCTCGATGAACTCGGACGGGCTGACGCCATCCTTCTTCGCGCAGTAAGCATTGCGTGCTGCAACGAAGCCATCATCAACGACATGCCACTCGGCCATCGATAGTTCATCGTCTGCTGAACCCAGCGAACTCAACAGTGGCAGCTGATCATGGACAAGCAGCTCGCCGCGGTAGTCGACGCGACTGACTCCCGGAGTCTCAATCGATTGCTCCTTGATGATGCGGTCGGTTTGGCGATGCCACGCCATGGTCAAGCGGGTCGGTTTCGCTTCAAGACCCATGGCGGGGAATTCGTCGGCGGTAAATGATCCATCTTCAGCGCAGCCATTCGCTTCAAAAGGCGAGGCGCTGGCGTTGCCGAAAAGCGCCATTTCTCGAGAGAACGGCCACTGCATCGGCCCACTTCCGCCTTCAAGATGCAGGGTCACATCCTTGATCCTCGGCATTCGATCAAGCAGATCCCAATCCCAAGCACTCCGATAGAACTGGAAGAAGGGGATTTCAACGGCCACCTTGTCGAAGTGGTAGATATCCTCTTCGTCCCCGTTCAAAGGAACCATGTCGACATCGCTGATCCAGGCGCCACCGCCCGGCCGAAGCCAGATGCTCCCGTAGTAGATGTCCCAATTGGGGAACGCCAGTGATACTGAACGGTGCGCGACGGCATCGGCTTGGTGGCTGCAAGCCCACCAGATCGTGATGAGACTGAGGAAAAACAAGAAAATTTTCCGCCATGAGAAGCCGGATTTTTCGGAATTTCGTGTCATCAATTGCGCTTCCCTGCCAGTGGAGTCTGCATCGCGTTGCGACTGCACAATGATACATGCATTGATTCGCAAGAAAGCAGGGCTGGTTGGCAGGCTCAGTCAGCCTTCAAGCGCATTACTGATGCGGTCTCTACCAGCCGGCTTGGCGAATCTTCTGCTCGGTTTGCGCATCGGCCGGGCGCGCGACCAGGCCGCCAGCCGGAGCCAGGCTGACACGGTATTCACCACCGTCAACCAAAGGCAGATACGCGGCACTGCCGTAATCCGCATCGATCCAAGGCAACCATTGCGGAAACCGTCGCTTGAGATCCAGCAGATCAAAAGGGTTGGTTTCACTGAGCGCGACCACACTGCGCTCGCGCTCGCTTTCCTGCGCGGCATCGGCGTAGCGACCGCTGATCCGTTCAAGTCGGTAAAGCACTGGCGCTCCGAACATTACCGCGCGAGGCTCCCACTTGATAACCCGCGCATCCAGCTGCCATTGATCGCCTGCGACACCCACGTTGCGATGGCTACCATCGGGAAAATCCAGACGCACGTTGAAGCGTTGCGGTCCGAGTTGGCGCGCTTGCAGGGTGGCGAGCAGGGTCTCGGTCGTCAAACGGCGATAGCCGAGCAAGGCTGATGCGGAAAGCGCGCCGAGGATTGCAAGAATAAGAAATACTATCGTCCACAAACTACGATGACACGCCGAGAAGTGATTACGCTCGCGCCAGCGCCGGCGTGCACCGTGCGCGCTGGTCAAGGTGAATAGCGCACAGAAACCGGCGAAGATGTAGAGGGCGATCAGAATCGGGGTCAAAGGCATGGTTGCGAGCATACCCGTTTAATCGCAATCAGGGCATCCGATGCCACGTTAGGTACAGGCCGA
>JBBSVJ010000058.1:0-17013 GCA_038233665.1 Lysobacterales bacterium
CGCGCCGCTCGGATCTGTATTCGTCGATGAGCGCCCAGGGCTGATTGGCGTGCTGCGCTTCAGCGGCAGTGCTGTGATTGACAGCATCAGCAATGGGACAATTTGCGAACCACGCGATGCGCGTTTTCAGGTTCGCCCGATTGATGGTGATGGCAATGGAACGGCCGAATGCGATGTCGGCGCGTTTGAAGATACGCGCGACATCATTTTCATCAATGGCTTCGACGGCTGAGCGCATCAGCTCTCTGGCGGCCAGTCCGCGGCAACCCGGTTTCTACTGATTCCCTGCGCAAAAAAAAAGGCGAATCGTGATCGCTCACGATTCGCCTTCGGTTTGCGGAAGACCTATGGCGTCAGTTCGAATCCATCGGCAAAGATTTCATCGGTCAGAACCGCGCAACCCTGAACCTTGACGTCATCAAGAGCGAAGCCGTCTGGTGTGCGTCCTGCCGATGAATCACTGCTCATGCGAAAGCGGAAATTCACCGTTTGGCCAGCGAAAGCATCAAGGCTGACAACATAACGCTGCCAAGCCTGCGGATCGCCACACCACGCGTTGAGGCCGCCGAGCGGGTTGGAGTAGCTGGTGCTGATCGGCCCCTGATATTGACCAACAAGCAGGTCGGCATTGGTGATCTGAGTCCACGACGTGCCGGCATTGGTGGAGATTTCAAGAATCGCACCATCAAAGCATCCACCGCTGCGAGATTCGATCGATTGACGATTCCAGAACAACAAGCTCAACGGCGTTTGGCCGGTTGGCAATACCATCGCTGGCGAAACCAGTCTCTGGTCAGAAATCGAAGTCGCATCCTTGGCCAAAAAGGCCTTCGAACCGCTATGCGGGTTGGTCGTGGTTTCAGCCCAGGTGTTCTGCGTTCCGGAACTCGTCCATGCGGAGTTGTCGCCCTCAAAATCCGTGGAATACGCATTTTGTGCGGTTGCACCGATAGAACAGTCACCCGGTAACGGCAAGGTCGAGAATGAGAACGTCGATGATGCCAACGTAGTGCCGCATTCATTCTGCGCGGTCACGCGCCAGAAGTACTGGGCGGAACTGTTCAACGCGGTGCCGACCGCATGACTTGTCGTCGTGGAAATGCCGGTGTAGACGATGTTGCTGAAACCCGCGTCTGTGGCGATCTCGATTTTGTAATTGAACGCCTGTGCGGCAGCGGCCCAGCTCAACGACGGAGACAATGCGACGTTTGCCGAAGCATTCGCCGGAGTGGTTAGCCCGAATGCAGTCGGAGACGCACTGAACAGTTCCAATGCAACGCTGCGCGTCTTGATCTCGCTACCGGCCGTACCGGTCACATCGACGTTGTACGCTCCCGCCGCTGCACTGGCCAGATTGCCAATCGTCAAAATGCTGCTTCCCGGCAAGTTGACCGGATTGGTCGAGAACGCGGTGGTCGATCCGGCTGGATTGTTGCTTGCAACCAGGTTGACCGGCGTGGTGAAACCGAGAATCGAGCCAAAGCTCAGATTGAACGCTACAGAAGGCGTGGACGCCGTGCAGACTTTTGCCGAGATTCGATCCGCAGACAACGTGAAAGTCGGCGACTGGGAACAGTTGTTGCAGACAATGGCGAAATCCTGATCGGTCGTATCGCCCGAATTGGGAATGCCATCACCGGCAATATTCAGCGCCTTGACCCGAATCGTCACCGAATCGCTGGTGCCCGATGGCAGGAACACCGCCTCGTAGTTGTTCTTGTTGTCTGCCGCACCGCCAGTCACGCTCCATTGGCCGCTGAAGCGATTGCCCAGATAAGTCGTCGCACCCACATCGACTTCAAGATCAAGATTGTTGACCTGCGGGCTGGTGCCGATTGCACCGGCGGCATCGGTGTACGCCAACGTGATGCGCAGCGGTTTGGCCGGATCGGCAACCGCTCCGGTCCATGTCCAGACCTCACCCGTGTTGTCGAGCACCTGGGTCTGGTTGAGCACAAAGGTTGGCGTATCGCTGAACATGTCGCCGAGGTTCGGCATGCCGTAACCCTGCTTGTTGCTCGGCAACGTATCGTTTGCAGCAAGGCCGGTCAGATAGGTCGGGAACGCCATCAGCCAGGCTTTCATCAACGCCGGCGACGGTGCCGATGGAGCGCCTCCATCGAACGCCAGCGCGCCCTGATTATTGGCAATCCACCACCAGACCAGGGACGCTACACCGGAGACTGCCGGTGTCGAGTGACTGGTTCCGGAGGACGCCGCATAGGTGGCATTGCCGACCGGCCGAGCGGCGTCACAAGTACCGCCGCCACTGGTCGGATTCGCACGCGTGCCGGTGATATGTGTACCTGGAGCTATGACTTCGGGCTTGATGCGCCCACCCGGCGCCGGTCCACGAGAGGAGAAATCAATCACATCCTTTGCGTTGTCGGCACCCGTTGGGCCGATGGCACAACCGTCGGTCCAGGCGCCGTTTTCGTCACTCGGACGCTGATTTTCCGATGCACCCACGGTGATCATGTTCTTGCCGTTGCCAGGCGTGCCGACGGTACCTGCCCCCGATCCACTATTGCCCGCGGCGAACAGCGTGATCAGTTCCTGGTTGCCGGGCGTAGCAAGATCCGCATCGCGGGTGCCGACGTCATAGGCTTGCGAGCTGTCGTCATAGCTCGATGCACAACCCGAGCAACCCCACGAGTTCGATGAGATTCGTGCGCCAGCGGTATAGCTCTTGTTGATCGTTCCAACGTCGGAATTACCGCAGCTGCTTTCGTCAAAACTGCCGTTGGAACCGAAGATTCGGGTGCCGCCAATACGCCCATAAGGATTCATTCCAAGGCCGCGCTGGTATTCACCAGGAAAGCGCGCACCTGGTGTGCCGGCGTTCGCACGCAGGTCATAGCCGAGCGCGATATTTGCGTTGATATGGCCGTGTCCTTCAACGGTTCCGTTGTTGTTTGCTGCGCCACACGTCTGATTGAACACGACACGCGTCGGATTGGCGATATTGCCGAGCTCGTGCAGGGTCAAGTCGCCGGTCATGGTGGTGCGATTGCCGATGCCGCCGTCCGTGATATCAACGACCGGATAGGCCGCAGGAGTCGCCGGGAAACCGAGCGCGTTCAGCCAAGGCAGATAGCCTTCACCCTGGGGCCCACTTTGCGACAAATTCAAATAGCCGCGAATAATCTGCGCCTGTACTTCATCATTCATTTCGCGCTTGTGGATTTCGCCAACCCAGTAGACATCCGGCATTTCGATGATCTGGCGTACCTGATCGAGGGTCACGTTGAACTTCGCGTTCTCGTAGGCAAGGATCGACACCCAATCGCCGTCGGGCTTGAGCCCCATCGCTTCGAGCGCACTGCGTGTCGTGCTGCCAGCATGGCGATAGAGTTGGATGGTGACAGGGAGACGCGTCGATGCCTGTCCGTTAGCCTGCAATCGGTCGAACAACGACGTGCCGAGCTTGACGAAAGACGGCAGAGGCTTGCTGAATTGCAGAGTCTTTTTTGCGTCTGCCATCTGGGTCAGTTTGGCGCGTGAAGAATCATTCGCCCAGACCAGATAGCCATTGCTCTCGACATACTGGACCGGCACCGCGCCGGTGGCGCGAACCTCATCCAGCCAAACCTGCTTGATCGGGCCGACAAACTGGATGATCTGCAAGGCCGATCCGCGCGGTTGATTCAAACTGAATCCGCTCGGCGCAACCCACGCGGATTGTTGGGTATCCAGTCGCAAACGATCGAACTGCAGCACGTCGGCTTCGTTCAGCGCGTAAGCGCCAACAACATTGCGCGGCACCGTGGCCAGATTGCCGCGATAGAGCGCGAACGAACCGTAATCCGCAATCTTCTCGTATCCAGCCGGCGCGGCTACTCCCGCCGGAATGATGACTTTTCCCTCGTCCGCGGCATAGGCGAGCGAACAGGAAGCCGCGATCGCGGCAGCAATTAACGACAATTTTTTCATCAATAATCCCCAAGGAAATGAATCGAAGTCGGCGCCACCCTCACCGACGAAACAACGTTTTCGCGGCATTACGATATGCCACCACCAGAACGAACGCCAGTCATTGGATCGCTTGAATGGTTACCGCTCTTGCATCCGCCGGCGAAGCCGCACGACAGCCACCCGCTGAAGTCGCTGCTGGCGGCATCATGCCAAGCAGTCAATTGGCTCGCCACGCCATCAAACGCCGTCGATCAAGCGCACGTCCCCGACGGTTAATTGTGCCAGTGTGAAAGCGTGTGACTTCAGCCGCGCGACGGAATGACACTCCTCCAATCGAAGGAATATCCAAGTCGCCGGATTCTCCTGCTGAGCCAAAGCATTTACCGCCGAAGCTCGGATGAATACCTGGCCAGAATTCCAGTTACTCCAAAGCCATCCGCAAAAAGCGAAAACGCGCGAAACGTGACGAGTTTGTCGGCAGGGCGTCCGACGACTGCGCGATCCAGAAGCCGATCATGGGTCACGTTGAGTCGGAAGCCCGCGCCGATCGTCGTACCCAATACGCTGTTGACGGATGAGAGCAAGCCCTGGCTGAGCGCATCGTTGCGCATGATGGTGACCGCGCCCGCGAAGATAGCATTCTTAGACCAGTGCGGTCGTGTTGAGAGTGAGCTGGCCATCGCCGCGCAGGGATCGCTGCGCCAGTCGCTTGAGATCGGGGTAAACCAGATTCACCAAGCGATCCCAAGCCGAGCGATCGCCATCTCCAGCATCGGCCAATAGCGCGGTGATGTCTCTTTGGTCAGTCATCTGCGGATTGTAGACATACACCGCGGTCGAGATTACGGGGCGCGCCAGGGATTTCGCCCTATCGCTCCCGAAAGCTCAAGAGCGACGATGGAACCGATAGCGATTTTTGCCATCCTGTTTGGCCGCGTACATGGCCAAATCGGCAGCCTTCATCAACTGGGCCGCGTTGCGGCCATCCGCAGGAAAGATCGCTATACCAAACGAAGCGCTGAACTGGTGGGTTCGTCCGTCGATGACGGTCGCGCGACTGAACTCATCGACGAGACTGCGCCCAAGTCGATCAAGAATCTTGTGTATCGGCATATCACCATCGCCGACCCGGTGGGCTATCAGAATGAACTCGTCCCCACCCAGTCGCGCGGGCTTGGCCTCGATTTCCTCAATCGAATTGACCACCCCGCGCAAGCGATCAGCGAACCGGCACAACAGTTTGTCACCGACATCGTGACCCCATTGATCGTTGACCGGTTTGAAATCATCAATATCAGCCAGAATCAACGCAAACTCATTACCATTTGCAGTGGTTATTGCATTGTCAAGATTTTCCCTGAAGGCGCGACGATTGGCCAGACCGGTCAGCGAATCGGTATTCGCGATACGTCGAATATCGCGGTCACGACGGGCAATACCTTCGGTCATGCGCTCAAATGCACGCACCAACTCGCCTACCTCGTCTCCGCTGTCGCGGCCGGGAAAACTTATTCCGAGATTGCCGGCCTCGACTTCGCGTGCTGCCTCGGCGAGTCTGCGAATGGGGCGTACCAGAGAACGTTGCATGATGACGCTCAGTACAATGCCCAGGCCCAGCGCCAGAACCATGAGGATCACCACGCCGATCAAATAGCGCCAACCAATTTCCCTAAGATGACTGGACAGTTGTTCGGTCGCCTGATCTTCGTAACGGCGAACCGATTTGAGGGAATAGCCGATGCGTACACCGCCGAGTCTTTCATCGCCGATTCGGATTGGCGCCGATACGTCAAATACGTCACCGTCTTGCTGGATCAGCAGCGCATTCGACTCGATTCCCAGAGCCGCCAGCGGATCTGACATGACCTGTCCGTAGCTTGCAATACCATCACTTCCGTCATGAATTATTGCACCTGTTGGGTCAAAGACGATCACGTAGGTGACATCCGGTTGGACCAGCACATCACGCACAATGCGCCCGATAATCTCCAGATCGAAGGTGTACAACGGGTTGATCAATGCTTCGGCGGTATTCGCACCAACCGCTTTGGCCTGATCGCGCAAACGATTCAAAACCAGCGTCTGGATTGAGCTACGACTGAGTTCCAGCACTTCCTTGCGCATCGCCCACTGCCGCTGCAGGACAATGAAAAGAGTGACGACCGAAATCAGCAAGGCCACACAGACCAAGGTCAGGAATCTCGCCTGGAGTCCAAAACGAGGCTTCATTCGATTTCCGAACTGACCCGGCCGACACCGGCGCGCAAACGCTTGAGATCCTTGAGGTCATGCGCATCAAGATCGAAATATTTCAGGGACTGACGATAAGTCTGCAATGCGCGTTCCGCGACAGGGTCGTCACCGATCCTCAGCAAAACCTCATGCAGACGCGCAAGCACATCCGGATTCAAGCTCTTGCGTACCATCTCGACTCCACGAGGCACCTCTGCACTCTCTCGCAAAATCGCGAAGTCAGCTTTGAAGAACTCGGGGACATGCTCAGGGTTGGTCCAGTCGAGATCACTCACGGTACCGACATCGACCAGACCCTTGTGCACCCAGGTCGCTATATTCTGCTCGGTGCGCGCAAAGACATAGCCAACCGAATTGCTGGCAGGCGTATCGAATGGTGAGCCGAGAATTTCCATGGACAAACCCATATCCAGCAACTCCATCGCTGGAACGAAATATGCGCTGGTCGAAGTGCGATTCTGAAAAGCGATGCGGTGACCACGAAGCATGGCTAGCGATTTGACCTCGCCATCACGCCGGGCGAAATAGATGGTCCGATAGCGACGAATACCATTGCGTTCCGACAGAACGAGGGTTTGGGCATCTGCCCGTTGTTGCAACAACATCGCGCCCGAACCAGTTTCCGAAACCCAGTCGACCCTTCCGCGACGCAAGTAGCTCGCCATCTGCAAAGCATCTCTCGCAATCAGGACGCGACCTTCACGGATTCCCACGTCGCCCATGCGACTGGCCACATAATCGACCAGTGCCTTCATGGATTCGTACTGCGATTTGGGATCATCGCTGACCCTACCCAAGACAAGCACTCCAGCGCGTTCTTCGGCGTGGACCGAGGCAAACACGCCCATCCCGATCGAGATCGCGGCCAGCAGATGCAAGCATGTGAGCTTAAGGCGATACACGATCAGTCCTGTCGATCAAGCAGAAAATCGTAGCCTAAAAGATGGCTTCATGCCTACGGCGGAAACGAAAGTTCGCATAACCATAAGCGCGCTCTTTTACGCGAAGAGGGATTCTTGCAATGGCGATGAACCGTTGAGACTTGCGGAAGAGACAGTGCAGGGACCCATCAAACCGGTTTACGCCTAGCAAAACCCGCACCAACTGAGCAATTGGAGAGCAGCGAAGCGAGAAAATCAGGTTTGTCATCGGGCGGAAAACCCCAGGATGCCTTGAATCCGAGAGGATGCTGGCAGGAGGTCGCAGTCTTGGCGCTAGCGAGCTATCGCGCGCGGCGGTCCCGATAACTCGCAATCTTCACCATTAAAATGTCTCCGAACCCGCTAGTGACACCTAAGAGAAAACAACGAGTACGTTCTTCGAAAACAAAAAAAGCGGGCCAAGGCCCGCTTTTTTCTGTGCTTCAAAAGGAAATCAGCTGCTAACGCCCTCGCCTTCCTCAACCGCCTTCATCGACAGGCGGATACGGCCCTGCTTGTCGACCTCGAGCACTTTGACCTTGACGATGTCGCCTTCCTTGAGCTTGTCCGACACCTTCTCGACGCGCTCATTGGAGATCTGCGACACGTGAACGAGACCGTCCTTGCCCGGCAGAATCGTGACGAATGCGCCGAAGTCCATCAGCTTGGCAACCTTGCCTTCGTAGATGCGACCCGGCTCGACGTCGGAAACGATCATCTCGATGCGCTTCTTGGCCTCATCCGCAGCGGCGCGATTGACTGACGCAATGACAATCGTGCCGTCATCGGTAATGTCGATCGTGGTGCCGGTTTCCTCGGTGATTGAACGGATAACCGAACCACCCTTGCCGATCACTTCGCGGATCTTGTCCGGGTGAATGCGCATGGTCAGCAGACGCGGCGCGAACTCGCTCATCTCGGTGCGCGCGGCGCTGAGAGCCTTGTTCATTTCGCCGAGGATATGCAGACGACCTTGCTTGGCCTGAGCCAGCGCGACCTTCATGATCTCTTCGGTGATGCCATCAATCTTGATGTCCATCTGCAAGGCGCTGATGCCATCGGCGCTTCCGGCAACCTTGAAATCCATGTCGCCGAGATGATCTTCGTCACCGAGGATGTCCGAAAGCACGACATAGTCGTTGCCTTCCTTGACCAGACCCATCGCGATACCAGCAACCGGTGACTTCAACGGCACGCCGGCATCCATCATCGCCAACGACGATCCACAGACCGAGGCCATCGAGGAAGAACCGTTCGATTCGGTAATTTCCGAAACAACGCGGATCACGTACGGGAAATCCTCAATCGACGGCTTGACCGCGAGCACGCCGCGCTTGGCCAGACGACCATGTCCGATCTCGCGACGCTTCGGACCCATCATGCGGCCCGCTTCGCCGACCGAGTACGGAGGGAAGTTGTAATGGAACAAGAACGGGTCTTTCGATTCGCCTTCAACGGCGTCGATGATCTGCGCATCACGGCCGGTGCCAAGGGTCACCGTGACCAGTGCCTGCGTTTCGCCACGCGTGAACAGGGCCGAGCCGTGTGTGCGCGGCAGCAAGCCGGTGCGAATGGTGATGCCGCGAACGTCATCAAGATTACGCCCGTCGATACGTTTCTTGGTCGCCAGCACCGAAGCGCGCAGCGTGGTGTATTCGAGTTCCGAGAATTCCTTGGACAGGTCGCTCATCGCCCAGCCATTGGCTTCGGCATCAGCTTTGAGACCTGAAACAACGTCCTTCTTGAGGGCGCTGATCGCGTCACGACGCTCGATCTTGTCGACGACGGCGTAAGCGGCAACCAGTCGATCACCAACGCCATTCTTGATGGCATCGATGATGGCCGGATTGCGCTCCGGTGCAGTCCACGAAAAAGACTTCTGGCCAACTTCGGCAACAAACTCGTTGATCGCCTTGACCGCTTCCTTGACTGCGTTGTGGCCGAAGACCACGGCACCGAGCATGACTTCTTCGCTGAGCAGCTTGGCTTCGGATTCAACCATCAACACCGCGTTATCGGTACCTGCGACAACCAGCTCAAGCTCCGAGGTTTTCAACTCGGTTGCGGTCGGCATGAGGATGTAGTTGCCGTTGGCATAACCGACCTTGGCGGCACCGATAGGACCGGCAAACGGCAGGCCAGAAAGAGCCAGCGCGGCGGAAGCGCCTAGCAAAGCCGGGATGTCACCGTCGATCTCCGGATTCATCGACATCACCGTGGCGATGATCTGCACTTCATTGCGGAAGTACTCGGGGAACAGCGGACGGATCGGACGATCGATCAGGCGCGAGGTCAGCGTCTCTTTCTCGGTCTGACGTCCTTCACGCTTGAAGAATCCACCGGGGATGCGACCACCGGCGTAAAACTTCTCCTGATAGTCAACGGTGAGGGGGAAAAAATCCTGCCCTTCACGTGCCGATTTAGCACCGACTGCCGATACCAGCACGACGGTATCGTCGATTCTAACGATGACGGCACCGCTGGCCTGGCGAGCGATTTCGCCCGTCTCCAGTGTGACCTGATGATTGCCGTACTGGAATGTCTTGGTTACTTTCGCCACTTTAGATTGTCCTGATTTGAGTGTGCGCGGACGCTACAGTCGAAGCGTGCTCGGGCAGCATGTGAGAAGTGCGGCCATCAATGGCCGCTTCTTGGACTTCATACGGAAGCGAAACACCGAGCCATTCGACAGTGCCGCTGCAAACCACGTTCACGAATGAACGCAACGATGAGTCGATTACCTACGCAGGCCGAGACGTTCGATCAGCGTCTTGTAGCGATCGTTGTCCTTGCTCTTCAGATAGTTGAGCAGACGACGGCGCTGATTGACCATTTTCAGCAGGCCGCGACGTGAATGATGATCCTTGTCGTGGTCGGCGAAATGCTTGGACAGATGTTCGATGCGAGCCGAGAGCAGCGCAACCTGGACTTCCGGCGAACCGGTATCGTTGGCGACGCGACCGAAATCGGCGATGATCTTGCTGGTTGTTTCTACGTTGAGCGACATGATGAAAACCCTTATGGAACGAGGGCGAGGCTTGGGAACAATCACCAGCCGGTGACGGTTACCAAGCCCCGCGATGAAGTTTAGGCCGGGAAAGCTGCCCATTTTAGCTGGCAAAGGTGCATCGCAACAAGTTGTCTGCGCATTGAATTGTCAAGGATTGGTCAAATCAGGCGAGATTGAAGCCTCGAATAGTCCGCAAAAGCCCGTCGGAACCCGTTTCCGCAAGCGCCAGCAGCTGACCTTCAGTGGATCTGACCAGACAGGCTCCGGGCTCGCGCGTCAACGAAATCGCTTGTCCTTGGCTCAACCGGGTGGCTTCGGCTTCCTCCAGAATGATCTCCGGATAACCAAGCAGGCCTGCTTCAAGGGGCAAGAGCATGCTGTCCAAGGTCTCTGTGCCGCCAATCGCCGCTGCTTCCAGCGCTTCCATTGATATCATTTTTGGCGAATAAAATGGTTCGACCATCAGCCGCCGCAGAACCGTCACATGAGCACCGCAACCGAGTGATTCACCGAGATCGCGCACCAGGCTGCGAACATAGGTTCCGGAACCGCATTCCACTCGCAGGCGCAAACGATCTCCGCGTCTTTCAATCAAATCGAAGCGTTGAACATCCGCTTCGCGCGCCTCAATCTCGATCGACTCGCCGCGCCGGGCGATCTCATACAATCGCTCACCGTCACGCTTGAGCGCGGAGTAGATGGGCGGCACCTGCTGGATCTTGCCGCGAAACGGTTGCAAAGCGATTTCAATCGCCTCGTCATTCAACTGGGGTACCGCGCGCGTTTCAATCACATTGCCCGTCGCATCGGCGCTATCAGTACTGACGCCAAGCAGACATTCCGTTTCATAAACCTTGCTGGAGCCGATCAATAACCCGGCGATCTTGGTCGCCTCGCCGAAACACAGAGGCACCAAGCCTGTGGCCAACGGATCCAGGCTGCCGGTGTGGCCGCCTTTGGCCGCGCGATAGATTAACCGTGCTTTTTGCAAAGCCTGGTTGGAACTCAAGCCTTGAGGCTTGTCGAGCAGAAGAATGCCATGAACATCGCGCCAACGAATTTTCGGTTTCCGCGCCAATCTGCTCAATCTTCTTTTGGTGCGTTCTCACGCAGCAATAGCTCGATGCGCTCACCGTTGTCGACGGAATCATCGTAATGAAAACGAATTTCCGGTACGCGGCGCATTTTCAGTGTTCGCGAAAGCTCGCGTCGAAACTCGATCGCCATCTCATTGAGCGCCTTGACCGCCGTCTTCGACTCATCTGACATGAGCGTCGTCACAAACACCTTGGCCACGTCGAGATCCTTGGTCACCTCAACATCGGAGACGCTGACGGATGGCAAGGCGTGATCACGCACAGCCTGATGCACGAGCACGGCAATTTCCTTACGCAACTGCACGGCAACACGATCTGAGCGGGTAAAGTCGGCCATATTTTTGTCCGGGAATAGAGAAACAGGTTTGGGAAATCGGGATTTACAGGAGAAGCGGGAAACAGGTTTTGCCTATTCCCGATTCTCCATTGCCGATTCCCAGACCCTACAGCGTGCGCTGCACTTCGATGCGCTCGAAGCACTCGATCTGATCGCCTGCCTTGACATCGTTGTACTGCTTCACGGCGATACCGCATTCGGTGCCGTTGCGAACTTCGTCAACAAGCTCCTTGAAGCGGCGCAGCGATTCCAGCTCACCTTCGAAGATCACCGTGCTGTCGCGCAGCACGCGAATTGGCTTGTTGCGCTTGACCGTACCTTCGATAACCATGCTGCCCGCCACCGCGCCGAACTTCGAGGAGCGGAACACATCGCGAACTTCGGCGATACCGATGATCTCTTCGCGGATCTCGACACCCAGCAAACCGGTCGCAACCTGTTTCACCTGATCGATCACGTCATAGATGATCGAGAAGTAGCGCAGATCGAGCCCGCTTGATTCGACGACACGACGTGCGGCTGCATCGGCGCGCACATTGAAGCCGATAATCGTGGCTTTCGAAGAGGCTGCGCGGGTCGCATCGGATTCGGTGATACCGCCGACACCCGAGGAGATTACGTTGATGCGGATCATGTCGTTGCTGAGCGCAGTCAATGACTGACGCAATGCCTCGACCGATCCTTGCACATCAGCCTTGATGACGAGATTCAGCGACAACTGCTCCTCGCTTTGACCCATTTGCGCGAGCACGTCTTCCATACGGTTGCCGGCGGCGGCGACGAGACGCGTCTCGCGGCGCTTGGCATCGCGCTGGCTGGCGACATCCTTGGCCAGGCGCTCATCGGCGACGACGACAAAATCATCGCCCGCTTCAGGTACGCCCGACAATCCAAGCAACTGCACAGGAATCGAAGGACCCGCTTCGTCGACTTGCTTGCCGGTCTCGTCGAACAAGGCGCGCACGCGACCGTACTCCACACCACAGACAACAAAATCACCTTTGGTCAAAGTACCTTGCTGGACCAGAACGGTCGCAACCGGACCGCGGCCCTTGTCGAGACTGGATTCGATCACCGCACCGGAGGCACGGCCTTCGCGCACCGCAGCAAGCTCCATTACCTCGGCCTGCAGCAAAATCGCTTCGAGCAGTTCATCGATACCGGTACCGGCCTTGGCCGAAACCGGAACGAACTGTACGTCGCCGCCCCATTCCTCGGACATGACCTCGTGCTGGGAAAGACCCTGCTTGATGTTCTCCGGATTGGCCTCCGGCTTGTCCATCTTGTTCATCGCGACAATCAATGGAACCTTGGCAGCTTTTGCATGCTTGATCGCTTCGATCGTCTGCGGCTTGACGCCGTCATCGGCGGCCACGACCAGGATGATGATGTCGGTCGCCTGCGCGCCACGCTGGCGCATCGAGGTGAACGCGGCATGCCCAGGCGTATCGAGGAAGGTGATCACGCCCTTCGGCGTTTCAACGTGGTACGCACCAATATGCTGGGTGATGCCACCGGCTTCGCCCGTCGCAACCTTGGTCCGGCGGATCGTATCGAGAAGTGAGGTCTTGCCGTGATCGACATGACCCATGATGGTCACCACTGGCGGACGCGATTCGGTTGCACCGGTGGTCTCGGCGTGTGCGAGCAGATCGACCTCAGCATCATCAGGAGAGGCCTTGATTGCAACGTGGCCAAGTTCTTCAACCACCAACTGCGCCGTATCGTGATCGATCGCTTGATTGATCGTTGCCATGACACCCATCTTGAACAATGCCTTGACCACCTCGGCACCCTTGACGGCCATGCGCTGAGCCAAATCGGCAACGACGATCGTCTCGCCGATTTCGACCTCACGCACTACCGCTGCGGTGGGTCGCGAAAAGCCATGTGCGCCCGATGAACGCGAGGGCTCGCTGGGACGCGAACGCTGTTTCTTGCGACCGGTGCGGCGTGCACTGCCTTCCTGGGAAAGGTGCAGCTCATTACCAAAATACTTCTTCGACGGTGTCGACGGACCGCCACCGCCACCACCACCGCCGCTTTCACGTCCGCGATGACCACTGGCATGCTTGGGTTTGCCGTGTCGACTGGCCGCGTCGGAAGAAGCGGGGGCGCGATCATCGTTGCGTCGCGGACGCTCAACTTGTGCATCCGCAGGCGCACTGACAACCACCGGCGGGGCTTCAGGAGCCAGAATTTCGCTGGCCTTGGCTTGCGCCTCGCTGAGCTTCGCCGCAGCAAGCGCATCCTCTTCAAGCTTACGCTTTGATTCTTCCTCGGCCTTGACCTTGGCTTCCTCTTCCTGACGGCGACGCTCCACGTCCAGACGCGCCTGCTCTTCAGCATCGCGTTTGGCTTGGGACTCTTCAAGTTTGCGCAAGGCATCCTCGCGCTCGGGATCGAGCGACTTGCCCTGATCCTCGACCACGCTGCGCTTGACGTAGGTGCGCTTTTGGCGCACTTCGACATTGACCGTCTTGGCCGATGCGCCGCGCTGTCCGGGATTGACCGTCAACTCACTCACGGTTCGCCGCTTGAGGGTCACCTGGCGCGGAGCGCTATCGTCGCTCGAAGCTTCACTCTTGCCGTGATTGCGGCGCAGGAAGCCAAGCAGCTTGACCTTCTCCTTGCTGCTGATCGATTGCTCCGGGTCGGAGAACTTCATACCGGCTTCCTCAAGCTGCGCGAGCAGCTTGTCGACCGGCGTGGCCAACACAGTGGCCAATTGCTTGATTGTTACGTCCGACATTCTTCTTTACTCCTGACCTGCCCGCATTTACCAAACTATCGTCTACGCTCCGTCACCTGAGATGCAGGCAACAGTGAGTGTCGTCGGGGTCAGGTATTGCGTGCCGCCATAATCAGTGCCGCTGCGCGCTCTTCATCGATGCCTTCGATAGCGAGCTCGATCAGTTCATCGGTGGCCAGATCGGCCAGATTTTCGCGCGTGACGATGCCATGTTGCGCCAATTCGTAGGCCAGCGACTCATCCATCGTCTCGACCGCGAGCAAATCATCGGCGGGCTTGTGCTCGTCGATCTCTTCTTCAACCGCGAGTGCGTCCGTCAACAAGGCATCGCGGGCACGAGCACGCAACTCCTCGACGATATCCTCGTCAAAGCCGTCAATGGCGAGCAGCTCGGCAGTCGGCACGTAGGCGATTTCCTCGACCGTCGAGAATCCTTCCTGGACCAGAATCTGGGCTATCTCGTTGTCTACTTCGAGCTTGTCGACGAACAAGATGCGCGCCGTCTCCTGCTCACTCTCGCTCTTTTCGCGAACCTGGTCGGCAGTCATCACATTGAGTTGCCAACCCGACAATTTGCTGGCCAGACGCACGTTCTGGCCACCGCGACCAATCGCCTGGGACAACTTGTCCTCGGCCACCGCGATATCCATCGAATGTTTTTCCTCATCGACGATGATCGACTGCACTTCTGCAGGCGCCATCGCGTTGATGACGAACTGGGCGTTGTTCTCGTTCCACAACACGATATCGATACGTTCGCCATTGAGCTCGTTGGAGACCGCCTGCACGCGTGATCCGCGCATACCGATGCAGGCGCCGATCGGATCCGTGCGGTGATCATGGGCGAGCACGGCAATCTTCGCGCGATCACCCGCATCACGCGCGCAAGCCTTGATCTCGACCAGGCCCTGGCCGACTTCCGGCACTTCAAGCTTGAACAGCTCGATCATGAATTCCGGCGCGGTGCGCGAGATGAACAACTGTGGCCCGCGCGGCTCGGAACGAACCTCGTACAAGTACCCGCGAACACGATCGCCTGCGCGAACCGCCTCACGTGGAATTGATTTGTCACGCGAGATGAACGCTTCCGCGTTGCCACCCAGATCGATATACAGATTGCCGCGTTCGACACGCTTGACGATGCCGGTAATCAACTCACCAACCCGATCCGCGTAAGCATCGACAATTTGCGCCCGCTCGGCTTCACGCACGCGCTGGACGATGACCTGCTTGGCCGCCTGTGCAGCGATTCGGCCGAATTCCGGATTCTCGATCTGCTCTTCAATGTATTCGCCGATCTCGATCGCTTCGACAACATCGACGGCGTCCATCAAACGAATCTGCCAATCCGGTGACTCCATGACGACATCATCGGCAACCACTTCCCAGCGGCGGAATGTCTCGTATTCACCCGTGACGTTGTCGATTGATACGCGTGCGAGCACTTCTTCATCGGGATAGCGCTTTTTCGCCGCAGAGGCGAGTGCCGCTTCCATGGCCTCGACAATGACATCCCTTGGAACGCCTTTCTCGTTGGCTACCGCATCAACCACCAGCAATAGTTCTTTGCTCATCTTTTCAACTCCCGAGCGACTGCAAACGCAGCCTCACTTGTTTTTTGGTCCGCGCTTGCGCGATCCGGCTTCGTCCTTCTTGCGCGGTGCGGCATCGATACCCAGAGCCGCGTAGTCCGGCACCAGTCGTGCCTTGACCACATTCGCGTGTGTGATGTGTACGTCTTTGCCGTCCTGATCAAGATGGATACGATCACCATCAACACCCTTGATCAAACCGTTGAAACGCTGGCGCCCGTCGATCGGCAGAGCCACATTGACCTTTGCCTCGGAACCGATAAAGCGCGTGAAATGCTCGATAGTGAACAACGGGCGATCGATTCCGGGCGACGATACTTCAAGCGTGTAATGGCCTTCAATCGGATCGTTGACGTCCATCAGCGCAGAAATTTCACGACTGACACGCTCGCAATCCTCAATCGTCACCAGACGCTCGGGCGCATCGATGAAGACGCGCAATAGACTACTGCTACGGCTCGGACTGAACTCAATGCCGACAAACTCCAAGCCGAGGTCGGTGACCAGCGGAGCCAGAAGTTCATTGAGTTTCTCGTTCGTCACGTCGATCGTTAGCCTACTTCAAAAATTCGCCAAAAAAAAATGGGCGCAAGGCCCATTCCAGATTTCACCGTTGTCTTGCCTACTCCGGCATCGGTGATCGCGCATCCTGCGCTTTCCCTGCAGAAGGGCCGCCGTAGCGGCCCTTCGCCGGAAACCTGGTAGCGGGGGCAGGATTTGAACCTGCGACCTTCGGGTTATGAGCCCGACGAGCTGCCAGACTGCTCCACCCCGCATCAGAGCCGCGCATTGTAACCACCTGTCCTGAATCACGCAAGGCAATCGCATCTATTTTTTGTTGATGGCCTTCATGTCTATCGCTGACGCCGAGTGCCATTGACTTTGTTCATTCAAAGCACGCTCCTTCGGAGCGCGGCATCCATGCCAAGGTTTCACTCGCCTCTCGTTGGCCGCGCCGAGGCTGGCTGACAGCGACTTTGTTCTTTGAAGCACGCTCCTTCGGAGCGCGGCATCCATGCCGGGGTTTCACTCGCCTCAGGCGAGCGAGCCACCTTTCTTTGAGTGGCCAAAGAAAAATGGCCCAAAGAAAGGCCACCCCAAAGCGACGCTCTACGGGCCTCCTGCCCTCCGAGTCCG